>NC_022247.1:5507500-5795261 GCF_000463015.1 Variovorax paradoxus B4 | reverse complement strand
TATCCACACGCTGCCGGCGGCGGCGAAAGGCCCGCAAATCCAGTCGAAGATTGTTAGGGGGCCGAATGTTTGCGATAATTGCGGGTTTCCCTGAAAACCTCATTGCGTCTTTCGGGGGCCAATCCGAAACACGCTCTCCGGCGCCCGCGGCTTTTTTGCCTGCGGAAACAGGGAATCAGGAACCATCATGAAACGCACATACCAAGCATCCAAAGTCCGCCGCGCCCGTACCCACGGCTTTCTGGTCCGCATGAAGACCCGCGGCGGCCGTGCCGTCATCAACGCACGCCGCGCCAAGGGCCGCAAGCGCCTGGCCGTCTGACGGCAGCCCGCCTGCCGTTGCCAGCAGCCGAACCGCCAGCGCCAGCTCCTGCAGCCAGCGCTTCTGGCCCGACCCGTAACGGCGGACACGGCTCGGCTTCCATGCAGCGGCTCAAGACCCGCGCGCAATTCCAGGCCGTCCTCGCAGGTGCCACCGTGGCGCGCACTGCTCATTTCGCATTGCACCGCTGTGCGCTCGATCTTTCGTCGAGCGCACAGCCGCTGTTCGCGTCCGACGATGTCTGGCTGGGTGCCATGGTGCCCAAGCGCTGGGCGCGCCGCGCGGTCACGCGCAATGCCATCAAGCGCCAGATCTACACCGTGAGCGCCGCGCCCGATACTGGCCTGCCGCGTGCTGCGCACGTGGTGCGGCTGCGCGCGGGTTTCGACCGCAAGGAATTCGTGAGCGCCTCCTCGGACAAGCTCAAGGGCGCCGTTCGGGCCGAACTCCAGCAGTTGCTGGCGCGCGCCGCACGCGCGCCGGTGCCTCCGGCTGCACCCTCCTCCTCCTCCTCCTCATGAAACGCCTGCTGATCGGCCTCGTGAAGGGCTACCGACTGCTGCTGAGCCCCTGGCTCGGCCAGTCGTGCCGCTTCACGCCGAGCTGCTCCGTGTATTCGATCGAGGCGCTGGAAGTGCATGGCGCGCTCAAGGGCAGCTATCTCACGCTGCACCGCATCGCGCGCTGCCAGCCCTGGTGCCAGGGCGGGCACGATCCGGTTCCACCGAAATCACAGCGTCGCACTGGCAGGCCAGGCTCGCTGTTTTCGTCTCTCCTCTCCTCCGACAAGAAGTCTTCGTCATGAACGATATCCGCCGCACGATCCTGTGGGTGATTTTTGGTTTCTCGCTGGTGCTGCTGTGGGACCAATGGCAGGTCTTCAACGGCAACAAGCCGACCTTCCTGCCGTCGAGCAAGCCGGCCGCCGTGGCCAGCGCTCCGGCAGGCAGCGCGCCAGCCGCCAGCAATGGCGTGCCAACCGCTTCCGCCGCCAGCGGCAGCGCGGGCGCCGTGCCCACGCAGACCGCGCCCGCCGCGCCGCGCGAGCAGGTCAACGTGACCACCGACCTGTTCAAGGCGGTGATCGACAGCGAAGGCGCCACGGTCAACTACCTCGAACTGCTCAAGTACGACGAAGCCGATCGCACCAAGCACGTCGTGCTGTTCGAGAACGGCTCGCCGGCCACGCGCTACGTGGCGCAGACCGGCCTGCTGAACCCGGTCGATTCCGGCGACCGCTTCCCCAACCACCTGACGCCGATGGCGCCGAAGGCCGGTCCGCGCGAAATGGCCGCAGGCCAGGACACGCTGGAAGTGGGCTTCGAAAGCGCGCCCGTCGGCGGCCTGAAGTACGTCAAGACCTACGTGTTCCATCGCGGCGACTACGCCATCGGCGTGCGCCACGAGGTCGTCAACGTGAGCGACCAGCCGCGCGATGCGCAGCTCTACATGCAGCTGCTGCGCCACGGCACGGTGGCCGCCGGCACGATGTTCGGCACCAACACCTTCACCGGCCCGGCCGCGTACACCAACGAGAAGAAGTTCCATAAGCTCGATTTCAAGGACATTGCCAAGGGCAAGATCGAGCCGCCGCCGCCCGCCAACGACGGCTGGGTTGCCATGGTGCAGCACTACTTCGTGTCGGCCTGGCTCCTCAAGGGCGACCCGGCCAGCGAACAGCTCAAGCGCGAATTCCGCGTGAAGGACCTGGGCGACAACCTCTTCACCGTCGCCATGGTGGCCACGCTGCCGAAGATCGCCCCCGGGCAGACGCAGGTGGTCAACAGCGCGCTGTTCGCCGGCCCCGAGGAAGAAAAGAAGCTCGAAGCCATCGCGCCGGGCCTCGACCTGGTCAAGGACTACGGCATCTTCGCGATCATCTCGAAGCCGCTGTACTGGCTGCTGAACCAGCTGCACGGCATCCTGGGCAACTGGGGCTGGGCCATCGTGGCGCTGGTGGTGCTGCTGAAGGCGGCCTTCTACTGGCTCAACGCCAAGGCCTACGCGAGCATGGCCAAGATGAAGGCCATCAATCCGAAGATCATGGAAATGCGCGAGCGGCTGAAGGACAAGCCGCAGGAAATGCAGCAGGAAATGATGCGAATCTACAAGACCGAGAAGGTCAATCCGATGGGCGGCTGCTTCCCGATCGTGATCCAGATCCCGGTGTTCATCGCGCTGTACTGGGTGCTGCTGTCGTCGGTCGAAATGCGCCACGCGCCGTGGATCGGCTGGATCACCGACCTGTCGGCACCGGACCCCTGGTACATCCTGCCGGTCGTGATGACGCTCACCTCGCTGTTCCAGACCTGGCTCAACCCGACGCCGCCCGATCCGATGCAGGCCAAGCTGATGTGGATCATGCCGCTCGCGTTCAGCGTGATGTTCATCTTCTTCCCGGCCGGCCTGGTGCTGTACTGGATCACCAACAACGTGCTGTCGATCGCGCAGCAGTGGTTCATCAACAAGCGGCTGGGCGTGCTGGGCAAATAAGCCGCAGCGGCCGCCGCCACTCCCGCAAAGGGCCGCATCTGCGGCCTTTTGTCTTTTTGCTGAAAGAATCGCGCTTCCATGACCTTTGCCCGCACCACCGATCCCGTCGTCGCCATCGCCACCGCTTCGGGGCGCGGGGCGGTGGGCATCGTGCGGGTCTCGGGCGCCCGGCTCGCGCCGCTGATCGACGCGCTCTGCGGCCGGCCGCTGAAGCCGCGGGAAGCCACCTACCTCCCCTTCCGTGATGCGGCCGGAGAGCCGGTCGACCACGGCCTGGCCATCCACTTTCCCTCGCCCCATTCGTTCACCGGCGAGGACGTGCTCGAACTGCAGGCCCACGGCGGAACGGTCGTGCTGCAACTGCTGCTGGCGCGCTGCCTCGAGGCCGCCGCCGAGCCCGATCCGGTCACCGGCCGGCCGCGATTGCCCGGCCTGCGCGTGGCCGAGCCGGGTGAGTTCAGCCAGCGCGCCTTTCTCAACGGCAAGATCGACCTCGCCCAGGCCGAGGCCATCGCCGACCTGATCGACGCCAGCACCGAGGCGGCTGCGCGCAGCGCCGGGCGCTCGCTTTCGGGCGCCTTTTCGCGCGAGATCCACGCGCTGCGCGATGCGCTGATCCATCTGCGCATGCTGGTGGAGGCGACGCTCGATTTCCCGGAGGAGGAAATCGACTTCCTCCAAAAGGCCGATGCGGCCGGGCAACTGGTGAAGTTGCAGGAGCAGCTGGCAGCGGTGCAGCAGCGAGCGAAGCAGGGCGCGCTGCTGCGCGAAGGCATCAAGGTGGTCATCGCGGGCCAGCCCAATGCGGGCAAGAGCTCGCTGCTCAACGCGCTGGCCGGCGCCGAGCTGGCCATCGTGAGCGCGGTGGCGGGCACGACGCGCGACGTGGTGTCGCAGACCATCCAGATCCACGGCGTGCCGCTGCACGTGGTGGACACGGCCGGCCTGCGCGAAAGCAGCGACGAAGTCGAACAGATCGGTGTGGCCCGCGCCTGGGGCCAGATCGAGGGCGCCGATGCCGTGCTGTTCCTGCACGACCTGACGCGCGCCGGCCTGCCCGACTACGCTGCCGCCGACGCCGAGATCCTGCGCGGGCTGCGGCAGAAGCTGCCCGCGAGCGTGCCGGTGCTCGATGTCTGGAACAAGCAGGATGCCGCGCCAATGCCGAATGCGGCGAATGCGGACGGCGCGGCCCGGGGCGTCGCCTTGTCCGCCAAGACCGGCCTCGGCATCGAGGCGCTGCGCGAACAGCTGCTGGCCATGGCCGGCTGGCAGGCCGTGCCCGAGGGCGTCTACCTGGCGCGGGCGCGCCATGTGCAGGCGCTGAGCCAGGTCGAGATCCATCTGGCACTGGCCGCGAGCCATCTGGCGGCGCAGGCGCAGCTGCTCGATCTGCTGGCCGAGGAGCTGCGCCTCGCGCAGAACGCGCTGAACGAAATTACCGGTGAATTCGGCGCCGACGACCTGCTGGGGGTGATCTTTTCGCGCTTCTGTATCGGCAAATAGAGACAGCCGACCTCAAAAACGTAAAGACTTGTAGCCGAAAACCGCGCCCTTCGCGGATACTCCGGCACAGAAGCGGGGGTTGAGAAAAGCATGTCCATCCAGAACCTGGGCCGCGCAATCGCGGACAACAGCAGCAACGACGCCTTTGCGTTGACGCTCAACGTACAACAGTGGGAAACGCTGGCGGGCTACCTGCAGCCCATCGACACCGGCGTTGGCGACGTTCTCATCGAGCAGGGCACGCACGACCGATCGGTGTACTTTCTCGAGAGCGGCGCGATCAGCGTGCACCGCGTGAGCAGCAAGGAACAGATGAAGCTGGCCGTGCTCATGCCCGGATCGGTGGTGGGCGAAGGCTCCTTCTTCTCGCGCCAGCCGCATTCCGCCAATGTGGTGGTCACCGGCGCGGGCCGCGTGTGGCGCCTCACGGCGATCCGCTTCGCGGAAATGTCGAACCGGCAGCCCAACCTGGCCCTTGAAATTGCCATGGGGCTGGGCGCGGTGATTGCCAAGCGCATGGCGCACCGGTCCAAGCGCGTCGCAGTGACCTGAGCACCGGCCGGTCGGCCCGCTCCGCAATTCGGCCCTCGACGGCTCTTCGCCGCCAGTTTTCCTGAAATCGTTTTTCCCTAGAAGTCCGTCGTCATGGCCTTGATCTGTCCGGTGTGCAGCGCGGAGAACCGCGAGGGCGCCAATTTCTGCAGGGGCTGCGGCGGCAAGCTGGCGCCTGCCGCACCCGCGCCAATGGCGCCGCCTCCGGCCCCCGGCAGCAGATCGGAGCGCGAGTGGGCCGCCACGGCGCCCGCGCAACTGCGTGCGCCCACGATCCCGGGCGGGCTTTTCGAAGCCGGCGTCTACGCGGCTTCTGCAGCATCTTCCGCGAGCGCCAGGTTGCCGGACGACGACAACAAGACCGTCATCGTCCTGCCGGAGCCTTCCGACCGACTTCCTTCCCGGCGACAGCGGGACGCCGGAGCGAAGAAGAAATCTTCTGCTTCCGGGACCTCCAGGCCGCGGCGGTCCGCCGGTGCCGAGGCACAGAAGAAGCCGTTGCGCTCGCGCGGCGTGTGGCTGTGGGGCGTGCTGTTGGCGGTGGGGCTGCTCATGATCGCCGCCGGCTGGTACGGCCACGGGACCGACAGGCCGGTGGAAGAGGTCGGTCGGGTCGAAGCGCCTGCCGCGCCGCCCGCTGCGCCCGTGCCGTTGCCCGAGCCGGCCGTGGCGGTGCCGGAATCCCCCGCCGCGGAAGCGCCGGTTGCGGAAACGGCAGTGCCGGTATCGGCGATGGATGCACCGGCGGCCGCAAGCCCCAAGCCGCCGCTCGCCACGGCCAAGCCGCGCAAGCCAGCGCCGGTGGCACCCTTGCAGCCTGGCGCGACAGCGTCCGCACCGGCCCCTGCCGTCGCGCCGCCTTCGTCCCCGGCCCCGGCCCCGGCGTCGCCCGCCGATCCGCTGGCCCTCTGCGGCGACCGGAACTTCATCGCGAAGGCCCAGTGCATGGCCGCGCAGTGCCTCAGGCCCGAATACAAGGCGCATGCGCAGTGCGAAGCCGTGCGCCGGCAGCAGCGGATCGAAGAGGAAAAGCGCAATCCGACGCTGATGAACTGAGCTCACGCGCGCCGGCGGAGAGGCTCAGCCCTTTTGCAGGCGCTCTATGGCCACGGCCAGGGCGGCGGGCTTGCCGCACAGGACGAGCGTGTCGCCGTCGGTCAGCACCGTGTCGTCGGTGAACACCTGGTTCTGGCCGTCGTGGCGGCGCAGGCTGGCGACGCGCACCCCCAGGCTTTCGAGCGCCATCCGCGCCAGGGTCTGGCCGACGGCGCGGGCGCCGGGGGTGAGCGTGAGGGTGTTGAGCCGCTCGTGGTCGAGCTCGTCGGCGTTGTCGTCGTCCGCGCCGTGGAAGTAGCCGCGCAGCAGGTTGTAGCGCGCGTCGCGCTGGTCCTGCACCACGCGGATCACGCGCCGCATCGGCACGCCGACCAGCGCCAGCGCATGGCTCGCGAGCATCAGCGAGCCCTCGATGGCCTCGGGCACCACCTCGGTCGCGCCGGCCGCCTGCAGCTTCTCGAGGTCGAGGTCGTCCTGCGTGCGCACGATCACCGGCACCTGCGGCGCGTGGGAGCGGATGTTGGCCAGCACCTTCATGGCGCCCGGCACGTCGAGATAGGTCACGACCACGGCACTGGCGCGGGCCAGGCCGGCCGCCATCAGCGCCTGCAGCCGGGCCGCGTCGCCGAACACCACCGAATCGCCCGCCGCGGCGGCCTGGCGCACGCGATCGGGGTCGAGGTCCAGCGCCATGTAGGGAATGCCTTCATGCTCCAGGATGCGCGCCAGGTTCTGGCCGCAGCGCCCGTAGCCGCAGATGATCACGTGCTTGGCGGTATTGATGGTCTTGCGCGCGATGCTGGTCATCTGCAGCGATTGCTGGAGCCAGTCGCTGGCCACCAGCTTGCGCACGATGGTGTTGGTGTACATCACGATGAACGGCGTGGCGAGCATCGACAGCACCATCGAGGCCAGCACCGGATGGGCCAGCCACGGCGGCAGCAGGCTGCGTTCCTGCGCCAGCGTCAGCAGAACGAAGCCGAATTCGCCGGCCTGCGCCAGGTACAGGCCGGTGCGCAGCGAGACGCCGGAGGTGGCGCCCAGCACCCGCGCCAGCACCGTCACCAGCGCCAGCTTGAACGCCAGCGGCAGCACCAGCAGCACGGCCACCAGCGCCCAGCGCTCCACCACGATGTGCCAGTCGAGCGACATGCCCACCGTGATGAAGAAAAGGCCCAGCAGCACGTCGTGGAACGGTCGGATGTCGGTTTCGACCTGGTGCTTGTATTCGGTTTCCGACACCAGCATGCCGGCGATGAAGGCGCCCAGCGCCAGGCTCAGGCCGGCCAGGTCGGTGAGCCAGGCCAGGCCGAGCGTGACCAGCAGCACATTCAGGATGAAGAGCTCCTCGCTGCGCCGCCGCGCAACGAGGGTGAGCCACCAGCGCATGACGCGCGGACCGCCGTAGAGCAGCACGCCGATCAGCAAGGTGGCTTTCACCAGTGCCAGGCCGATGGCCTTGGCCAGCGCCTCGGGCGGTGCGCCGAGGGCGGGAATCAGCACCAGCAGCGGCACCACCGCCAGGTCCTGGAACAGCAGCACGCCCATCACGCGCTTGCCGTGCTCGCTCTCGAGCTCGAGCCGCTCGGCCATCAGCTTGACCACGATCGCGGTGCTGCTCATCGTGAGGGCGCCGGACAGCGCCAGCGCCGTCTGCCATCCGAGCCGCCAGACCGGCGGGAGCTGGGAGGCGATGAGGAGCGCCCCGGCGGTGGCAATGGCCATGGTCAGCAGCACCTGCAGCAGGCCGAGCCCGAACACGTGCTTGCGCATGGCGCGCAGCTTGGGCAGGCTGAACTCCAGCCCGATCACGAACATCAGGAACACCACGCCGAACTCGCCCAGGTGGCGGATGGCTTCGGAGTTCTGCGCCAATGCCAGCGCATGAGGCCCGATCAGCACGCCGGCCGACAGATAGCCCAGCATCGGCGGCAGTTTCAGCGACCGGCAGACCACGACGCCGATCACTGCGGCCAGCAAATACATCAGCGTGAGATCGAACGAGGACATGGCTGGATGCTAGAGCAATGTCCATGCCCCGAGCGTGCTGCTTGTACCGGGCAACGGGACGTGCCGGCCGGCCCGTAAAATCCGCCGATGAGTTCAGCTCCCCTGCCCCCCGTGGTCGACGCCGACGCAATCCTGGTGCGGGCGCGCGCCACCTTCGACATCGAGTCCGATGCCGTGCTCGGGCTCAAGTCGCGCGTGGGCCCGAGCTTCGTCGACGCCGTGCGCAGGATCCTCGACGTGCGCGGCCGCGTGGTCGTCATGGGCATGGGAAAAAGCGGCCATGTCGGCCGCAAGATCGCAGCGACCCTGGCCTCCACCGGCACGCCCGCCATGTTCGTCCATCCGGCCGAGGCGAGCCACGGCGATCTCGGCATGATCAAGCCGGTCGACCTGGTGCTGGCCATCTCCAACAGCGGCGAGGTCGACGAGCTCACCGTGATCCTGCCGGTGGTCAAGCGCCAGGGCGTGCCCCTGATCGCCATGACCGGCCGCACCGATTCCACCCTCGCGCGCCACGCCGACATCGTGATCGACGCCGGCGTTGCCAAGGAGGCCTGCCCGCTCAACCTCGCCCCCACCGCAAGCACCACGGCCCAGATGGCCATGGGCGACGCGCTGGCGGTGGCGCTGCTCGACGCGCGCGGCTTCGGCTCCGAAGACTTCGCGCGCTCGCACCCCGGCGGCGCGCTGGGCCGCAAGCTGCTCACGCACGTGAGCGATGTGATGCGCTCGGGCGACGAAGTGCCGCGCGTGGCGCCCACCGCAACGCTCAGCGAACTGATGCGCGAGATGAGCTCCAAGGGCCTGGGCGCCACCGCCGTGGTCGACGCGCAAGGTCGCGCCATCGGCATCTTCACCGACGGCGATTTGCGCCGCCAGGTCGAGACCGGCGGCGACCTGCGCGGCCTGACGGCGGCCGACGTGATGCACCCCGGCCCGCGCACGCTGCGTGCCGAGGCGCTGGCGGTCGAGGCGGCCGAGCTGATGGAAGAACACCGCATCACCAGCGTGCTCATCGTCGACCCCGAGGGTCTCCTGATCGGCGCGCTCAGCATCAACGACCTGATGCGCGCGAAGGTCATCTGATGCCGCTCGACTTCCAGGCCGAAACCTTGCTCGCCGCGCAGGATGTGCGCATCGCGTTCTTCGACATCGATGGCGTGCTGACCGACGGCGGCGTGTATTTCACCGAGCACGGCGAAACGCTCAAGCGCTTCAGCATCCTCGACGGCTACGGCCTCAGGCTGCTGCGCCTGGCAGGCATCACGCCCGCGGTGATCACCGGGCGCGACTCCAAGCCGCTGCGCGTGCGGCTCGAAGCGCTCGGAATCCAGCACGTGCGCTACGGCACCGAAGACAAGCTGCCCGCGGCGCAAGCCATGCTCGAAGAACTCGGTTTCAGCTGGCTCCAGGCCGCGGCCATCGGCGACGACTGGCCCGACCTGCCCGTGCTGGCGCGTGTCGGTTTCGCGGCCGCGCCCGCCAATGCGCATGTCGAAGTGCGCGACGCGGTCAACTATGTCACCCGCGCACGCGGCGGAGAAGGCGCGGCGCGCGAGTTCTGCGATCTGCTGCTGACGGCCGGCGGCCACTACCAGCGCCTGCTTGACGCTGCCCGAGGTCCCAGGCAATGAAGCGCGCCTGGAGCCTGCTGCGCGACGTTCTCGACCGCGCCACGATCTACCTGCCCATCATTCTCACGGCAGCCGTCGCGCTCGGCACCTATTGGCTGGTGCGCAACGCGCCCAAGCTGCTCGAACCGACCGCCAAGGCCGCGCCCACGCACGAGCCGGACTATTTCATGCGCGGCTTCGTGATCAAGAACTTCCTGCCCAACGGCGACCTGCGCAGCGAACTCCACGGCAAGGAAGGCCGGCACTACCCTGACACCGATACCGTCGAGGTCGACGACGTGCGCATGCGCTCCGTTTCGCCGCAGGGCTACACGACCCACGCCACCGCCAATCGCGGCCTTTCGAATTCCGACGGCAGCGAGATCCAGCTCTTCGGCAACGCCATCGTCATCCGCGACCCGGCCGTGGGTGCCAACGGCAAGTCCACGCCGCGCCTCGAGTTCCGCGGCGATTTCCTGCACGCCTTTCTCGACACCGAACGCGTGACGTCGAACAAGCCGGTCACGCTGATCCGTGGCAGCGACCAGTTCACCGCCGACAACCTCGACTACGACAACCTGAGCGGCGTCGCCAACCTGACCGGCCGGGTGCGCGGCATCCTGATTCCATCGGCGGCCGGCAAGCCGCGCTGACGCAACCCCTTCCCCGGAAGACAACCTGCGCATGAGCACATCCCCGCTTGTCTTCATCACCGGCGCATCGAGCGGCATCGGCCAGGCCCTGGCTGCCAGCTTCTACGAGGCGGGCTACAGGCTGGCGCTGGCTGCCCGGCGCACCGCGGAAATCGAATCCTGGGCCGGCGAGCGGCAGCTGGACTCGGACCGCTACCAGGTCTATGGCGCGGACGTGGCGCAAACAGACAGCATCGTGGCCGCCGCCGCCGCCTGCATCGAGCGCCAGGGCCTGCCCGACGTGGTCATTGCCAATGCCGGCATCAGCGTGGGCATCGACACGGCAGAGCGCGAGGACATCGAGGTGATGGCCCGGACCTTCGCCACCAACAACGTCGGCCTGATGGCCACCTTCCATCCTTTCGTGGCGGCGATGAGGCAGCGCGGCAGCGGCCGGCTGGTTGGCATCGCGAGCGTCGCGGCCATTCGCGGGCTGCCAGGGCACGGTGCCTATTGCGCCAGCAAGGCGGGCGTGGTCGCGTACTGCGAGAGCTTGCGCGGCGAGCTGCGCAACAGCGGCGTCAAGGTCGTCACGCTCTGCCCCGGCTATATCGACACGCCGCTGACCCAGGGCAACCGGTACGGCATGCCCTTTCTCATGAAGGCCCAGGACTTTGCCGACCAGGCGCTGCGCGCCATCGAGGCCGGCACCAGCTACCGCGTGATTCCCTGGCAGATGGGCGTCGTCGCCAAGCTGATGCGCATGCTGCCGAACGCGCTGCTCGACCGCGCCGTGCAGGGCCGCGCCCGCAAGAAGCGCAGCGGCGAAAGCTGAATTTCCCCGAGGCGGGAGGCTCCAACGAAAAAGGCTCCCTGGGGAGCCTTTTACTTGTGTGCGCCTGGATGCAGCGCTCAGTAGCCGCTGTTGCCGCCGCCGCCGTAGCCACCACCACCGCCGGAGCGGCCACCGCCGCCACCGCCACGGGGGCCGGCGCCGTAGGGGCTGCGGAAGCCGCCATCGCCACCACCACCGCCGCCGCCACTGCGGCCACCACCGCCGCCGCCGTAGCCGCCGCCACCGCCGGAGCGGCCACCGCCGCCACCACCGTAGCCGCCACCACCGCCGCCGTAGCCACCGCCACCACCGCCGCCATAACCACCACCGCCGCCGCCGCCGTAGCCGCCGCCACCGCTGCGCGGGGGGCGTGCTTCCATGGGACGTGCTTCGTTGACGACAACGCTGCGGCCGCCGAGCGGCTGGCCGTTCATGCCATTGATGGCCGCTTGCGCTTCCGCGTCACTGCCCATCTCGACGAAGCCGAAGCCCTTCGAGCGGCCCGTGTCACGTTCCATCATGACCTTGGCGCTGGTCACTGCGCCGAATTGTCCAAAAGCCTGTTCGAGATCACTGTCGCGCACCGAGTAAGGCAGGTTGCCGACATACAGTTTGTTGCCCATCAAGGGACTCCTATAAACACATAGCAAGAAAAGCGATGGAGTCCCGAAAGCATCACTCAAACGAGAGCCGTCGAGTCGCGCGAAACTGACCGATCACCGAACTTCCTCCCCGGCAAAATGAAGAGGGAGGCTCGTGCATTATGGGTGAAATACGTGAAATGCAAGCAGTAATTTGCTGCATCGTGTAGGGCCTCCAAAAATTTAGGGAAAGCTAGCGCACGCTTACAAAACCGGCCGGTGGCTGCGGCGCAGCAGGTAGAATCCGCCCGTCATTGGGGAGTAGCCGCCTTCCATCGCGAGAAGGGCCCGCGTCAACAGACTTGTCCTGCCCCACACAGGACATGGCGCGTGCAGTGAACACACCTGGCGAGACCTTTGACCGTGCAACTTCGGGAATATGGCCGAAGGTGTTGCACGGTCAATTGCGTCCTTCGGCCCAAGGAACCTCTCTCTTTCATGGAAGCTTTTCTCGTTGCAACCGGCGTGGTTGCGCTCGCCGAAATGGGCGACAAGACCCAATTGCTGGCCCTCCTGCTCGCGGCGCGCTTCAGGAAACCCTGGCCGATCGTGCTCGGGATCTTCGCGGCCACCATCGTCAACCATGCGCTGGCCGGTGCGGTCGGCAACTGGATCACCCACTGGCTGGGGCCCGACGTGCTGCGCTGGATCCTGGGCGGTTCCTTCATCGCCATGGCGGCCTGGATGCTGATCCCCGACAAGCTCGACGCAGACGACGCGCCCGCCGCCACCCACTACGGGGTCTTCGGCACCACGCTGGTCGCGTTCTTCCTCGCCGAGATGGGCGACAAGACCCAGATCGCGACCGTCATGCTGGCCGCCCGCTTCACGCAGGACTACTTCTGGGTCGTCGCCGGCACCACGCTCGGGATGATGCTGGCCAACGCGCCGGTGGTGTGGCTCGGCGAGAAGATCGTGCGGCGCGTGCCCATCAAGCTGGTGCACGGCGTCTCGGCCGCGATCTTCCTCGTGCTCGGCATCGTGATGATCGTCGGCTGGTAATCCGAGGGAGCGATATACTGCCGCCTGCGCCGATTTGCTACAGCTTGCGGGCGCTTAATAAATTCAGCTAAAGACAGTCAGTTGGCGAACAACCCGGCTCGTTTTTGGCGAGGCCGGGTTTTTTCATTCATGTCGTCCCCGTTGGTCGTCACTTCTCAATCGATGCAGTTCGAGGGCCCGCTGGCCTTGCGCAGCGGCGCGTCGCTCGGCGGCTACACGCTCGCCTACGAAACCTATGGCAGCCTGAACGCCGAGCGCAGCAACGCGGTGCTGGTGTGCCATGCGCTCAATGCCTCGCACCACGTGGCCGGCACCTACGAAGGCCAGGCGCGGTCCGAGGGCTGGTGGGACAACATGGTGGGCCCGGGCAAGCCGGTCGACACCGACCGCTTCTTCGTGATCGGCGTGAACAACCTCGGTTCCTGCTTCGGCTCCACCGGCCCGATGCACGTCAACCCCGCCACCGGCCGCGTCTATGGCGCGGACTTCCCGGTGGTCACGGTCGAAGACTGGGTCGATGCCCAGGCTGCGCTGCTCGACGCGCTCGGCATCCGCACGCTCGCGGCCGTGATGGGCGGCAGCCTCGGCGGCATGCAGGCGCTGTCGTGGACGCTGCAGTACCCCGAGCGCGTGCGGCATGCCGTGGTGGTGGCCAGCGCGCCCAACCTCACGGCCGAGAACATCGCCTTCAACGAAGTGGCGCGCCGTGCCATCGTCACCGACCCCGACTTCCACGGCGGCCATTTCTACGAGCACGGCGTGATCCCCAAGCGCGGCCTGCGCATCGCGCGGATGATCGGCCACATCACCTACCTGAGCGACGACGTCATGAACGAGAAGTTCGGGCGCATCCTGCGCAGCGCGGTCGAAGGCGAGGCGGCGGGGCTGGACTACCGCTATTCCACGCAGGACGTCGAATTCCAGATCGAGAGCTACCTGCGCTACCAGGGCGACAAGTTCAGCGAGTATTTCGACGCCAACACCTACCTGCTGATCACGCGCGCGCTCGACTACTTCGACCCCGCGCGCTCCCATGGCGGCAACCTCAGCGTGGCTTTCGCCGGGGCCACGGCCAAGTTCCTGCTCGTGAGCTTCAAGACCGACTGGCGCTTTTCGCCCGCGCGCAGCCGCGAGCTGGTGAAGGCGCTGCTCGACAACCGCCGCAACGTGAGCTACGCCGAAATCGACGCACCGCACGGGCACGACGCCTTCCTGCTCGACGACGTGCGATACATGGGTGTGGTGCGGTCATATTTCGAGCGCGTGGCGCACGAGATCCAGGCCGAAGGGAGTGCGTCGTGAGCGATATCGAGACCCAGCGCCTCATCGCCAACCTCGTGCCCGAGGGCGCGCGCGTGCTCGACCTCGGCTGCGGCGACGGCGCCCTGCTCGACCTGCTGCAGCGCGAGCGCGGCTGCACCGGCTACGGCGTGGAAATTGCCGACGGCAACGTGCTGCAGTGCATCCGCCGCGGCGTCGACGTGATCCAGCTGAACCTCGACGAAGGCCTGGCGATGTTCGACGACGCCTCGTTCGACGTGGTGCTGCAGATCGACACGCTGCAGCATCTGAGAAACGCCGAGATCATGCTGCGCGAAACCGCGCGCGTGGGCCGCATCGGCATCGTGGCCTTTCCCAACTTCGCGCACTGGCCCAACCGCATCAGCATTGCGCGCGGCCGCATGCCGGTGACGCGCCGCCTGCCCTACCAGTGGTACGACACGCCCAACATCCGGGTCGGCACCTTCAAGGATTTCGAGGTGCTGGCGCAAAAGAACAGCCTGCGCGTGCTCGATGCCTTCGGCGTGCAGGAAGGCCGCAGCGTGCGCTGGCTGCCCAACGCGCGCGCGGGCACGGCCGTGTTCAAGTTCGAGCGGGAGCGCTGAGCGATTCCGCGCCCCGACTGAAAACGGCCGCTCCATGAGCTTCACGCTCTCGCAACCGGCGCACAGCGAACTGCTGGTCAAGAAGAGTCGCTTCATCGGCTGCGTGCAGCCGGTGGCCGACCGGGCCGCGGCCCTGGCCGTGGTGGCATCCCTGCGCAGCGAGCATCCCGCCGCCGCGCATGTGTGCTGGGCGCTCATGGCGGGCGGCCAGTCGGCCGCCAACGACGACGGCGAGCCGGGCGGCACGGCCGGGCGCCCCATGCTCGAGGTGTTGCGGCACCAGCAGCTCGAAGGCGTGCTTGCCACGGTGGTCCGGTATTTCGGCGGCATCAAGCTGGGCGCGGGCGGGCTCGTGCGCGCCTACACCGATGCGGTTGCGCAGGCCTGCCTCGGGGCGACGCTGGTACCGCTGGTGCGCCAGCGGCTGCTGCAATGTGCGGTGCCCTATGCGCTCGAAGGGCTGGTGCGGCGCGAGATCGCCGCCGTGGCCGGCGCCTCGCTGGTCGACGTGCGGCACGGCGACGCGGTGGACTTCACGTTCACGCTGCCCGAACCCGATGCCGGCGGCTTCATCGCCCGCCTCGACGATGCTGCGCAAGGGCGCGTCGTCTGGCCGCAGGCGTGAGGCGCCGCGTGGGTGCGGCCACGGCCGAGGGCGGCGTCATTGCGAATACGCCCCGCCCTCCTGTCGCCGCGGGTGCGGCCTCATCGTCGGGGCCGCGCCGCGCCATCTCGGCCGTGACGATGCCGGTCGGCACGGCCAGCACGCCCCAGCCCAGCAGCATCATCACCGAGGCAATGGCGCGGCCGAGATCCGTCTTGGGCACGAGGTCGCCGAAGCCCACCGTGGCCATGGTCGAGATGGCCCAGTAGATTGCCACCGGAATGCTCGTGAAGCCGTGCACCGGGCCTTCCACCACGTACATCAGCGTGCCCATCACCAGCACCACCAGCATCACGAAGCCCACGAACACCGTGATCTTCCGGCGGCTCGCGGCCACGGCCGAGACCAGCGCGCGGTATTCCACCGAGTAGCGCGACAGCTTGAAGATGCGGAACACGCGCAGCAGCCGCAGAACGCGCACGTCGATGAGGTAGGCGAGCTCGGGCGCGAGCGCCACCAGGAAGGTCGGCAGCAGCGCGAGCAGGTCGATCACGCCATAGAAGCTCAGCGCATAGCGCAGCGGCTTGTTCACGCAGGCGAGCCGTGCGATGTACTCGAGCGTGAACAGGATGGTGAACACCCATTCGAGCGTGTTGAACACGGGCCGCCATTGCTCGCGGATCGACTGCACGCTGTCGAGGATCACCACCAGCACGCTGGCCACGATCACGGCGATCAAGGCCAGGTCGAAGAGCAGGCCCGCGCGCGTGTCGGCCTCGAAGATCACCGTGAACAGCTGGCGCCGCCAGCCGCTCGCCGGCTTGTCGAAGCGCGAATCGATGGTCGAAGAAATGGCGAGGGTCCGGGCGGCAGGTGCGGTGTTCGATCGGGTCATCTTGCGGGGCCGGAGGCACTGGAGAGCGCCATTGTGGGGTGACGGGGGATTTATTCAGTTACGTTTCTTGCGCAATGAAGTGCCGCAGGCCGCGAGCGGGTTCTTACGATAGTCGTTTTGTTGAGGAGCTCCCCATTGGCCACACAGTCCCCCTTTTTCGGCAAGCGTGATCGTGACACCGACTCGTTGACCTCTCGACCCGCGCCGTTGGTGGGCTCGGGTACCAATCTCTCGGGTTCGCCCGTCAATCCTTCGTCGCTGACCGCGCAGCAAGGGGGCCTGTCCGCAGCGGCCGCACCCGCCGCCAAGGAAGGTGGCAGCAAGCTCACCGTCGGCCCCAACATCAAGCTCAAGGGCGTCGAGATCACCGATTGCGACACGCTCGTGGTCGAAGGCCTGGTCGAAGCGACCATGGACTCGCGCCTGATGCAGATCGCCGAACAGGGCGAATTCAAGGGCTCGGCCGAAATCGACATCGCCGAGATCCGCGGCGTGTTCGACGGCAACCTCACGGTGCGCGAAAAGCTCGTGATCCATTCGACCGGCAAGGTCACCGGCAAGATCCGCTACGGCAAGATCGTGATCGAAGAAGGCGGCCAGCTGTCCGGCGAAATCAGCTTCGGCGCCAAGCCGTCGCTGCAAGCCGCAGCCTGATCGATCAGGCTTCTTCGGCTCAGGCCGCCTCCTCGGGCGGCTTCCAACCCAGGCGCTCCAGCAAGGCACCGGCCGCGGCCGGTGCTTTTTCTTTGGCGCCGTTGATGAAGTAGACGAACACGTCGCGCTTCCTGGGCGATTCGGCCCATTGCTGCGCGCGCTCGGCCCAGCCGTCGAGCGCCTTCGGCGCATAACCGGTCTTGAGCTTGGCGTCGGCCATCATGAGGCGCGCGTAGGCGAAGTCGCCTTCCGGCTCCTCGAACGACGGGAACTTGTCCGCATCGGTGAACACGGTCGACACCTTGTGCTTCTTCGCGAGCGCCTGGTAGGCGGGCGTGATGAAGCTCTCGTGCCGCACGTCCATCACGTGGCGCAGCGTGCGGCTGCCTTCCTTCTTCGGCAGCAGCTGAAGAAATGCCTCGAAGTCTTCCGCATCGAACTGCTTCGTGGGCATGAACTGCCACACGATCGGGCCGAGCTTGTCGCCGAGTTCGCTCACGCCGCTGTCGATGAAGCGCTTGATCGAGTCTCCCGCGGTGGCAAGCACCTTGCGATTGGTGGTGAAGCGCGAGGCCTTCATCGAGAACATGAAATCTTCCGGCACCTCGTCGTGCCATTTGCGGAAGGTCTCGGGCTTGAAGGTGCTGTAGTAGGTGCCGTTGATTTCGATGGCGCTCACCTGGCGGCTCGCATAGCGCAGCTCCTTCGCATGCGCGAGCCCCTTGGGATAGAAGTTGTCGCGCCAGGGCTCGTAGGTCCAGCCGCCGATGCCTACCTTGATGTTCACCTGGGTCCGAGTCGATGCTGCCTTGCTCACATTGCGCTCCGGGTTGAGATCGCCGCACTCTACGCGGGGTCGCTCCAGGGCGCAAAATGCGATTTTTTCCTTACCCGCGGAGAACCCGATGAACGCCCCCCTGCACCGCGAAATGCCCGCCGGCCTGCTCGATGCCGAGCGTGCCCTGTCTGATGTCAGCGCCCAATGGGACGGCGACATCTTGAAGCAGCTCACCGACTACATCGCCATTCCCGCCAAGTCGCCCGGCTTCGACAAGGACTGGGCGGCCCACGGGTACCTCGAGACCGTGCTGCGCAACGCGGCGGCCTGGGTCGAGGCGCAGAAGGTCGAGGGCCTGAAGCTCGAGATCGTGCGCCTCGAAGGCCGCACGCCGGTGCTGTTCTTCGAAGTGGCCGCCACCGGCACCGACATGGGCGAGACCGTGCTGATGTACGGCCACCTCGACAAGCAACCCGAATTCACCGGCTGGCGCAACGACCTCGGCCCCTGGACGCCCAAGTACGAGAACGGCCTGCTCTACGGCCGCGGCGGCGCCGACGACGGCTATGCGGTCTACGCCAGCATCGCCGCGCTGCAGGCGCTCAAGAACCAGGGCGCGGCGCATCCGCGCATCGTCGGGCTGATCGAGACCTGCGAGGAAAGCGGCTCCTACGACCTGCTGCCCTACGTCGACGCACTGCGCCCGCGGCTGGGCAATGTCGAGCTGGTGATCTGCCTCGACTCCGGCGCCGGCAACTACGACCAGCTGTGGCTCACCACGTCGTTGCGCGGCATGGCCAGCGGCACGCTCAAGGTCGAAGTGCTGACCGAAGGCATTCACTCCGGCGACGCCTCGGGCCTGGTGCCCTCGAGCTTCCGCATCATGCGGCAGGTGCTCGACCGCCTCGAGGACAGTGCCACCGGCCGGCTGCTGCCCGCGAGCTTTCATTGCGAAGTGCCGGCCGACCGCCTGGCGCAGGCCAGGGCCACCGCGGCGATCCTGGGCGACGAGGTCTACAAGCGCTTTCCGTGGGCGCACTACGACTGTGGCGGCTCGACCATGTTCGCGCTGCCGACCACCACCGATCCGGTCGAAGCGCTGCTCAACCGCACCTGGAAGCCCACGCTGTCGGTGACGGGTGCAGAAGGCTTCCCGGCGTTGAAGGACGCGGGCAACGTGCTGCGCCCCTATACCGCCTTCAAGCTTTCGCTGCGCCTGCCGCCGTTGGTCGACGCGGCCGAGTCGGTGCAGCAGTTGAAGGCGCTGCTCGAGGACAACGCGCCGTATCAGGCACGCGTGACCTTCGAAAGCGGCGGCGGCGCCACCGGCTGGAATGCGCCGACGATCACGCCGTGGTTCGAGGATGCGCTCAACCAGGCCTCGCAGGCGCATTTCGGCGCGTCCTGCGGCTACATCGGCCAGGGCGGCACGATCCCGCTGATGAACATGCTGAGCGCCGGCTTCCCGAAGGCGCAGATGATGGTCTGCGGCGTGCTGGGCCCGAAGAGCAATGCCCATGGTCCCAACGAATTCCTGCACGTGCCCTACGCCAAGAAGCTGACGGCCGCGGTGGCCGAGGTGATTGCGGCCCTGCCGGCTGCGCACCGCGCCGCGGCCGCGGCGCCGGTGGCCGCTTGAGCGCAGCGGCGCCGCCGCTGCCTTTGCCGCAGCGGGTTGCGCTGCCCACGCCGGACGGCGAAACGCTGGTGCTGCGGCGTCTTCCGACGGCCGGCGCATCGCGTGCCGTGGTGGTTCTGGTGCATGGGCTCGGCGAGCATGCCGGGCGCTATCACGAACTCGCGGCACGCCTGCACGCGTGGCGCTTCGCGGTCTGGGCCCATGACCATCATGGCCACGGCGAATCGTCCGGAGCGCGCGGCGCATTGCCCGGCGAGCTGCGGCTGGTCGAAGACCTCGCGCTGGTCATCGACGATGCGCGGCGAGAGAACCCCGGCTTGCCGCTGGTGCTGCTGGGCCACAGCCTGGGAGGCCTGGTCGCAGCCAGCCTGGTGGCGCGCGGCGTGCGGCCGGTCGATGGGCTGGTGCTGTCTTCGCCGGGGCTCGATCCCGGCCTGAGCGGATTCCAGAAGGCGCTGCTCGCGGTGCTGCCGCGCATTGCGCCCAGGCTGCGCGTCGGCAACGGGCTCGACGACAATTTTCTTTCGCATGATCGCGCCGTGGTGCAGGCCTATCGCGACGATCCGCTCACGCACGACCGCATCGGCAGCCGGCTCGCGCGCTTCCTCGCCCGTGAAGGGGCCGTGGTGCAGCAGGCGGCGGCGCATTGGCCGGTGCCCACCTTGCTCATCTATGCGGGCGACGACCACCTGGTGGTGCCGGCCGCCAGCCGTGCCTTCGCGGCGGCGGCCGCGCCCAGCGGCATGGTCGAAGCGCAGTGCTTCGAGTCTCTCTACCACGAGATATTCAACGAGCTGGATGCCGGGCCCGTGTTCGCCGCGCTGCAGCGCTGGCTCGACAAGCGCTTTCCGCCGAACTGAAGAGGCGTTTCAGGCGCTCGCGGCGGCCGCGCGCCGGCGCGTCTGGGCAAGCCACAGCAGCGCCGCGCCCGTGAGCACCACCGGCACCAGCGAGCCGTAGTTCAGCAGCTGCCAGCCCTGCGTCGTGACCAGCACGCCCGAGGCGAACGAGGTCAGCGCGAGGGTGGCGAACACGCAGAAATTGAGCGCGCCCTGCGCCCGGTCGCGCTCTTCCGCGGTGTAGGCCGTGAGCGAGAGCGTGGTGCTGCCCGTGAACAGGAAATTCCACCCCACGCCCAGCAGGCACAGCGCCACGAGGAAGTGCTGCAGCTCCACACCCGACAGCGCGACGGCGATGCAGCCGAAGTTGAGCACCAGCCCCACGCCCATCACCGGCAGCGCACCGAAGCGGCGAATGAGGTGGCCGGTGAAGAAGCCCGGCGCGAACATGCCGATCACATGCCATTCGAGCACCAGCGCGGCGTCGGAAAAGGGCAGGCTGCAGATCTGCATCGCAATGGGCGTGGCGGCCATCAGCAGGTTCATCACGCCGTAGCCCAGTGCACCCGCGGCTGCCGCCACGATGAACACCGGCTGCCGCATGATCTCCGACAGCGGTCGTCCGCCCAGCGCCTGCTGGCGGGTGAGCGTGGCGGGAAACTCGATGAAGCGCATGATCGCCATCGACAGCAGCGCCACCGCCGCCAGCGCGATGTAGGCGCCCGCGAACGGCACGGCGAACACTTCGCGCGTGGCGGCAGCCAGATTGGGCCCCGCCACCGCGCCGATCAATCCGCCGGCCATCACCAGCGACACCGCCTTCTCGCGCCAGGCCGGTGCCGCGAGCTCGGCGGCGGCAAAGCGATAGAGGCCTGCGTTGGCGTTGTAGTAGCCGGCCACCACCGTGGCAAGGCACAAGAGCCAGAAGTTCTTCGAGACGGCCGCGAACGCGCACAGCAAGGCCGACCCCAGCGCCACCGCCAGCCCGATCTGGAACGACCCGCGCCGCCCGAAGCGCTGCTGCGTGCGCGCCACCAGCCCGGTGGTGAGCGCACCGCCCACCACATAGCCCATGACCGGCAGCGTGGCCATCCATCCGCGCGGCGCGATGCTCAGGCCCACCAGCCCGTTGATGGCGATGAAGGTGACGTTGTTGGTCAGGAACAGGCCCTGGCAGATGGCGAGCAGCCAGAGGTTGCGGTTCATGGAGAAGTGGCGAAAGCGCGTTGCGGCATGGAAGGCTGCGGTTCTACGTGATTCGCCGCGGATGTGCCAGCCGAAATGCGGCCGTCCCAAAAAAAAGCGCCCTCGCGGGCGCCGGGATCTTCGTCGAGCAAAGGGTCAAGGCTGCCTGTTCTGCAGCAGGCCGCCGAGCGTACCCAGCAGGTCGTTCGGGTTGTCCAGGCCCTGCTCCGGCACCTTGCCGTGCGGCGTGAGCTGGTCGATGAGGGCCGGCAGCATGGCGGCCAGCATGGGCAGCAGCGTTTGCGCATTGATGCCGAGCTTGGAGGCGATGCTGGCGATGGTGTCGCTGCCCAGCGCGTCTTGCAGCTGGTCGCCGGACACGGGCTGGTTTTCGCCCTTGCCGATCCACGAGCCGATCACGTCGCCCATGCCGGCCTGCTCGAATTTCGAGACCAGCCCTCCCAGGCCACCCGCGCCGCCGTTGTTGGCCAGCAGGCCGCCCAGCGCGCCGGCCAGGCCGCCGAGATCTCCCAGCCCGCCGATGCCGCCGCCCTGCGGCTGCTGTTGGGTGGCGCCCCCGAGAACCTGGCCGAGTACCGAATCGAGCATTCCCATGGACGTTTCCTTGGTGTGTGACAGAACCGCTGGCATTTTCCCAGCGCGAGGGGGCCGCGAGCGAACGAGCTTGTTTACTTTTCAGCCCGCAGCGTGACAAATTACCTGGGACGCGGCGCGCGTTTCGGCAGCAATGCGGGGCTTACCCCTTGCACGCCGACCAGCCCCAGGACTGTGACCAGCGAATTCTGCGCGCCTTTCCAGGCATCTGTCACGTCGATCGATTCGCTCAGGGCATGGAAGCCCGCCGACTTTCCGCCGCCGCCGATGATGATGGCCGGGATGCCGTACGACATCGGCACGTTGGCGTCGGTGCTGCCGCCGCGCAGCAGCGTCTTGTGGCCGAAGGCGGTGTTCGAGCGGACAGCCGCTTCCACGATCACCGAATCGGACGGCGTGCGCCCGCCCGGCCGGTCGCCGATCAGCTTGTTGCTGGCGGTCAGCGTCGCCACGTTCCAGCGCTTGTTCTCCTCGGCCACCGCTTCGTCGATGGCCGCGAGGATCTTCTTTTCCGTCTCCAGCAGCGACGCCATGTCGTCCGAGCGGATGTCGATGGCCATGCGGGCATCGGGCGCAATGGTGTTCACCGAGGTGCCGCCGCCCACGGTGCCGACGGTGAAGGTGGTCTTGGGAAAGCTGGGCGTGCGGACTTCGGCGATCTTGGCGATGGCGCGGCCCATGCCGTGGATGGCGCTGGGCACCTGGCCGAACGCGGCGAAGCTGTGGCCGCCCGGCCCCTTGAACGTGACTTCGTAGCGATGGCTCGCCGTGCCGAGGACCAGCACGTTGCCGTCGGGCGAGGGCTCCAGCCCCACCATGCCGTCGATGTCGAGGTGGTCGCGGAAGATGGCCTTCATGCCGCGCAGGTTGCCCAGCTCCTCCTCGCCGACATTGGCGACGAAGAGCAGGTCGCCCACGGTCTGGATCTTGTTGTCGTTGAGGACCTTGAGCCACGACAGCAGCACGGACAGGCCGCGCGTATCGTCCGCGATGCCGGGCGCATGGAGCCTGCCCTCGCGCTCCTTCACCTTCACGTCGGTACCGGCGGGGAACACGGTGTCGAGGTGGGCGGAGACCAGCAGCTTGGGGCCGTTCCCCGTGCCCTTGCGCAGCCCGATCACGTTGCCTTCGGCATCGATCCTCGCGTCGGCAAGCCCGAGCGCCTTCATGCGCGCAAGAAAGGCTTCGGCGCGCTTGTGTTCCTTGAACGGGGGCGCCTCGATCTCGGTCAGCATCTTCAGGTCTTCGATCGAATGCTCGTGGTCGGCCTTGACCGCGTCGAGCAGCTTCTGGATCGCGGGCGCCGCCATCAGCTGGGTGAAGGTCTTTTCCACCTCGGGAGCGACTTGCGCCGGCGTGGGGGCCACGGCGGTGTTCTGGGCCTGCGCGCCCTGCGCGGCGCAGAGCAGGGCCAGCACAAGGGGAGCGAGGGGGGCAAGCCGGAGGGCGCGTGGCGAACGAAGCATGGCGTGAAGATCCTTTTCTTGTGATGAGGGTGGGCGGATGAGGCAAGCCTTGCGCAAAGCACCGCTCAAGGGCCGGCGAGCAGCACCAGTGCGGCAAGCGCCGCCGTTTCGGCGCGCAGCACGCGCGGCCCGAGCGTGACCGGCGCAAAGCCGCATGCCAGCGCTTCCTGTTCTTCGGCGCCGCTCAAGCCGCCCTCGGGGCCGCTCAGCACCAGCACGCTGCGGTCGGCCGGCGCCGAGGCGGTGGCATCGGCAAGGCGCTGCGTGCCTTCGGCAAGGCTCAGGACGAGGCGCAGCGCGGCGTTGCCTGCATTTGCCTCGATCCACGCCGAGGGGCTGGAGAACGACCGCACCGGATGTATCCGCGGCACGCGGTTGCGGCCGCATTGTTCGCACGCGGCGATGGCAATCGCTTCCCAATGCGCCCTCTTCTTCTCGGCGCGCTCGCCCGAAAGGCGCAGCACGCCGTGGGCGGTGGCCAGTGGCTGAATGCTCGCGACGCCCAGTTCGGTGGCTTTCTCGACCAGCCAGTCCATGCGCTCGTTGGCCGGCATGCCGACGGCCAGATGCACCGCGCGCGCGGCCTCGCGCTCGGCAGGCGCATGGGCGCCGATCGTCACCGACACATCGCTGCGCCCCATGCGCTCCACGGTTGCCGCATATTCGCCGCCCGAACCGTCGAACAGCGTGAGCGCGTCGCCGGGCTGCATGCGCAGCACCTGAACGTGGCGCGCGGGGCCGGGTGGCAGTTCGAGCGTGGCACCCGCCGTCAAAGGCACCGGGCAGTGGAAGCGGGGCATCTAGACCCTGCCGTAGGCAAAGCCGGTCAGCGCCGAAGTGCCTTCGATCTCGTCGATCACGCGCAGCAGCGGGGTCAGCTCCATGTAGCGGCTTGCCGTGGAGCGGATGTAGGCGATGAAGCGGGGCGTGTCCGCCAGGTAGCGGGGCTTGCCGTCGCGCAGCGTCAGGCGGGCGAAGATGCCGGCGACCTTGAGGTGGCGCTGCAGCCCCATCCATTCGACCGAGCGATAAAAGGCGCCGAAGTCCACGTCGACCGGCAGCCTGGCCTTGCGGGCGGCTTCCCAGTAACGGATCGTGACGTCGAGCACGAACTCCTCGTCCCAGCTCAGGAAGGCATCGCGCATCAGGCTGGCGATGTCGTACGTGATGGGGCCGTAGACCGCGTCCTGGAAGTCGAGCACACCCAGATCGGCACCATCGCGGACCATCAGGTTGCGCGGCATGAAGTCGCGGTGCACGAACACGCTCGGCGAGGCCAGGTTGCTCTCGACGATGAGCCTGAAGCTGCGTTCCAGCCGCTCCTTGAGCTGGCCCTCGACGGCCACGCCGCGGTGGCGCCCGATGTACCACTCGGGGAAAAGCGACAGTTCGCGCTCGAGCAGGGCGCGGTCGTAGGGCGGCAGCACGCCCGGCCTGGAGGCCAGCTGCCAGCGGATCAGCGCATCGATCGCCTGGTCGTAGAGCGGACGGCTGGCGTCGGGCCGGGCCGGATCGATCACGTCGAGCATGGTTTCGCGGCCCAGGTCGTCGAGCAGCAGGAAACCGTGGGTCCGGTCCCATTCGAGCACCTGCGGCGCGGTCACGCCGGCTTCGGCCATCAAACGGGCGACCTGCACGAAGGGTTCGCTGTTCTCCTTGTCCGGCGGCGCATCCATCACGATGCGGGTGCCGGCGCTTCCCGCGGCGTCGACCCGGAAGTAGCGGCGAAAGCTCGCATCGGCGGACGCGAGGCGCACGGTGTCGGGCAGCAGGCCGTGCGCGGCGCCGATGCCGGCCAGCCAGTTCTGGAAGGTCGCGCCCCGCTGCGGATCAGCCCAGAGGATGGCCGTGGCGGAGGGTGTGGGCACGGAGGCCGGGAGCGGGGGTGCTGTCATGGATAATCGATTCTACAAATCCGCCTGGCGCGGCAACTCCTGCGGTCCTCCCTGGTCGAACGGAGTTGCCGCCGGCCCCTGCAACCTGCCGGCCTGCCGCGCCGTCCTCCCGACGATCCTTCGTTCCTGACCGATGCCTACGATCCAAAGCCCCCACGCTTGGCACCCTGTGCACTCGCAGCCCTCCCCGGGGAGACTGCGGGCCTTCTCCGGAACGATGCGGCGGGAGGCCTGATGAGCCGGCGCGTTGCCTTGCGGCGTTCCGGCCCGCCCCTGCCATTGGCCTTGCTGTCGCTGGCGCTGCTGCATGCGCACGGCGCATCCGCCCAGCCGGCGGGCGGCCTCGACGGACCGCTCACGCTCAAGCGCACGCCGCAACTGACCGAAACGCTGCCGCCCGCCGAACGCAGCCAGTTGCCGAGCCTCATCACCGGCGACCGCCTCTCGGGCCGCCAGGACCTCGAAACCGTGGTCGAGGGCCATGCCACGCTGCGTCGCGGCGAGGTCGCCATCACCGCCGACCGGCTCGAGTACTACCAGCCCGACGACCGTGCCAGGGCGCGCGGCAACGTGCGCGTCAACCAGGCCGGCAACGTGTACGAAGGCCCCGAGCTCGAACTCAAGCTCGAAACCTTCGAGGGTTTCTTCAACAACGTGCGCTACTCCTTCCTCGCCACTGGCGGGCACGGCGAGGCGCAGCGCATCGATTTCGTCGACAGCAACGTGTCGGTGGCCCGCAGCGCCACCTACACCACCTGCCGGCGCGAAGACTATCCGGGCTGGATGCCGGCCTGGCTGCTGACCGCGGCCACCATGACCACCGACACCGAGGAAAACGTCGGCGTGGCCACCGACGCGCGGCTGAGCTTCATGGGCATCAGCACGCCGCCGATCCCGAGCGTGAGCTTTCCGCTGTCGAACGAACGCAAGAGCGGCCTGCTGCCGCCGACGATCGGCATCGACAACACCAACGGCATCGAGATCTCGCAGCCGTACTACTGGAACATCGCGCCCAACCGCGACGCCACCTTCACGCCCACGCTGATGAGCAAGCGCGGCCTCAACCTGGGCTCGGAATTCCGCTACCTCGAGAAGGAATACAGCGGCAGCATCCGCATGGACCTGATGGGCAGCGACCGCCTGGTGGGCCAGCGCTACAACGAAACGCGCGCCGCACAGCTGCAGCAGCTCGCCAACGGGGAAATCCAGGCCTCGGACCTGAGCTTCGGCGCGCCGCCCAGCACCAAGCGCTGGGGCATCTGGGCCAATCACCACCAGGATTTCAATGCCAAGGCGCTCGGGCTCGATTCGCTCGCGGCCAACATCAACATCAACCGGGTCAGCGACAACGACTACTGGCGCGACTTCACGCGCACGCCCACGCTGGCACAGCGCCAGCTGTCGAACGACGCGTCGCTCAACTGGAGCAAGGGCGACTGGAACGGCGGGATCCGTGCGCTGCGCTACCAGACGCTGCAATACAGCCTGTCGCCGATCGTGCCGTCCTATGACCGTATGCCGCAGATCACGGCCAACTACAACAAGTACGACTGGCACGGCTTCGACGTTTCGCTGAACCTCGACTACACGCGCTTTCGCGTCAACACCATCCTGGCCGGCCAGCCGGGCTTCGACATCAACCAGCAGTCGCAGCCCGACGGCGACCGCGCCTTGGCGATTGCCTCGATCAGCCGGCCGTTCATCACGCCGAGTTCCTTCGTCATTCCCAAGCTGCAGCTGAACACGGCTTCGTACAACTACTACCTGCCCCAGTCGGACGTTCCGAAGCTCACGGTCAACGGGATCCAGTACGTCAACGGCGTGCCCTACAACCCGAACTCGCTGTATTTCTTCCCGACCTCGAGCAACCGGACGGTGCCGACCTTCAGCCTCGACAGCGGCCTGATCTTCGAGCGCGACGCGAGCTACTTCGGGCGTGCCTTCCGCCAGACGCTGGAGCCGCGCGCGTATTACGTCTACACGCCGTTCCGCAACCAGAGCATGCTGCCGAACTACGATTCGGCGGCCAACGACTTCAGCTTTGCCACCATCTATACCGAGAACGCCTTCTCGGGCAACGACCGCATTTCCGACACCAACACGCTCACGCTCGGCGTCACCTCCCGCCTGATCGACCCCGCAACCGGCGTCGAGGCGGCGCGCTTCGGCATTGCGCAGCGGCTGCGCTTCAGCGATCAGCGGGTCACGCTGCCGGGCGGCACGCCGGTGACCGACCGTGCGAGCGACCTGCTGCTGGGCGCCCAGATCAACTGGACGCCCAAGTGGAGCCTGGACACGGTGGTCCAGTACAACCCCGACACGCGCAAGTCGGAGCGCTCGGCCATCACTGCGCGCTACAACCCCGAGCCGTACCACAACCTGAGCGCGGCATTCCGCTACCAGGCGCCCACCACCCCCACCGCCACGGACGGCAACAAGTCCTTCGACCTGGGCTGGCAGTGGCCGCTCAACGACCTGTGGGGCGACAAGGGCAAGGACCTCGGCCCGGGCAAGGGCCAGGGCGGCGGGCGGTGGTATGCGGTGGGCCGGCTCAACTACAGCCTGCAGGACAAGAAACTCACCGACGGCGTGCTCGGCTTCGAGTACGACGGCTGCTGCTGGATCGGACGCGTGGTGCTGCAGCGCATCACGACCGGCACGGTGACGGCCAACACGCGCATCATGTTCCAGCTCGAATTCGTCGGGTTCTCCAGCATCGGGTCGAGCCCCATGCAGACCTTGCGGACAAACATCCAGCGCTACCAGCCTCTTCGCCAGCCCACCGAAGGGCCGAGCCGCTTCACCAATTACGACTGAGACGATTGAGCAACGCCATGAAACACATCCGTTCCATCCTGACCCTGGGCTGCCTCGCGGCGCTGGCCGCAACCTCGGGCGCGCAGGGTCTGCGTTCCGGCGGCGGCAGCGGCATCACCGACATCATGCGCGCCGGTCCCCGCCTTGCACCACCGGCTGCGCGTACCGCGCCCTCCACCGCCGCGCCGGTGCAGCGTGCGGCCGAATACATCGTCGCGCTGGTCAATTCCGAACCCATCACCAACACCGAGGTGCAGTCGCGCGTCACGCGCCTGATCCGGGAAAATGCCGAAGCCGAGCGCGTTCCGCGCGCCGAGCTCACGCGCCTCGTGCTCGAGCGCCTGATCTCGGAGCGTGCGCAGCTTCAGCTGGCCAAGGAAAACGGCATCAAGGTGGACGACGTCGCCATCGACCAGGCCGAGCAGACCGTGGCGCGCCAGAACCAGGTCAGCATCGAGGAGCTGCGCCGCCGCGTGGTGGCCGAGGGCATCTCGCAGCGCGAATTCCGCAACGACCTGCGCGACCAGCTGCTGCTGACGCGCCTGCGCGACCGCGAGGTCGAGTCGAAGGTCAAGATCAGCGACGCCGAAGCCGACGAATACCTGCGCGACCAGCGCAACGCCCCCACCAAGGATGCGGCGCTGCAGAACATCAACCTCGCGCACCTGCTGGTCGCCGTGCCCGAGAACGCCACCGACGCGCAGGTCGCCACCTTGCAGCAGCGGGCCCAGGGCCTCGCGCAGCGCGCCCGCTCCGGCGAAGACTTTGCCAAGCTGGTGCAGGAAAACTCCGATTCGCCGGACCGCGCCAATGGCGGTGCGGTCGGCATGCGCAGCGCCGACCGCTATCCGTCGCTGTTCGTCGAAGCCACGCAGTCGACGCCGGTCAACGGCATTGCCGGCCCGATCCGCTCGGGTGCGGGCTTCCACGTGCTCAAGGTGCTGGCGAAGGCCCAGCTCGGCGCCACCGACGCCACCGTCACCCAGACGCAGGTGCGCCACATCCTGCTGCTCAACGATCCGAAGCGCACCACCGCGCAGGCCGTTGCGCAGCTCGCGGAATTCAAGCGCCGCCTGCAGGCCGGCCAGGCCGACTTCGCCGGCCTGGCGCGCGACAACTCGCAGGACGCCAGCGCCAAGGAAGGCGGCGATCTGGGCTGGTCGCGCCCGGGCCAGTTCGTGCCCGAGTTCGAGGAAGCCATGGACCGCCTTGCGCCGGGCCAGATCAGCGACCCCGTGGTGTCGCGCTTCGGCGTTCACCTGATCCAGGTGGTCGGCCGGCGCGAATCCAAGCTCACCCAGGTCGAGCAGCGCGAGGCCGCACGGGCCGTGCTGCGCGAGCAGCGGGTCGAGGAAGCCCTCAGCACCTGGGTGCAGGAAGTGCGCGCGCGCGCCTACGTCGAATACCGCGAGGCCCCCCAGTCCTGATGGCACACATCGCCAGGAAGCGGTTCGGGCAGCACTTCCTGTCCGATGGGGGCATCATCGATGCCATCGTGCAGGAGATCGCGCCGCAGCCTGGCGATGCCATGGTCGAGATCGGTCCGGGCCTGGCGGCGCTCACGCAGCCGCTGGTCGAGCGGCTCGGGCGCCTGACGGTCATCGAGCTCGACCGCGACCTGGCCAAGCGGCTGCGCGAGCATCCGCAGCTCGACGTCATCGAGTCCGATGTGCTCAAGGTCGATTTCGCCGCGCTGGCTGCCAGGTTTGCGGCGCCGCTGCGCGTGGTCGGCAACCTGCCCTACAACATCTCGACGCCCATCCTGTTCCACCTGCTGGGCTTCGCGCACCTGATTGCCGACCAGCACTTCATGCTGCAGAAGGAAGTGATCGACCGCATGGTCGCCCGGCCTGCCACGTCCGACTACAGCCGCCTGAGCGTGATGCTGCAGTGGCGCTACAAGATGGAAAACGTGCTGTTCGTGCCGCCAGAGAGCTTCGATCCGCCGCCGCGCGTCGACAGCGCGGTGGTGCGGATGGTGCCGCTGGCCGAGCCGCCGGCTGTCGATGCCGCCCGCCTGGGCGAAATCGTGCAGGTCGCCTTCAGCCAGCGCCGCAAGATCATGCGGCACACCCTGGGCAAGTGGCTGGACGAACACGGCTTTGCAGGCGAATTCGACGCCCAGCGCCGCGCCGAAGAGGTGCCCGTGGCCGAGTACGTGGCGCTCGCGCAAGCCGTTCCCCCGCGCCCATGAAAAAGCCCGCCTCGGCAAAGGCGGGCTTTCGTTCGTGAACACCGCGGAACCGGCTTCGCCGGGCCGCAGGTGCTGCCCCCTCGAGGGGGAGGCGGCTACACGAAGTGAGCCGCTTCGGGGGTGGGCCTATTCAGGCTGCAGCGAGCCAGTAGCCCGCGTTGAAGGGGCTGCTCATGCGCAACGCGAGCGGCGAAACGTCGACCAGTTTATCGGTCGGCATCTTCTCGCCTTCGGGTTCCGTGCCGGCGGCCGCATTGGCGGTGCTGCCGTTGATTTCGATGCCATCGAGTGCTGCGCCGTTCGGCTGAGCCTCGTTCGCCCGTTCTGCTTGGCTGGTGTGTGCAGAACGGGCTACAGAAAAGAATAGAAGCAGCGGAACGGGACTTTCCGGTCGCCCCAGTAGTCGGAGGCGTCTCGGAAGATGTCGAGCAGCTGCTCGCGCGCTTCCTTGTCGAACTTGGCGTTGGCCGGGATCTGCTCGAGCACGATCACAAAGCCGGGCTGCGGGCCCGATTTATGCAACGGGTCGGTCATGCAGTCGTACAGCGCGTCGAAATTCTTGCCGAAATGCGCCGGAAAGGTGAACTGCTGGGCGATCAGGTCGAGAACGTCCTGCTTGGTCTGGGCGTTCCCCAGATTGGCGTACAGGAAGTGCTGGCCCGCGGCGTTCGCAGCTTCCTGCAGGTCGTTCACGCGGAACGCACGAATCGATTGCACGATGTTCGGGCGTACGGCACGAAGGGATAAAGTCATCTCCGCTGGTCTTTCCATAGTCATCATCATTTCTTCGGGGCGCTTCGGGGCGCCGCTCAAGTCGTTGTCATCGCTCATGGTGCAATCCGTCTGAAACTCGCGTAGTGGTCTGCCGTGTACCAGCAGGCCTCGGGTGTGGTGCGCCGTTCACCGCCGCAGACAATGCGCCGTGCACCGCGATCGCGCGAGCCGGGCGTTGCCACCGTGTACTCGCGGTAGTGACCGCGCCGCGCGGGCGGCAAGAGACGCTCGCGGTTGCCAAATACCGTGCCGTCCTTTTCGTATCGGAAGGGGCCGCCACTCAGGATGGCTTCGTAGGTTCGCTGGCCCTGAACCGGCAAGTCGGACAGTGCGATCGATTCCTGGGCGGGCTTTCCGGGGCCGAACCATTCGCGGGCCTCGGCCCCCGTCGCCAACGCCGCCAGCATCAAGCCGGTGAGCGCAAACTTAGTGACAGAGGACGTGATCGAGGCGTAAGCCGCCATGGGGCACCACAAGAAAAGAGCGGGGTTCCGAATCGGCAGCCAACCCTGGGGTTAACCCGCAAATTCAAGCCCGCGAGTGTGCACCACGCTGGCGAAAATAGCAAGCGACTGCCCAAAGTTTGAGCAGTGCGCAGGGGCGAGACGTGGCGCCTTAAGTGGGCAGCCACTCTCGCCGGACAGCTTATCGCTCTGCGTTTGCGTCAGCGACTGTCAAGGCTGTCATGTTCACGATGCGCCGAACGGTTGCGCTGGCCGTGAGAATATGCACAGGTTTGGCGGCGCCGAGCAGCACCGGGCCGATGGCGATATTTCCGCCGGCCGCAGTCTTGAGCAGGTTGTAGGAAATATTGGCCGCGTCGATGTTCGGGAAAACCAGCAGATTGGCGTCGCCCGCGAGCGCGCTGTGCGGCATGACGACCGCGCGCTGCTTGCTGTCGAGCGCCACGTCGCCGTGCATTTCGCCGTCCACTTCGAGCCAGGGCGCCTGCACGCGCAGCAGGTCGAGCGTCTTGCGCATCTTGATCGCGCTCGGCTCGTTGCTGGTGCCGAAGTTGGAATGCGACAGCAGCGCGGCCTTGGGCTTGAGGCCGAAACGCATCATTTCCTCGGCCGCCATGGTCGTGATCTCGGCCAGTTCCTCGGGCGAGGGGTCGTAGTTGACGTGCGTGTCGACCAGGAACACCTGGCGGTCGGGCAGGAGCAGGCCGTTCATGCAGGCGTACACCGGCACGTCCTGCGGGGTGCTTTCGCAGCCGCCCGGGCGCTTGCCGATCACCTGGTCGATGTAGTGCAGGTGGATCAGCGTGGTGCCCCAGGTGCCGCAGATCATGCCGTCGACCTCGTCCTTGTGCAGCAGCATGGCGCCGATCAGCGTCAGGCGGCGGCGCATCTCGATCTTGGCGGTCTGCACCGTCTGGCCCTTGCGCTCCGTCATGCGGTGGTAGGTCTGCCAGAAGTCGCGATAGCGGTGGTCCTGCTCGACGTTGACGATGTCGTAGTCGAGCTCTTCCTTCAGCCGCAGGCCGAATTTCTCGATGCGCTGCGCGATGATGGCCGGGCGGCCGATCAGCGTGGGGCGCGCAATGCCTTCGTCGACCACGATCTGGGCGGCGCGCAGCACGCGCTCTTCCTCGCCCTCGCAGTACGCCACGCGCTTCTTCTGCGCCCGCTTGGCGGCGTCGAAGATCGGCTTCATCGTGGTGCCCGAGGCGTAGACGAAGCTCTGCAGGCGGTCGCGGTAGGCGTCCATGTCCTTGATCGGGCGCGAAGCCACGCCGCTTTCCTCGGCGGCCTTGGCCACCGCCGGCGCGATCTTCATCATGAGACGCGGATCGAAGGGCTTCGGAATCAGGTATTCGGGGCCGAAAGACAGCTTTTCGCCGACGTAGGCGGCAGCGACGCGCTCGCTCTGCTCGGCCTGGGCGAGGTCGGCAATCGCGCGCACCGCGGCAATTTCCATCTCGTCGGTGATCGTGGTGGCGCCCGAATCGAGCGCGCCGCGGAAGATGTACGGGAAGCACAGGACGTTGTTGACCTGGTTCGGGTAATCGGTGCGGCCGGTGGCCATGATCACGTCGCCGCGCACCGCGTGGGCGTCTTCGGGCGCGATTTCCGGGTTCGGATTGGCCAGCGCGAAGATCACGGGCTTGGCCGCCATCCTCGCCACCATGGCGGGCTTGAGCACGCCGCCGGCCGACAGGCCCAGGAACACGTCGGCACCCTCGATCACCTCGGCCAGCGTGCGGGCCGTGGTTTTCTGCATGTACTGGCGCTTGTCGTCGTCCATGAGCTCTTCGCGGCCTTCGTAGACCACGCCGGCCAGGTCGGTCACGAACACGTTTTCGCGCTTCAGGCCCACCTTGAGCAGCAGGTTCAGGCAGGCCAGCGCCGCGGCGCCCGCGCCGGAGGTGACCAGCTTGACCTCGCTGATGTCCTTGCCCGCCACCTTGAGGCCGTTGAGCATGGCCGCCGCCACGGTGATGGCCGTGCCGTGCTGGTCGTCGTGGAAGACGGGGATCTTCATGCGCTTGCGCAGCTCGCGCTCGACGTAGAAGCAGTCGGGGGCCTTGATGTCCTCCAGGTTGATCGCGCCGAAGGTGGGCTCCAGCGCGGCGATCACCTCGACCAGCTTGGCCGGGTCCTTCTCGTCGATCTCGATGTCGAACACGTCGACGCCGGCGAACTTCTTGAACAGCACGCCCTTGCCTTCCATCACCGGCTTGGCGGCCAGCGGGCCGATGTCGCCCAGGCCCAGCACGGCGGTGCCGTTGGTGATCACCGCCACCAGGTTGCCGCGCGCCGTGTACTTGAAGGCGTTGGCCGGGTCCCTGACGATTTCCTCGCAGGGCGCGGCCACGCCGGGCGAATAGGCCAGCGAGAGGTCGCGCTGGTTGACCATCTGCTTGGTGGCGGCAATGGCAATCTTGCCCGGCACCGGAAGCTCGTGGTACTCGAGGGCGGCGCGCCGCAATTCGGCGCGCTTGTCTTCGGGCGTGGGGGTCGATGAGGTCGTCGAATCGGACATGGGCCGTTGCTCCTGGTGGCGCTTCTTCTGGGGGCGCCGATTGTAGACCTCGGCCCATGACGCCATAGGCCGCATGGCGGAGATCCGCCACGCCAAAAGCACGAAGACCCGTCAAGACGATGTGGCAATATGCGCAGTCCGGAAAAAAACTCGACGAGGAGCGGCCATGGCCCTGATGGATTTCATCAAGAAGCAGTTCATCGACATCATCCAGTGGACCGAGACTGGCGACGGCACGCTGGCCTGGCGCTTTCCGATGGCGGAGATGGAAATCCAGAACGGCGCCTCGCTCACCGTGCGCGAGTCGCAGGTGGCGGTGTTCGTCAACGAAGGCCAGGTGGCCGACGTGTTCGGCCCGGGCATGTACAAGCTCACGACGCAGACGCTGCCCGTGCTCACGTACCTGAAGAACTGGGACAAGCTGTTCGAGTCCCCGTTCAAGAGCGACGTCTACTTCTTCAGCACCCGCCAGCAGGTCGACCAGAAGTGGGGCACGCCGCAGCCCATCACCATCCGCGACAAGGACTTCGGCGCCGTGCGCCTGCGCGCCTTCGGCAACTACAGCTTCCGCATCGGCGATGCCAAGCTGTTCCACACCGAGATCTCGGGCACGCGCGACATCTACGGCGTGGCCGACCTCGACGGCCAGCTGCGCGGGCTGGTGCTGCAGAACATCAGCAACGCCATCGCTTCCAGCGGCGTGCCGTTTCTCGACCTTGCCGCCAACCAGATCCAGTTCGCCCAGGCGCTGGCCGCGCAGCTGGTGCCCGAGTTCGAGAAGATCGGCATCAAGCTCGAGAACATCACGGTCCAGAACGTCTCGCTGCCCGAAGAGCTGCAGAAGATCCTCGACCAGAAGATCGGCATGGGCATGGTCGGCAACGACATGGGCAAGTTCATGCAGTACCAGACCGCGCAGGCCATCCCCAAGTTCGCCGAAGGCGCGGGCGGCGGCAGCGGCATCGCGGGCGATGCCATGGGCCTGGGCGCCGGCGTGGCGCTGGGCCAGGTGCTGGCGCAGAACCTCGCGCAGGGGCTGAGCCCGAGCGCCGCGGCCCAGGCCGCGGCGACCCAGCAGCAGCCCGCCGTGGCCGTGGTGAGCCCGGCCGACGTGATGACCACGCTCGAGAAGCTCGGCGAGCTCAAGACCAAGGGCATCCTCACGCAGGAAGAGTTCGACGCCAAGAAGGCGGAGCTGCTCAAGAAGTTGGTCTAACCCCCAGGCTTCGCGCACTTCGTGTCGCTTCTCCCTCCCCCTTGCAGGGGGCAATGCCTGTGGCCCGGCGTAGCCGGTTCCACGGCATTCCCCGCAGCTGCATCCGCTGTCGTTTGCCATGGCTGAAGAAGGCGGCAACCAGCGCTCCTACCGTGCGCCCTGCCCCGGCTGCGGCGCGCCGGTCGAATTCAGGTCGGCGCAATCGGCCTTCGCCGTTTGCCCGTACTGCCAGAGCACCGTCGTGCGCCAGGGCGAGACGCTCGCGCGCATCGGCAAGATGGCGGAGCTGTTCGACGACTTCAGCCCGCTGCAGCTGTTTGCCGCGGGCCGCATCCAGAACCAGCCGTTCACCATCGTCGGCCGGCTGCAATACAGCCATCCGGGCGGGCGCTGGACCGAGTGGATCGCCGCGCTCGACGGCGACCGCACCGGCATCCTGAGCGAGGACAACGGCGCCTATGTCTTCGCGTTGCCATTTGAACTGAAGCGCGCCGCGCCACCGTCGGGCGACTTGCGCGTGGGTGCGACCAGCGCATTCAACGGCCAGAGCTACACCGTTTCGTCGAACGAACAGGTGGCGCTGCTGTCCGCGCAGGGCGAACTGCCGCACCTGCCCGAGCTGGGGCGCCCGTTCCCCATGGTCGAGCTGCGCAACGACAAGGGGCTGGTGCTCAGCATCGACTACGGCACCGAGCCGCCCGGCGCCTACCTGGGCCGCTCGGTGCAGCTCGAGGACCTGCAGCTCACGGGCCTGCGCGACGAATCCGCCAAGGACGAAAAAGGCCGCGCCTTCAACTGCCCGAACTGCGGCGCGCCCGTCACGGTCAACCTGGCCGACAGCAAGAGCATCACCTGCGGCTCGTGCAACAGCATCATCGACCTGTCGCAGGGCATCGGCGGCGAGCTGAAGCACGCGGCGCAGGACGAACCCGTTCGCCCGCTCATCGCCATCGGCAGCATGGGCCAGCTGCAGGGCGCGCAATGGCAGGTGGTGGGCTTCCAGCACCGCATGGGCGTGGAGCCCGGCGACGACGAGCACTTCGGCTGGAACGAATACCTGCTCTACAACAAGAAGCGCGGCTTCAGCTTCCTGGTGGATGCCGAGGACGGCTGGAGCATGGTCAAGCCGACCACCGGTGCGCCGGTGATGGCCGAGAACGGCAGCAGCGCCACCTACCTCGGCAAGCGCTACACGCAGCAATACGCCTACAACGCCGAAACCACCTACGTGGCGGGCGAGTTCTACTGGCAGGTGGAGCGCGGGCAGAAAACCTTCAACCGCGATTTCGCCAGCGGCAACGCGCTGCTCTCGATGGAGCGCTCGGCCAACGAGCTGACCTGGTCCTCGGGCAGCAAGCTGGACAGCGGCCTGGTCTCCGCCGCTTTCAAGCTCGACGACAAGAAGGACATGTTCGTGCGCGGCGATGCGCTGCCGGTCAGCGCCGCATCGGGCCTGGGCTGCGGCACCATCATCCTCATCGCGATCGTCATCATCGTGCTGCTGGTCATCCTGAGCACCTGCAGCGGATCGTCCGGCGGGTCGCGCAGCTACGGCGGCTCCTACGGCGGCTATTCGAGCGGCGGCGGCCACAAATGAAGAAGAGCAACATAGGTTCGCGCTGATGTCACTCACTACTGCAACTACGACTGGAGGTCCCCATGGGATTTGAATGGCTGAAACCGGGCGTGGTCCTCGGATCGCTCGTGTATGCGCTGCTTGGCGTGCTGATCTTCTGGCTCTGCTTCCTGATCATCGACAAGCTCACGCCCTATGACCTCTGGGGCGAGATCGTCGAAAAGCAGAACGTGGCGCTGGGCCTGGTCGTGGCCGCCATGAGCCTCGGCATCTGCGTCATCGTCGCCGCAGCCATCCATTGAGCGGGGAGGCGGCCGTGTCCGCGCATGCCGCCGATGCGCGCGGGCCGCAGCCCGTCGAGATCGCGCTGCTCGCCAGCGTGTTCGTGGTCGCGGCCTGCGGGCTGGTCTACGAGCTGACCGCGGCCGCGCTGAGCTCCTACCTGCTCGGCGATTCGGTGCTGCAGTTCAGCACCATCATCGGCACCTACCTGTTCGCGATGGGCGTGGGCTCCTGGCTCTCGCGGTTCTTCGAGCGCCAGCTGCCGGCGCACTTCCTGCGCATCGAACTGCTCGTGGCGCTGGTCGGCGGCGCACTGCCGGCCGTTCTTTTCCTCGCGAATGCCTATGTGCCCGGCGCGTTCCGCCTGCTGCTCTATGGGCTCGTGGTGGTGGTCGGCACGCTGGTGGGGCTCGAGATCCCGCTGGTGATGCGCATCCTCAAGCGCAACATCCAGCTCAAGAACCTGGTGTCGCAGGTGCTCACCTTCGACTACCTCGGCGCGCTGGCGGTGTCGGTGGCCTTTCCGCTCATCCTGGTGCCGCAGCTCGGCATGATCCGCACCGGCCTGCTGTTCGGCATCATGAATGCCGCCGTGGCCGTGTGGGCGCTGTGGCTGTTCCGCCATGAGCTGCGCCGCATCGGCGCGCATGCGCTGGCCTGCTTCCTGGCGCTGGCCGCGCTGGTCGGCGCCTTCGCCGGGGCCGGCCACATCACCACGCTGGCCGAGGACAAGTTCTACCAGGACCGCATCGTGTTCAGCGCCACCTCGCCCTACCAGCGCATCGTGGTCACGCGCGGGCAGCTCGGGCATCGGCTGTTCCTGAACGGCAACCTGCAGTTCGCCGAGCGCGACGAGTACCGCTACCACGAGGCGCTCGTTCATCCGGTGATGGCCGCGCAGGGCGCGCCGAAGAAAGTCGCGGTGCTCGGCGGCGGCGACGGCATGGCGGTGCGCGAGATCCTGAAATATCCCTCGGTCGAATCGGTCACGCTGGTGGAGCTCGACCCGAACATGACCCAGCTCTTCACCGGGCATGAAACGCTGGCGGCGCTCAACGGACATTCGCTCGCGTCGCCGAAGGTGAAGATCGTAAACACCGATGCGTTCCAGTGGCTGCAGCAGCCTGGCGACCTTTTCGATGTAATCGTGGTCGACTTTCCCGATCCGACCAACTTCGCGATCGGCAAGCTCTACACCAACAGCTTCTACGCGCTGCTCGAGAAGCGCCTTTCGGCGAGCGGCTACGCGGTGATCCAGACCACCTCGCCGCTGGTCGCGCGCAAAAGCTACTGGACCGTGGCGGCGACCATCGAGTCGGTCGGCCTGCAGGCGACGCCCTACCATGCGCATGTGCCGAGCTTCGGCGAATGGGGCTACATCATCGCGAGCCGGCGGCCGTATCGGATGCCCGATGCGCTGCCTTCGGGATTGCGCTTTCTCTCGCCTTCCACCTTGCCGCTGATGTTCGACTTTCCGCTCGACATGGCGCGTGTGCCGGCCGACGTGAACCGACTGTCGAACCAGACCCTTGTCACCACCTACGAGCAGGAGTGGGGCAAGGTGATCACGACGCACTAGATCCGGACATGCAGCGGCGTGATTTCCTCGGCGTGGCGGCGGGCGCCCTGGCGCTCGCGGGCTGCGAGGCCCCGCCGCCGCCCATCGAAGGCGGCTTCACCGGCATCGACGTCGCGCGTGGCCATGCGCTGCGCGACGGCGCGCTCAAGAGCCCGTCCCCGGCGGCCGTGAAGCGCACGCGGGTGGTGATCGCCGGTGGCGGCGTTGCCGGCCTGGCGGCTGCCCGCGCATTGCGGCTTGCCGGCATCGAGGACTTCGCCTTGCTCGAACTCGAGGACACGGCGGGCGGCAATGCGCGCGGCGGCATGGTCAACGGCATTGCCTGCCCGCTCGGCGCGCATTACCTGCCGACGCCCGGCGACGATGCACGCGAAGTGCAGGACCTCCTCGAGGAACTCGGCCTGCGCCGGCGCGTGGCGGGCCGCTGGGAATACGACGAGCGCCACCTCTGCCACAGCCCGCAGGAGCGGCTGTTCTTCCACGGCGAATGGCAGGAGGGCCTGCTGCCCGTGCTCGGCGTGGGCGCCGATACGCATGCGCAGTACCGCAAGTTCGCGCAGCGCATCGACGCATTGCAGCATGCGGCGCACTTCGCCATTCCCACGCAAAGGGCCGCGGTCACGCCCGAGCTGCTCGCGCTCGACGCCCTCCCCTTCGCGAACTGGCTCGACGGCGAAGGCTTCGGCGATGCGCAACTGCGCTGGTACCTCGACTACTGCTGCCGCGACGACTACGGCGCGGGCATCGAGCAGGTCTCGGCCTGGGCCGGCATCCACTACTTCGCGAGCCGCCACGGCTTTCATGCCCCCGGCGATGCGAAAGGCGGCGGCGCCGAATCGGCACCGGAGCGCGACGGCGTGCTCACCTGGCCCGAGGGCAACGGCTGGCTCACGAGGCAGCTGGCCGCACCGCTCGGCGACCGCTTGCGCACGGGCCAGGTGGTCATGCGCATCGCCGAACTTCGCGGCGGTGTCGAGGTCGACGCGTGGGATGTCGCGTCGAAATCGCTGGTGCGCTGGCAGGCCGAGCGCTGCATCGTCGCGCTGCCGGTGTTCGTTGCCGCACGGGTGGTCGAGAACGCGCCGGAGGTATTGAAGAACGCCGCTGCGCACCTGCGCTATGCCCCCTGGCTCGTTGCCAACGTGCACCTGCGCGGACCGCTCGCCGACCGGCCCGGCGCCGCACCGAGCTGGGACAACGTGATCCACGGCACGCGCGGCCTCGGCTATGTCGATGCGCGCCATCAGACGCTCGACCCCACGCCGCGCGGCACCGTGCTGAGCTGGTACCGCCCGCTCGGCCCGAGCCGCTACGACGGCGCCGATGGCCGGCGCCTGCTGCTCGACCGCCCCTGGACCGGATGGCGCGACGACCTGCTCGCCGAACTCTCGGTGCCGCACCCCGACCTGCCTTCGCTCGCGACGCGCGTCGAGGTCACGCGCTATGGCCATGCGATGGCCGTTCCCCGGCCCGGCCTGCTCGCGCAGATCGGCGCGCAGCGCGGCAGCGTCGTTGCGGGCCGGCTTTCGTTCGCGCATGCCGATTGGTCGGGCTACTCGATCTTCGAGGAAGCGTTCACGCGCGGGCACGTGGCCGGCGCGGCGCTGGCCTGAAGGCGCTGGCCGTACCGGGCGGCCATGTCATGGCCGCGTCACGCGTGGCCGGCATGGTCTCGCGTTTCGACACGGAACCTCTCTTTCCCATGACGCGCCCTGCTTCTTTCCTCAATTCTTCTTTCATCGCGCTGGCCGCCGCGCTCGCCTGCGGCCATGCCGCCGCACAGACTGCCTTCCCCGCCACGCTGGCCGGCCACGCCGTGCTGCCCGCGCAAAGCTTCGTCGCTGCGCCCAAGGATGCGCACGCCGACCTGCAGGCCAGCGGCAAGTTCACCTCGGGCAAGCGCGTGGAGGCATTGGGCACCGTGGAAGGTCTCTCGGCCGGGCGCGGCACCGGCGTCTCGCTGCCCTTCAAGGGCCAGCCGCTGCAGGGCCACTCGGGCATCAAGAAGATGGACGACGGTTCGTTCTGGATCCTCACCGACAACGGCGCCGGCTCCAAGGCCAACTCGCCCGACTTCATGCTCTACCTGAACCACTACAAGGTGGACTTCAAGAGCGGCAAGTTCAACCGCCTGAACACCATCTTCCTGCACGACCCGGACAAGAAGGTGCCCTTTCGCATCGTTCACGAAGGCAACAAGCAGCGCTACCTGACCGGCTCCGACTTCGACCCCGAGAGCTTCCAGTTTGCCGGCGGCGCACTGTGGATCGGCGAGGAGTTCGGCCCCTTCCTGATCAAGGCCGACCTGAAAGGCAAGGTGCTCGCGGTCTTCGACACGCAGGTCGACGGCAAGGCCGTGCGCTCGCCCGACCATCCGGCGGTCACCACGCCGGGCGCACCGGGCGGCGCGGTCGACTTCCAGATCAAGCGCTCCAAGGGCTTCGAAGGCATGGCTTCGTCGAAGGACGGCAGCAAGCTCTACGCGCTGCTCGAAGGCCCGGTGTGGAGCGCCGAGACGAAGGATTACGAGAAGCTAGACGGCAAGGAGGCGCTGCGCGTGCTGGAGTTCGACGTGGCGTCTGAAAAATGGACGGGCCGTCATTGGAAGTACCCGCTCGAAGCGAACGGCCACGCCATCGGCGACTTCAACATGATCGACGCCACCACGGGCCTCGTCATCGAGCGCGACAACGGCGAAGGCACCAGCGACAAGGCCTGCCCCGAAGGCCAGAAGCGCACCGACTGCTTCCACGACATCGCCAGGTTCAAGCGCGTCTACAAGATCGAGCTGAGCGACGCCAATGTGGGCGGCGCGGTGCGCAAGATCGGCTACATCGACCTGCTGAACATCGCCGACCCGGCCAAGCTCGCGCGCAAGCCGCTCAACGACGGCGTGCTCAAGTTCCCGTTCTTCACGATCGAGAACGTGGACGTGGTCGATGCCACGCACATCGTGGTCGGCAACGACAACAACCTGCCGTTCTCCAGCAGCCGCGAGCCGAACAAGGCGGACGACAACGAGCTGGTGCTGCTGGAGGCGGGGGCGCTGCTGCAGGCCAGGTAGCGCCAGCGTGAGCCGCCGGCGCAAGCGCGTCCTCATAATTCGCGCATGTCGCCCGAACTGCTCCCCGCGATCGCCGCCTTCGCACGCGTTGCGCACCACGCCAGCTTCACGCGGGCCGCGCAAGAGCTGGGCGTATCGCCCTCGGCCCTGTCGCAGACCGTGCGCACGCTCGAGGGGCGGCTCGGCGTGCGCCTGCTCGACCGCACCACGCGGCGCGTCGGCGTGACCGAGCTGGGCCAGCAATTGCTCAAAGGCGCGCAGCCGGCGCTGGCCGCACTCGCTCAGGCGGTCGAAGGCCTCGACGAGGCGCGCGACAAGCCGGCCGGGCTGCTGCGCCTCAACGTGGCGCGCGTGTCGGCCGAATTGCTGCTGAATCCGCACTTCGCGGACTTTGCCGAGGCTTATCCCGACATCACGCTGGAGCTGGTCTGCGACAACCGCATGATCGACCTGGTCGAAGGCGGCTTCGATGCCGGCATCCGGCTCGGCGAAAGCCTGGCGCAGGACGTGGTGGCCCTGCCGGTGGGTGGGCCGCAGCGCATGGTGACCCTCGCGTCGCCGCGCTACCTGGCGGGGCGCAGGCTGCCGGAGACGCCCGAGGACCTGCGCGAGCACCAGTGCCTGAACTACCGCCTGACCACGGGCAGCCTCTATCGCTGGGAGTACGCGCAGGACGGCCGCGTGCTCGATGTCGAAGTGGCCGGTCCGCTGATCAGCAACGACGGCGATGTGCTGCTGGCCGCCGCGCGCGACGGCGCGGGCATCATGGTGGCCTTCGAAGGCGCGGTGCGCGGCGATCTGGAAAGCGGCCGCCTGGTGCCGCTGCTCGCGCCCTGGTGGCCCACGTTTCCGGGCTTCTACCTGTACCACCCGAGCCGCGCGCAGATGCCGCGCAAGCTCAGGGTGTTCATCGACTTCCTGCAGGCGCGGCATGCGCCGCCGCCGGTGTCCCAGCGCGCGGTCAAGCTCGCATCAGTGCCTCGATCTCGTCCGCCTTCACCGGCACGCCGCGCGAAATGAGTTCGCAGCCCGTGGCCGTGACGATCGCGTCGTCCTCGATGCGGATGCCGATGTTGTGGAACTGCTCGGGCACGCCCTCGCCGGGCCGCACGTAGAGGCCGGGCTCCAGCGTCAGCACCATGCCGGGATGCAGGATGCGGCTCGGCCGGTTCTTGATGACTTCGTTCGACAGCGGGTCCTTGCGCTCGCTCACTTCGCCCACCTGCGTGGGCTCGACATAGCTGCCGCAGTCGTGCACGTCCATGCCGAGCCAGTGGCCGGTGCGGTGCATGTAGAACTGGAAGTAGGCACGCGAGTCGATCACGTCGTCGATGCTGCCGACCTTGTTGGCGTCGAGCAGGCCGAGGTCGAGCATGCCCTGTGCCAGCACCTTGACCGCCGCATCGTGCGGGTCCGTGAAGCGGTTGCCGGCCTTGGTCACCGCGGCGGCGGCGTCCTGGCTCGCGAGCACGAGGTCGTACAGCGCGCGCTGCGGGCCGCTGAACTTGCCGTCGGCCGGGAAGGTGCGCGTGATGTCGCTCGCATAGCTGTCGAGCTCGCAGCCCGCGTCGATCAGCACCAGCTCGCCCTTGCGCACCGGCGCCGCATCGGCGCGGTAGTGCAGCACGCAGGCATTGGCGCCGGCCGCGACGATGGAGCCGTAGGCCGGGTACTGCGAGCCGCCGAGGCGGAACTCGTGCAGCAGCTCGGCGTCCAGGTGGTACTCGCGCACGTCCTTGCCCTCGCGCAGCATGCGCGCCGAGAGCTGCATCGCGCGGATGTGTGCCCGGGCGCTGATCTGCGCCGCGCGCCGCATGATGTCTTGTTCGTGTGCGTCCTTGACCAAACGCATTTCGTCCAGCGGCCCGCACAGGTCGCGCTGCTCCTCGGGGCACAGCGCGCCGTAGCGCACGCGCGCACGCACCGATTGCAGCCAGCCGTCGATGCGGGTTTCGAGCCCCTTGTGGATCGCGAACGGAAACCACACGGTCGATTTGTTCTCGAGCAGCTTCGGCAGCCTGGCGTCGAGCTCGTTGATCGAGAAGGCCTCGTTCACGCCAAGCGCCGCGGGGGCCGCGTCGGGACCCAGGCGATAGCCGTCCCAGATCTCGCGCTCCAGATCCTTGGGCGCGCAGAACAGCGTCGCGCGGCCGTCGCTCGCGAGCACCAGCCAGGCGTTGGGCTCGGTGAAACCGGTCAGGTAATAGAAGTAGCTGTCGTGCCGGAACAGGAAATCGCTGTCGCGGTTGCGCTGGCGCTCCGGCGCGGTCGGGACGATGGCGATGCCGTCCTTGCCCAGTTGCGAGGCGAGGCGCGCACGGCGCTCGGCGTAGATCCGGTTGTCTTCTGAGGTCATCTTGGCGTGTTCAGTTGAAGAAGCCGTTCGGGCGTTCCCACATCGGTCCAGGGACCGGCGTAGAGCTCGGCGCTCACGAGTTCATTGTCCATCGCGGCGCGCAGGATCGGTGCCAGCGGGGCTTTGGCGCCCGCCGGGTTGCCGGCCGGAATGTCGCAGTAAGGCGGCGCGAAAAGTGCGGTCCTGTAGAGGCCGATGGTCGAGAAGGTGTACTTCTCGGCCGCCGAATTGAGCGCCAGGCCGCCCGCGGAGAGGCCGAAATCGCCCTTCGGGTTGTGCGCCGGGTTCGGCACCAGCCACAGGTGCGCCAGCCTGCCGCTGGCCGCGAAGCGGTCCACCGAGGCCTGCGTGAAGGCGAAATCCGGCGCGAACACGTCGCCGGCCGCGACCCAGAAAACCTCGCCCAGGCGGGGCAGCGCGCGCACGATGCCGCCGGCCGTCTCCAGCGCTTCGCCGAAGTCGCGGCCTTCGTCGGAGTATGAAATTGATAGCGTGTCGCGCCCATTCAGCAAGGGCTTGGGGCCGAAGTGGCTGGAGATCTTCTCGCCGAGCCATGCCGTGTTGACCACCATTTCGGTGAACCCGCCGGCGGCCAGCGCCTCCATTGGCCATTGCATCAGCGGCTTGCCCCGCACTTCGAGCAGAGGCTTGGGCACGCTGTCGGTCAGCGGCCGCATGCGCTCGCCGCGGCCGGCGGCCAGGATCATCGCCCGCACCGCAGAAAAAGAAGATGCCACCGGCTTCAAGCCGCCACCTGGCCGCGCAGCAATTCGTTGCGTTCGCTGTGGCGGGGCTGGAAAAGCGCGACCAGGCATTCCATCAGCGCATGCGCCTTGGCCGAATGGTCGCCGCCGAAGTTGCACACATACACGTCGAGCGTGGCGCCGCGCTGTTCGGGCCAGGTGTGGATGCACAGGTGCGATTCGGCCAGCAGCACGGTGGCCGTGACCCCGCCCGGCCCTTGGGGCGTGGCCGGAAAACCATGGACCAGCTTGCCCACCGGCTGCAGCCCGGCCGCCGTCGCCGCCTTGACGCATACGGCGCCGAGCGCCTCCTTGTCGGTGAGCCATTGCATCGCGCATTGGCAGTCGTGGAGATCGGCGGTGAGGTGCAGCCCGTGCATGGGTGGCAACTCTAGCAGTCCGGGTGTCGCCAAAGAACATCAGTCGGGTGTTCAGGCCGTATCGGAGGGGGTTGGAGCGAGCCCGGTAAAATCGCGGGTTCCCCCCAATCCACATTCCCCGAAAGTCCACCGCCCATGGCAAACCAAGCCCTGATGGCCAACGCGATTCGCGCGCTGGCCATGGATGCCGTCCAACAAGCAAACTCCGGACATCCGGGCGCACCGATGGGCATGGCCGACATGGCCGTCGCACTCTGGGGCGAACACCTGCGCTACAACCCCGCGAACCCGCACTGGTTCGACCGCGACCGCTTCGTGCTGTCGAACGGCCACGCCTCGATGCTGCTGTACTCGGTGCTGCACCTCACCGGCTACGACCTGCCCCTCGGCGAGCTCAAGAACTTCCGCCAGCTGCACAGCAAGACCGCGGGCCACCCCGAGGTCGACGTGACCCCCGGCGTGGAAACCACCACCGGCCCGCTGGGCCAGGGCATCACCAATGCGGTGGGCTTTGCATTGGCCGAGAAGCTGCTCGCGGCCGAGTTCAACCGCAAGCACCACGCCATCGTCGACCACCACACCTACGCCTTCCTGGGCGACGGCTGCATGATGGAAGGCATCAGCCATGAAGCCTGCGCGCTGGCCGGCGCCTGGCACCTGAACAAGCTGATCGCGCTGTACGACGACAACGGCATCAGCATCGACGGCCAGGTCAAGCCCTGGTTCATCGACAACACCGAAGAACGCTTCAAGGCCTACGGCTGGAACGTGATCGGCCCGATCGACGGCAACGACGCCAGGGACGTGTCCAAGGCCATCGCCAAGGCGAAGAAGGAAGACTCGAAGCCCACCCTCATCATCTGCAAGACGCAGATCGGCAAGGGCAGCCCGAACCGCGCCAACACCGCCAAGGCCCACGGCGAGCCGCTGGGCGCCGATGAAATCGCGCTCACCCGCGCTGCGCTGAACTGGCCGTATGCCGCCTTCGAAGTGCCAGAGGAAGCCTACGCCGACTGGGACCACAAGGCCGAAGGCGCCAAGGCCGAAGCCGCCTGGAACGACAAGTTCGCCGCCTACGCGAAGGCCTTCCCCGAACTCGCCGCCGAGTTCACCCGCCGCATGCGGGGCGAGTTGCCCAGGAACTTCCACCAGGTGGCGTTCGACACCGTGGTGGCCGCCCATACCAAGGGCGAAACCGTGGCCAGCCGCAAGGCCAGCCAGCTCGCGCTCGAGGCCTTCACGGCCGCGCTGCCCGAAATGCTCGGCGGCAGCGCCGACCTCACGGGTTCCAACCTCACCAACACCAAGAGCACGGCCGCCCTGCGCTTCGATGCGAAGACCGGCGCGGTGGTCATGGACGTGCCGGTCCAGCAGCCGAACCAGGGTGCCGAAGACGAAGCCGCACCCGAGAGCACCGCCGACAACGCCGAACCGCCCCACGGCGTGGTCGGCCGCCACATCAACTACGGCGTGCGCGAGTTCGGCATGGCGGCCATCATGAACGGCGTCGCGCTGCATGGCGGCTTCATTCCCTACGGCGGCACCTTCCTGACCTTCAGCGACTACAGCCGCAACGCCATCCGCATGGCCGCGCTCATGAAGCGCCGCGTGGTGCACGTGTTCACGCACGACTCCATCGGCCTGGGCGAAGACGGCCCGACGCACCAGTCGATCGAGCATGCCGCCTCGCTGCGCCTGATCCCGAACCTCGACGTCTGGCGTCCGGGCGACACCGCCGAAACCGCCGTGGCCTGGGCCGTGGCGCTGCAGAACCAGTCGCGCCCCACCGCGCTGCTGCTGAGCCGCCAGAACATCGCCTATGCGCCCAAGGGCGAGCTCGGCGACATCAGCCGCGGTGCGTACGTGCTGTCGGAGCCCGAAACCGTCGGCCTCAAGAGCAAGAAGACCGCCGCGGTCATCATCGCCACCGGTTCCGAAGTGCAGCTGGCGCTGGCCGCGCAGAAGCTGCTGGCCGAGAAGAAGATTGCCGTTCGCGTGGTGTCGATGCCCTCGACCACCACCTTCGACCGCCAGGACGTGGCCTACAAGAAGGCCGTGCTGCCGAAGAAGCTGCCGCGCATCGCCGTCGAAATGGGCTGCACCGGCGGCTGGTGGAAATACGGCTGCGCGGCTGTCGTGGGCATCGACAGCTACGGCGAGTCGGCACCGGCACCGCAGCTGTTCAAGCATTTCGGGTTCACGGCGGAGAACGTTGCCGCCACGGTCGAAGCCGCCCTGCGCGACTGAGTCCGGCCAAGCGCTTTTCTTTCTGTTCGATCAAAAGTTTTTCAACCTTAGGAGCAAATCAGATGGCTATCAAACTCGGTATCAACGGCTTCGGTCGCATCGGTCGCAACGTGCTGCGCGCAGCCGTGCAGAACTTCAAGAACGAGATCGAGATCGTCGCCATCAACGACTTGCTCGAGCCCGACTACCTGGCCTACATGCTCCAGTACGACTCGGTGCATGGCCGCTTCAAGGGCGAAGTCACGGTGGAAGGCAACACGCTGATCGTCAACGGCAAGAAGATCCGCCTCACGCAGGAGCGCGACCCGGCGCAACTGAAGTGGAACGAAGTCGGCGCCGACATCGTGCTCGAATCCACCGGCCTGTTCCTCACCAAGGAAACCTGCCAGAAGCATCTCGACGCGGGCGCCAAGAAGGTGATCATGTCGGCCCCCTCGAAGGACGACACCCCCATGTTCGTCTACGGCGTGAACGACAAGAAGTACGCCGGCGAAGCCATCGTCAGCAACGCCAGCTGCACCACCAACTGCCTGGCGCCGCTGGCCAAGGTGCTGAACGACAAGTGGGGCATCAAGCGCGGCCTGATGACCACCGTGCACGCCGCCACCGCCACGCAGAAGACCGTGGACGGCCCGAGCAACAAGGACTGGCGCGGCGGCCGCGGCATCCTGGAAAACATCATTCCCTCGAGCACCGGCGCCGCCAAGGCCGTGGGCGTGGTGATCCCCGAGCTCAACAAGAAGCTCACGGGCATGAGCTTCCGCGTGCCGACCTCCGACGTGTCGGTGGTCGACCTCACGGTGGAGCTGGTGAAGGAAGCCACCTACAAGGAAATCTGCGCCGAGATGAAGGCACAGAGCGAAGGCGCGCTCAAGGGCGTGCTGGGCTACACCGAAGACAAGGTGGTGGCCACCGACTTCCGCGGCGACCCACGCACCTCGATCTTCGACGCCGAAGCCGGCATTGCGCTCGACAGCACCTTCGTGAAGCTCGTGAGCTGGTACGACAACGAATGGGGCTACTCGAACAAGTGCCTGGAGATGGTGAAGGTCGTGGCGAAGTAAGGCTTCGCGGACTCGGCAACAAGAACGCGCCCTCGGGCGCGTTTTTTCATGGGCGTGCCGGCTGAGGCAATGCCTCAGCGCAGCTTCTCGTTCCTCCGGATCTCGCTGCTGAGCTGCGAAGTCAACCGGGTCGCGGCGCGCCGGGCGGCGAGCCCGTAGTCGCCGTTGAATTCGCCGAACTCCGCCGTGCCGTTGCCGACCGCGCGCACGCGCGTGACCTCGGCGCCGGCGGCATCGCTCACCACGCAGCTCACCTCGGCGGTGAACGACGTGGGCGGCCAGGTGATCCACGAGGACGAGCTCGAATCGGTCTTGATCTGCGGCGTGAACACCAGCGACACGCCCGCCGCCTCGTTGGCCTTGGCATCGCCGGCGGTGCGCAGCACGACGACGTCGCGGTAGACCGCGCGCAGCGCGTCGCGGATCGACTTTTCGAGGTCGCGGTACGGGTAGTAGCTCACGCGGTCGCCGCTGCCGCCGGCGGTGGTCACCTGCTGGTCGCGCTGGGCGTCGGTCATCACGTACGCCACCTTCTTCGGGAGCAGGCGGGCCTGCGACCGCGGCGGTGCGGTTTCCGTGATCATCGTGATCGGATGGGCGCAGGCTGCCAGCAAGGCCGTCAGGATCGCCGCGGCAAACAGGCGCGCGGTCGAAGAAAAAAGAAATGGCATGGTGCGGCTTTCTCCGGCGATGGCTGTGGCTAGGGCGCAATGGCCGCGATGAACTGCGGATCGGCGTACACCTGGCGCAGCAGCGCGCGCACCAGCCTCGGATAGGCGGCCTGTCCGGCGGGCACGGCCACGATGTTGGCGTAGCTCGAATCGAAGGCCAGCTCGCCGCGGTAGGTCTTGCGCAGCCTTTGCGCGGACGCGCGCGTCACGACCACCTCCACGTCCATGCGGCCGGTGCCGTTGATCACGCCAAGGTCGAGTTCATTGACGAGTATCCGCGCCGCGATGCGGGTCTGGGCCTTGGGGTCGTAGGCCGATATCTCTCCCAGGTCGCGCATCAGTGCGTCTTCCAGGTATTGCGCGAAGGTGCCGCTGGGCGAAAGCAGCTTCGCGCGGCGCAGGCTCAGGGTGTTGATGCTGTCGTTCGGATCGGTAGGCTGCACCTTCGCGAGCGCCACCATGCCGGGGCGCGCGGCTTCGAGCCGGTCGAGCGCCTCGTAGTCGGCCGCATAGGGCGGCGCGGCGAGCTGTGCGCAGCCGGACGCCAGCACCACCGCGGCCGATGCGCAGAGCGTTGCGGTGAAAGCGCGCAGGCGCACACCCTGCGGTCTGAAGAAGATCGCCATGCCTTGAGTCCCTCCTCGGGATGCCTGATCCCGGCGCGAGGGTAGCAGGCATTGCGCCGCGCGCGAAGGCCGATTTTCAGACCGGTTCGAGCACGTGGATCAGCTTGCTCTGGACCAGCTCCTTCGTCTTCGCGCCGTGGGCCGCCATGTGCGGTGCCGCCGCATGGGCTTGCAGGTGGGCCAGCGTTTCCCACTTTTCGATTACCACGAAGGTGTCGGGCCCGAAGCTGGCCTTCGATGCCGGCACGCCCGCGGCGTCGACCGTGGCGCCGTACTCGATGCAGCCCTCCTCGGCCAGCACGGCCGCGCGGTTGGCGGCAAAGGCTTCGAGCAGGCTGGCGCGCTGGCCCGGCTTGGCGGTGATGACGGCGACGACGTGGATCATGGAAAAAAGCTCCGTTGTTGCATGTGTGTGGAATGGGACCGCCGAATCTAAAAGACCGGCCGCTCGGCCAGCGGTCCCGCGCGCGACCCTATCATCGCCCGCATGTTCTTTCCCCTGCCCCGCACGGCCACCGCGCCGTTCTGCCCCTCCGAAGTCAAGGGCAGCGTGGCGGTCCCGCAGGACCTGCCCTTCGGCAAGAAGCTGCTGCGCTACGCGGGCCCCGGCCTCCTGGTGTCGGTGGGCTACATGGACCCGGGCAACTGGGCGACCGACATCGAGGCCGGCTCGCGCTTCGGCTACGGCCTGCTCTTCGTGGTGCTGCTCGCGAGCCTGGCGGCCATGCTGCTGCAGACGCTGTGCGTGCGGCTCGGCCTGGTGGCGCAGAAAGACCTGGCGCGCGCCTGCCGCGAGCACTATTCGCCGCGCGTGAGCCGCTTCTTGTGGCTGGGCGCGGAGCTGGCCATCGTGGCCTGCGACCTGGCCGAGGTGCTGGGCAGCGCGCTCGCATTGCACCTGCTGTTCGGCGTCTCGATCCCGGTCGGCATCGGCATCACGGCGTTCGACACGCTGCTCGTGCTGGGGCTCCAGGGCGCGGGCTTCCGGCGCGTCGAGGCGATCGTGCTCGGGCTGGTGGGCACCATCGCGGGCTGCTTCGTGGTGGAGCTCGCGATGTCGCAGCCCCACTGGTTCGGCGTGGCAATGGGCTTCGCACCCAGCTTCGAGCGGCTGCAGCAGCCCGGCGCGCTGTACCTTGCGATCGGCGTGGTGGGCGCCACGGTGATGCCGCACAACCTGTACCTGCATTCATCCATCGTGCAGACCCGGCTGGTGGCCGACAGCGACGCGGCGCGGCGCGAGGCGGTGCGCTTCTGCACCTTCGACGCGGTGTTCTCGCTCTCGCTCGCGCTGCTGGTCAACGCGGCCATCATGGTGCTGGCGGCCAGTGCCTTCCACAGCACCGGCCATGTGGAGGTGACCGAGATCGACGACGCCTACCGGCTCATCGAGCCCATCGTGGGCAGCGCGTTTGCCGCCACGCTGTTCGGCATTGCGCTGCTGGCCTCGGGCCAGAGCTCGACCTTCACCGGCACCATTGCGGGCCAGATCATCATGGAAGGGTTTCTCGACCTGAAGATCCCGTGCTGGCAGCGCCGGCTGATCACGCGGGCGCTGGCGCTCGGGCCGGCCTTTCTGGGGGTCTGGTGGTTCGGCGATGGCGGCGTGGGCAAGATGCTGGTGCTGAGCCAGGTGGTGCTGAGCTTCCAGCTGCCGTTCGCGATGTGGCCGCTGATCCGCTTCACGAGCAGCCGCGCGCTGATGGGCGGCTTTGCCAACGGCACGCTGGTCAGGCTGCTGGCCTGGGGCCTGTTCGGCGTGATCAGCGCGGCCAACGTGTGGCTGGTGGCGTCGACGGTGCTCGGCGGCCTTTGATTCGAAGAAGAAGCCGCACCGCGCGCCTCAGCGGTCGGCCGCGTCTTTCCAGAGGTGCACCAGCGCCTCGGGCGCCTCGTTCTCGGGCACCTCGAAGCTGACCGAAGAACCCGAATGGGAGGTGGCGCTTTCCACCACCACTTCCACGCGGTAGAAGCGCTGGTCGCCGCCCGGCGAACCGGGGCCGTCGCGCTGCTCCGCATGCGGCGCGGCGCTTTGCAGCGCCTCGCCGATCTGCTGGCGCAGTTCCTCGCTGCAGTTGCCCAGCTGGTAGCTGCGCGGGCGCGAAAGGCCCGGCACGTAGGCCACGCCGCCCTCGCGCGTCACGCGCACGATGGAGGCCTGGTCCAGGGGCGGAAGCTGAATCATGATGGTGTGACTCCCACGGTGTTCCACGCGGCGCCAACGGCCTTGTGCGCCGCGCTGTCGGCGCCGAAGCGCCTGGCCGCATTTTCCACGCTGAGCTGTGCAAAGGCCAGGAAATCGGCGTCTTTGTGCAGCCGCCGGTCGCACACCGTGTCGTACCAGACGCGGCCGGCCGTCTCCCATGCCGGGCCCTGGATGGCCGTGGCAGCGAGATGAAAGGCGCGGTTCGGAATGCCGGAATTGATGTGCACGCCGCCATTGTCCTGCCGCGTGGCGACAAAGTCTTTCATGTGGGCAGGCTGCGGGTCCTTGCCCAGCACCGGGTCGTCGTAGGCCGTTCCGGGCTCGGCCATCGAGCGCAGTGCGCGGGCCTTCACCTTGCCGGTGAAGAGCCCCGCGCCCACCAGCCAGTCGGCCTGCTGCGCCGTCTGCTTCAGCAGGTGCTGCTTGACCAGGGCGCCGAACACGTCGCAGATCGACTCGTTGAGCGCGCCCGGCTGCCCCTGGTAGACCAGGCCCGACTCGTGGTCGATCACGCCGTGCGTGAGCTCGTGGCCGATGATGTCCACCGCAATGGTGAAGCGGTTCATGACCTCGCCGTCGCCGTCGCCGAACACCATCTGCCTGCCGTTCCAGAAGGCGTTGTCGTAGTCGTTGCCGTAGTGCACGCTGCCGGTCAGCGGCAGGCCCGCGCCGTCGATGGAGTCGCGCTCGTAGATGTCGTGGTAGAGGCGGTAGGTGGCGCCCAGGTAGTCGTAGGCCTCGTCGGCGGCAACGTCGCCGGTGGCGGCCTGCCCTTCGGCGCGCACCAGCCTGCCGGGCAGGCTCATGGTGTGCTCCGCGTCGTGGATGGCGCGTGCGGGCGAAGCGCGCCGCACGTAGCTGGGCGCGGGGCCCGACGACACGCCCTGCGCGGCCACCGCCTCGCGAAGGCCGCGTTGCTGGCGGTCGATCATCAGCGTCTGCGCCGCCCTTGCCCTGGCATGTGCGCTGGCATGTTCCGCCAGCCGGTCCAGCAGGTACGGCGGTACGAAGCTGGGCGGCAAAAGGCCCGGCGAGCGAAGCGGCATGGGCGACTCTCCTTTGCAGTTGAGGGCAACAAAAAGACGGTAGCAGAAAGCCGTAAAACCTGGATCACTCCGTTACTTCTGGTCATGGAATGCCCGTGCTTCAGGCCATACGATCGGAGCCTCCCGATTCACTTGCCGCCGTTGCCATGTTCATCGTCACTCTCACCTACATCCGTCCGCTTGAAGAGCTCGATGCGTTGATGGATGGGCACATGGCGTGGCTGCGAAAGCACTACCAGAGCGGACTGTTCCTGGCCTCGGGCCGGCAGGTGCCGCGCAAGGGCGGCGTGATCTTCGCGCGCTCGGGCGACCGGGCTGCGCTCGATGCGGTGCTGGCACGCGACCCGTTCGTGCAGAGCGGTGTGGCCAGCACGCACGTGATCGAGTTCGTGCCCAGCATGACCGCACCCGCGACCGAGATCCTCAAGGCGCTTTGAGGCCTCCAGGCCGCGTGTTGTTTCAAGCCCGCGGCGTTTCCTCGCGCCCGCCGGGGTGCCGCGCAAAGCGCGCGGCATCGTGGCCATGCACCGGCGCCGGATCGCTCCAGGGCCAGCCGCCGAACTGCGTGCGGCGGTAGTCGGCCAGCGTCTGGCTGATCTCGGCCTGCGTATTCATCACGAACGGACCGTATTGCGCCACCGGCTCGGCAATGGGGCGTCCCTGCAGCAGCAGGAATTCGCCCGGCTCTTCGTCGCCATTGCGCAGTTCGACGGCCGTGTCGGCGCGCAGTTCGATGGCGGCCGGGCCTTCCACGCGCCGGCCTGCGATGGTCGCCACGGCGCCCTTGAAGAAGTACAGCATGCGCCGCGTGCCTTCGCCCGCGGCGGCAGGCAGCGTCCATTGCGCGCCGGGCGTCATCTTGAGGGTCCAGATCGCCACGTCGGCATCGGCCTGCGCGGCCCATGAATCGGGCGGCGGCGACAGCGGGTGGATCGGCGCCTGTCCGCCGTCCGCGGCAGTGCCGCCGAACCGGCCCGCGATCACCGCGACCTCGGTGCGGCCGCCCGCCGCGTCGTCGGACGCAAAGTGCGGAATGGCCTCCGACCAGAACATCGTGAAGTGCGGCTCGGCCATCTTGCTTTTGGCCGGCAGGTTGAGCCAGATCTGGAACAGTTCCAGCGGATTCGGCGCGTTTGCATCGAGCAGCGGAAACATCTCCGAATGCACGATGCCCTTGCCGGCCGTGAGCCACTGCACGTCGCCGCCGCCGAAACGCGCGGTGGCGCCCAGCGAATCGGAATGGTCGACCAGCCCCTTGCGCACGATGGTCACCGTCTCGAAGCCCCGGTGCGGATGCGAGGGAAAGCCCGGCACCGTGTCGCCGTGGTACATGCTCCAGCCGTCCTTGCGGCTGAAGTCCTGGCCGATCTGGCGGCCCGCCAGCGGGGCCTCGGGCCCCATCTGCGCGTTGGCCTTCGGATAGGCGTCGTCGTGATAGACGCAGAACAGGAACGGGTCGATCGTCTGCCACGGGAAGCCGAGCGGGCTCACCTGCAGGACGGGGCTGCGGCCTTCCTCGATGCTGCTGTTGTTGTCGATGCTGTTGCTGGACACCTCGGTATTCCTTTCGGTTGGGCGCGTCGCCGAATGCGCGGCGACGCTGCTTTCTCGAATATCGGGGCGTACGGGCTTTAAGGAAGGTGCCTTCCTCGCAACAGTGAGGAGCGCATATGGAACGATGGGCATCGTTCGTGTGCTTCAGCAGCGCGGCATCACGCGTTCTGATGCGGCACTTCGGCGTTCGGGTCCATGTACATCAGCTCCCACAGGTGGCCGTCGATGTCCTGGAAGCCGTGGCCGTACATGAAGCCATAGTCCTGCGGCTCGCGCGGCACCGTGCCGCCCGCGGCCACCGCCTTGGCCACCATTTCGTCGACCTCGGCGCGGCTTTCGCACGAGAGGCACAGCAGCACCTCGGTGCTCTTGCTGGTGTCGGTGAGGCTCTTGCTCGTGAAGGTCTTGAAGAAGTCTTCCACCAGCAGCATGGCGTGGATGCTGCCTTCCTGGATCACCATGCAGGCGGCGTTGGCGTCGGTGAACTTCTCGTTGAAGGTGTAGCCCAGCGCGGCAAAGAAAGCCTTGGACTTGTCGAGGTTCTTGACGGCGAGGTTCACGAAGATCTGCTTGTTGGCCATGGTTGTCTTCCTGTGTCGATGAAGAGTGGATCGGATGTTTGCCGGTGTGTTGTGTACACCGTCCACAAAAGATACCAGAGAAAATGGACGGCGTCCACATTATTTTTCAAGCGGCACTTCCCGCCAGCAGGCTGGCCAGGGCGAGGGTGCTGCGGTCCTCGAAATACGGGCCGACGATCTGCACGCCGAGCGGCAATCCGTCGGCCGTGAAGCCTGCGGGAGCGACCGTGGCGGGCAGTCCGCCCAGGCTCGCGAGCCCGGCCCAGGCACCCAGCGCGCCATAGGGTGTCGGCCTTTCATCGACAGTGAGCGTGCGCTTCTCGAAATCGGGCTCGGCCACATGCTCGAAGGCCGCGCAGCCCACCGCCGGGCACAGCACCGCTTCGAATTGCGTGAACAGCGTGCGCAGCTGCGCCCGAATACGCGTGCGCGCGGCCAGCAGGTCGAACCAGGTGCGCAGCGGCATCGGCGACCGGCCACCGGGCTCGGCATGCGCGAGCACGGTCTGCACGATCTGGCCGTAGGTGTCGCCGACTTCGGCCAGGTCGGGCAGCAGGTCCGAGGCTCGGGCCACCGAGACGCCCGCCTTCGCCAGCCGCTGCCCGGCGCCCTCGATGGCGGCGCGCACATCGGCCGCCACCACGGCCTGCGGATGCGCGGTGACCACGAGCACGCGCCAGTCCTTCGCAGCCGCATGGCGCGGCGCAGGCAGCACGAAGCGTCCCTCCGCCACATGGGCCGCGTCAGGTCCGGCCAGCACATCGAGCGCCAGCGAGAGGTCGTCCGCACAATGGCCGATCGGTCCGATCACGGAGGGCAGCCCGGCCGGCACCTCCTCGGTGCCCGGAAACGCGAAGCCGCGCGTCGGCAGCAGGCCGTGGCTCGGCTTGTGCGCGTACACGCCGCAAAAGCTCGCGGGAACACGCAGCGAGCCCATCAGGTCGCTGCCGAGCTCCAGCGCCACCATGCCGGTGGCCACCGCCACGGCGGCGCCGCCCGACGAACCGCCCGGCGTGCGCTTCGCATCGAGCGGGTGCACGGTGCGGCCGTACACCGGATTGGCGCATTGCCAGTCGGCCAGCGCGGGCGGCACGTTGGTCTTGCCGAGAATCACCGCGCCCGCCGCCTTGAGGCGCTGCACGGCCACGGCGTCCTGCTGCGGCACGAAATCGCGAAACGGCGGCAGGCCCCAGCAGGTCGGCAGGCCGGCAACGTTGAAAGCCTCCTTCACCGTCATCGGCACGCCCAGCAGCGGCCGGCGCTCGCCGCGCGCGAGCGCCGCGTCGGCTTCGGCGGCCTGGCAGCGCGCGCGGTCGAAGTCGCGCACCACCACCGCGTTGAGCGTGCCATCGAGCGCCTCGATGCGGGCGATGGCGGCTTCGCACAATTCCACCGCGCTCACCTGTTTGGCGGCCAGTGCCTTGGCCGACTGTGCGGCTCCGGCGGCCAGGAGAGCGGTGGGGTCGAGGGTGGTCATGGTGCATGCCTTCCTGCTGCTTATCCATTGCAGCGACAGTGCTCGCATGGCGCGCAATGAGAAAGACAGAGCATCATGGCCGCCATGGAAATCGAGTTCAAGTTTCACATTCCCGCGGGGCGCCTGAAAGCCGTCGAGGCCGCCATGCGGCGCGGCACCGTGGTGCGCACCCGCCTGCAGGCGCGCTACTTCGACACCGCCGACCAGGCGCTGGCCGCCCAGGGCATCGTGCTGCGCCTGCGCAAGGAGGGGCGGCGCTGGGTGCAGACCGCCAAGGCCACCGGCGACAACGCGCTGCACCGGCTCGAACACAACGTCGACCTTGGCGCCGCGGCGGCGGGCGGTGCAGCGCCGGCCGTCGACCCGCAGCGCCACCAGGGCACGCCCGTGGGCGAGCGGCTTGCCAAGGTGCTGGCCGCGAGCGGCGCCCCGCTGGTCGAGCGGCAGTCCACCGACATCGTGCGGCTCACGCGCGACGTGCGCACCACCGGAGCCGGTGCCGCCGTGGTGGAACTGGCGCTCGATGTCGGCAAGGTCGTCGCCCATGCGGGCACGCCCGGGCAGCGCGAATCGCCCGTGTGCGAGCTGGAGCTCGAACTCAAGCGCGGCGACGTGCGGGGCCTGGTCGCGCTCGCGCGCCGCTGGTCGCAGCAGCACGGCCTGTGGTTCAGCACCGTGTCCAAGGCCGAGCGCGGCGCGCGCCTGCTGGCGAAGCTCGATGTGGTTCCGGCCGTGAAGGCCGAGACGCCACGCTTTGCCGAAGAGAAAGAAAAGCTCGACGGCCGCGCCATCCAGCAGGCCGTGGTCGCGTCCTGCCTGGCGCAGATGCTGCCGAACGCGAGCGAGATCGCCGCGGGCAGCACGGATGAAGAACAGATCCACCAGCTGCGCATCGGCATCCGGCGCCTGCGCACCGCGCTGCGCGAACTGGCAGGGCTCGACCAGCGCACGGATCTTTTCAACGGCGCCGAATGGGAGCCGCCGCTGGTCGAGGCCTTCCGCGCGCTCGGCGCCCTGCGCGACCGCGAGCAGGTCGTGAAGCTGGCGCAGCCGCAACTGCGCGATGCGGGTGCGCCGGAGTTCGATCCGCTGGCTGGCGACGATGCGGCGGCCGGGGCGCCGTCGCCCGGCGAGGTCGTGCGCTCGCCGGCGTTCCAGTCGGTGCTGGTTTCGCTGATCGGCTTCACCGCGGCCACCGCTGCGCAAGCGCCGCCACAAGGCGATGCCGGAGGCGCCGGGCAGCCCCCGTCAGCGCCGGCGCCGCTGAATGCCGGCGAGGCGCGCCGCCATCTGCGCAAGCGCCTGCAGCGCCTGCATGAACAGGCAGTGCGCGACGGCCACCGCTTCGAATCGCTGGCCACCGAAGACCAGCACCGCACGCGCAAGCGGCTCAAGCGCCTGCGCTACCTGGCCGAATTCGTGGCGCCGTTGTTCGCCGATGGGAATGACGAAGATGAAAAGTCATCGCCCGCCGGGCGCTACCTGAAGCGGCTGCGCCCCGCGCAGGACGCGCTGGGCGAATTCAACGACGAAGCCGTCGCGCTCGCGCTCTACCGCGAAGCCACCGGGCGCGATGCCCGCGCATGGTTTGCCGTCGGCTGGTTCAGCGGGCGCCATGCGGCGGGCGCGAAGGCGTGCTGCAAGGCGCTGGGCAGGATCGAGAAGGCGCCGCGGTTCTGGAAAAAGAAGAAGTAGAACCAGGCCGCTGAACCCGATTGGTCAGTGATGGTGCCCGTGCGCACCATGCACGTGCCGATGCTCGATTTCCACCGGCAGCGCCGCGCGCACGTCCGTCACCTGGAGGCTGAAGCGCAGCGCCTTGCCCGCCCACGGATGGTTGCCGTCGAGCAGCACGACCGGGCCCTTGATCTTCATCACGGTGAAGAGGTGCTCGCTCCCGTCGTCGAGCCGCCCCTCGAGTTGCCCGCCCACCTTCACGCCCGGCGGAAAGTCGGTCTTGGGGATGCTGCGCACCAGCGACTCGTCGCGCAGGCCGAAGGCGTCTTCGGGCGCCAGGTTCAGCGTGGTCTGGAAGCCCTTTTCCTTGCCATCGAGCGCTTCCTCGATCTTGGGCAGCGTGTTCTCGTAGCCGCCATGTAGGTAGGCCATCGGCTCGGGGCTGGCTTCGATGAGCTTGCCCTGGGCGTCGGCAACCTTGTACTTGAGGGTGACGACCGTGTCTTTTTCGATTTTCATGGGGGGCGATTCTCCCGCAGGGGCGAACCGGCCGTGCCGCGGCTGACGAGCGCCCCCGCGAGACGCGTGGCATGGACCTTGCATGGATAGTAGAACTCCCGATTGTCGATTGTCCGACAATCAATACCATCGCATGCCATGACAGCCGCCACGCCCGTTCTCCGCATCCAGGCCCTGCACAAGCGCTTCGGCAGCCACCACGTGCTGCGCGGCATCGACCTCGACGTGCTGCCCGGCGACCGCATCGCCATCATCGGTTCGAGCGGCTCGGGCAAGAGCACGCTGCTGCGCTGCCTCAACTTCATGGAAATGCCCTCTGCCGGGCAGGTGGTCCTCAAGGGGCGCGCCGTGGGCCGGCCCGTGGCGGGTTCCGACACCCTGCGCTATGGCGAGAGCGAACTCAGCGAGGTGCGCAAGCAGGTCGGCATGGTGTTCCAGCAGTTCAACCTGTTCCCGCACATGACGGTGCTGCAGAACGTCATGGAGGGGCTGGTGACCGTCAAGCGCCTGCCCGCGGCGCAGGCCCGCGAGCGCGCCATGGCCGAAATCGCCAAGGTCGGCCTGGCGGAAAAGACATCCGCCTACCCGGGCCACCTGTCCGGCGGCCAGCAGCAGCGCGTCGCCATCGCCCGTGCGCTGGCCATGGAGCCCGAGGTGCTGCTGTTCGACGAGCCGACCTCCTCGCTCGACCCCGAGCTGGTCGGCGAGGTGCTCGGCACCATCCGCGCGCTGGCCGACGAGGGCCGGACCATGCTGCTCGTGACGCACGAGCTCGGCTTTGCCTACCACTTCGCCAACAAGGTGGTGTTCCTCGCCGACGGGCTGCTGCACGAGAGCGGCACGCCCGACGAGGTGCTCAAGCACCCGAAGCAGGAGCGCACGCAGCGCTTCATCGAGCGCTTCACCGCCTTCCACTTCTGACCCCCACGCGAACCACCGCAGGACCCTCATTCATGCACGCCGACAGCGCCCCCTCGACGACCAGTTCCCAGGCCTACGCCCCCGATGCACGCAACGACGCGGTGCTCGTCTACGTGAACGGGCAGTTCGTGCCGCGCCACCAGGCGGTGGTGTCGGTGTTCGACGCCGGCTACGTGTGCGGCGACGGCGTGTGGGAAGGCGTGCGCCTGGTCGACGGCCGCATCGTGTCCTTCGACGCCCACATCGACCGCATGTACGAGGGCGCGAAGTCGATCGCGCTGGACATCGGCATGACCCGGGCGCAGACGAAGCAGGTGGTCGTCGACACCTTCCTGCGCAACGGCATGCGCGACGGCGCGCACGCACGGCTCATGGTCACGCGCGGCGTCAAGAAGACGCCCAACCAGGACCCGCGCTTCATCATCGGCGGCGCCACCGTGGTGTGCGTGGCCGAGCACAAGGTGGTCACGCCGGAGGCCAAGCGCAACGGCCTGAAGCTCTTCACCTCGACCTTGCGCTGCAGCGGGCCGGACGTGTTCGATCTGCGGCTCAACTCGCACAGCCGCCTCAACCTGATCCAGGCCCTGATCCAGGCCATCCAGGCCGGCGCGGACGAGGCGCTGATGCTCGATCCGAACGGCTTCGTCTCGAGCTGCAACTCCACCAACTTCTTCGCGGTGCGCAACGGCGCGCTGTGGACCTCGTCGGGGCGCTACTGCTTCAACGGCATCACGCGCGCCACCGTGGTGCGGCTCGCACGCGAGGCGGGCATCCCGGTGCACGAAGGCGACTTCACGCTGGCCGAGGTCTACGCGGCCGACGAGGCCTTCGTCACCGGCACGCTGGCCGGCCTCACGCCGGTGTCGTCGGTCGACGGCCGCGCGCTGGTGCCGCTCGGCCCGCTCACGCAGCGGCTCGACGCGCTCTACCGCGCCTACATCGCCAGCGCGAACGAGGCCCACGGCGCGCTGCCCGCGGCCGCCTGAACACCGCATCGCCTGCCCCCTTCAACCTCAGTCCACGGAAAGCCCATCCCATGAACGCCACCACTCCCTTGCGGCGCCTGCGCCGTGCCGTCGCCCTTGCGCTCGCCGCCTCCCTCTCGCTCGGCAGCCTCGCCGCCGGCGCGCAGACCGCCACGCTGCAGAAGATCAAGCAGAGCGGCGAGCTGCGCATCGGCGTCGCGCCCGGCGACCCGTGGTACTTCCGCGATCCGGCCTCCGGCACCTGGACCGGGCTCGGCGTGATGCTCGGCGAACAGGTCGCCAAGGAGATGGGCGTGAAGATGACGCCGGTCGAGACCACCTGGGGCAACAGCGTGGCGGCGCTGCAGGCCGGACAGATCGATGCCATGTTCGTGCTCGACGCCACCGAAGAGCGCAAGAAGGCGATCGACTTCCCGGCCAGCCCGCTGCTCTGGTACGCGCAGGGCGTGCTCGCGAAGGAAGGCCTCGTCGCCAAGAACTGGGCCGACCTCGACAAGCCCGAAGTGCGCATCGGCGTGGCGCTCGGCACGGCCACCGACCGCGACCTGACCACGCGGCTGCCGAAAGCGAAGATCGAGCGCTTCACCAACACCGACGAGACCGTGGCCGCCTTCATGTCGGGCCGCGTCGACGCGATCGGCTTCTACCACCCGGCGCTGGTCATCGCGTATTCGAAGATCCGCAAGGGCAAGGTGCAGGTGCCGCAGCCGGTCGTCGCGCTGCCGACCAGCGTGGGCATCCGCCGCGAGGCCGACGCGGGCTTTCGCAACCAGCTCGACGGAATCATCGCCAAGCTCTATGCATCGGGCCAGACGCAGGTACTGTACGGCCAGTACCTCAAGACCAAGGGCATCGACCCGGCCACCGTGCCCGGCGTGATGAAGGAAACACTCGGCCAATAGGCCGAGCGGATCGAACTGGCCGGGCGAGCGCCAAATGAACTACGACTGGGACTTCAGCGGCGTCTGGTCGCACCGCGACATGCTGCTCGCGGGCTTTGTCGGCACGATGAAGATCGCCGCCGTCGCCATCGCGCTGGGCGTGGTGTTCGGCGTCGTGCTCGCGGCCCTTCGGCTGTCGGGCAGGGCGTGGCTCGCCAGGCCCGCGCTGTGGATCATCGAGTTCTATCGCAACACGCCGCCGCTGGTGCACTTCTTCTGGGCCTTCTACGCATTGCCGGTGCTCATCGGCGTGAGCCTGGACCCGTACGCGGCGGCGGTCATCGCGCTGTCGACGCAGTCCGGCGCGTTCTTCGCCGAGGTGTTCCGCGGCGGCCTGGTGTCGATCGAACGCGGGCAGTGGGAAGCGGCGCGCGCCATCGGCATGCGCTCGCACCAGGCCTTGCGCCGGGTGGTGCTGCCGCAGGCGCTCGCGCGCATGCTGCCGCCGTTCATCGAGCGTTCGTTCGAACTCATCAAGACCACCGCGCTGGCCTCCACGCTGGCCTACTCCGACCTGCTCTACCAGGCCATGCAGCTCAACTCGATCACCTTCCGGCCGCTGGAGGTGTACACGGTGGTCGCGGCCATCTTCTTCCTGGCGCTGTTCTCGCTGAGCCTGCTCGCGCGCATGGCCGAGCATCGCCTGGCCGTTTCCACCCGCGCTGCAGGACACTGACGATGGACTTCACCTGGGACTTCTCGGCCGTGCTGCAGCACTGGCCCGTGCTGCTCAAGGGCGTGGGCGTCACGGCCGGCCTGTGGGCCGTCGCCTTTCCTTCGGCCATGGCGATCGGCCTCCTGGTCGCGCTCGGCGCGCGGTCGAAAAGCCGCCTCGTGGGCACCGCGACGCGCGGCTACATGGAGCTGTTCCGCAACATCCCGATCCTGATCCAGCTGGTGTGGTTCTTCTACGCGTTTCCGATCCTCACGGGCTGGCAGCTCACGCCCTACGTGGCGGCGCTGCTGGCGCTCTCGCTCAACGCATCGGCCTACTGCTCGGAGATCTTCCGCGGCGGCATCGCCTCGCTGCCGGCGGGCCAGTGGGAGGGTGCGCGCGCCCTGGGCATGCGGCGCGTGCAGGTGCTGCGCCGCGTGGTGCTGCCGCAGGTGCTCAAGCGCATGCTGCCGGCTTTCACCAACCGCGGCATCGAGCTGGCGAAGAACACATCCATCGCTTCCGTCATCGCGGTGCACGAACTCATGTACCAGGGGCGCGCGCTGAGCGCCGCCTACTATCGGCCGCTGGAAATCCTGACGGCCGTGGCCGTGGTGTACTTCGTGCTCATCTACCCTGGCGCCTACGCGGCAAGCCGCCTCGAAAAACGCCTCGCCTTGCGCAGCCACTGACGTCCACCGCCCACGCCCCCGACATCCGACCCGCCGCGATGAAGACCCTCCCCGATTTCGCCCCCGCTCCCTCGGCCACGCGGCGCGACTACGTGGCGCAGACCCTGCGCGACGCCATCCTCACCGGGAAGATCGCGCCCGGCACGCAGCTGGTCGAGAGCCACTTCGCGATGCAGTTCGGCGTCAGCCGCGGCTTGCTGCGCGAAGCGATCCGCGAGCTCATCGAAACCGGCCTGCTCGTGAACAAGCCCTACGCCGGCACCTACGTGACGGACATCAGCGAGGAAACCATGAGCGACGTGTACGAAGTGCGCCGCATCATGGAAAGGCAGGCGTTCATCCGCCTGTGGCCGCAGCGCGACGAAGCCTTTCGCGCCGAGATGACCGCGCGCTACGAGGCATTGGCCGAAGCGGCCTCCAGCAGCGAACTGCATCGCGAGAGCGCGGCGGAGGCCCACTTCCACGGCCTGGTCTACGAGCGCTGCGGCAATCAGCTGCTGCTCGACGTCTGGCGCCAGATGACGCAGAAGATCCAGCTCGGCTTTGCGGTGTGCCGCCTGACCCACGCGCCCAAGCCCGACTTCGCGGAGAACCACCACCTGTTCCTCGAGCTGGCGATCGGCAACGACCTCAACGCGATGCTCGAGGAGCTCGATGCGCATTTGCTGCGGGGCTTGTCGACCATTCGACACGCGCTGCGCAACACGGCCCCGCGCGGCTGAGCATGGGTCACGAAATCCGGTCGGCCCGCAACATCTCCGGCAGTGCCTCCACCGCGCTGAGCTTCTCCATCACCATCCCGATGAACGCCGACACCGCCAGCGGCAGGTGCTTGCGGCTCGGGTAGAGCACGCTCAGCCCCTGCCCGGTGCGCTGGTACTGCGGCAGCACCGGCACCAGCCGGCCGGCCTCCAGGTCGAGCCTGGCCATGGTGGGCGGCAGCAGCGCGATGCCCAGGCCGGCGAGCGCGGCCTTGCGCAGCGCCTGCGCGGTGTTGCCGCTGAAGCGGCCCGCGACCTGCACTTCTTCTTCCGCGCCGCCGGGGCCGGCCAGGCGCCAGAGGGTGCGGCCGCTCGGGTGGGGCGAGGTGACGCAGTCGTGGTCCGCCAGGTCCTGCAGCGTGGCGGGCGCGCCGCGCGCGGCGATGTAGGCGGGGCTCGCGACCATGCCGTCGGTCCGGGCGCCCAGGAGCTTGCGGCCGACGTAGCCGGAGTCGGGCAGCGCGCCGCCGCGGAACGCGATGTCGATCTGCTCGGCGATCAGGTCGGCCCTGGCGTCGCTCAGAACGAAGTCGACGCGCACCCGCGGGTGCGCGGCCAGGAAATCGGCCACCCACTCCATCGGGAAGAAATCGAAGAAATCGGCCGTCGCCGCCACGCGCACCAGGCCGCTGGGCTGCTGGCTGCCGGTGATCAGCTCCTGCCCGGCCTCGACCAGCCCGTCGACCGCGCCCGCGCAGCGCTCGTGAAAGGCCTGGCCCGCGCTGGTCAGCGTGAGCCTGCGGGTGGAGCGCTGCATGAGCCGCGTGCCCAGCTGCGCCTCGAGCTGCTGGATGCGCCGGCTCACGGTGTTGGGCGGCAGGCCCAGCCGGCGCGCCGCCCCGGCAAAACTGCCGTGGCGCACCACCTGCACGAACATGGCGATGTCGTTGAGGTCGAGCATGGCGGAGATTCCTTCTATTGATGGACGAGTGCAATCCGATTCTGCCGTCTAGTCGATCAATGGGTGCCACCCTAACCTTGTACCCATGACTTCCTCATCCTCCACTTCCCCGATCCAGCGCCGCATCGTCTGGGGCGTTCGCATTCTTCTGGCGCTGGCCTTCGGTGCCGCCGGCCTCGCCAAGCTGGCCGGCGTGCCGCAGATGGTCCAGGTGTTCGAGGCGGTCGGCTTCGGCCAGTGGTTCCGCGACCTGACGGGCGTGGTCGAGGTCGGCGGCGCAGTGCTGCTGCTGGTGCCGGCGACCGGCTTCATCGGCGGCCTGCTGCTGACCGCGACCATGGCCTGCGCCGTGGCCACGCACCTCGTGCTGATCGGCGGCAGTCCCGCGCCGGCCGTGGTGCTCCTGCTGCTGTCGGCCTTCGTGGCCTGGCGCCTGCGCCCCGTGCCGGCGGCCCGCGCCGCCTGATCTTTCTTCTTCCATCGGTTAAGGAGCCTCCCATGACCACCGCCGTTGCCACCACCATCACCACCGAAGCCCGCGCCATCGTCTACCGCACGCGCGGCTCGCAGCACGGGCCGATCACGCGGCTCATGAGCCCGGGCGACCTGGGCGAATTCCTCAAGCCTTTCGTGTTCCTCGACCTCTTCGGCTTCGACACCTCGGGCGGCCGCAAGGGCTTCGGCATGCATCCGCACTCGGGCATTGCCACGCTGACCTGGCTGATCGACGGCGACACGCGGTACGAAGACACGACCGGCGAGCAGGGCGTGCTGCCGGCCGGCGGCGTCGAGTGGATGCGCGCCGGCAACGGCGTGTGGCACGACGGCGCGCCCGCGCCGGGCACCAAGCGCGTGCAGGGCTTCCAGCTCTGGGTGGCCCTGCCGGCCTCGGAAGAAAACGCGCCGGCGCAAAGCATCTACCTGGCACCCTCGCAGGTGCCGCGGGAAGGCCCGGCGCGCGTGCTGCTCGGGCGCCACGGCGCGGCGCAAAGCCCCATTCCGGCCCCGGCGCCGATCAACTACCTGGCCGTGCAGCTGAAGGATGGCGAGCACTGGCGCTACACGCCGCCCGCCGGCCACACGGTGGGCTGGATCGCGGTCGACGCGGGCCGGCTCGATGCGGGCGACGGCGAACCGATCGCTGCCGGCGAGCTGGCGGTGTTCGAGGAATCGGGCGCGGCCATCGGCTTCGTGGCCCACGGCGACACGTCCTTCGTGCTGGGCTCGGCCATGAAGCATCCGCATGAACTGGTGATGGGGCACTACTCGGTGCACACCAGCAAGGCGGCGCTCGAGCAGGGCGAGGCCGAGATCCGCCGCATCGGCGCGCGGCTGCGCGAGGAAGGCCGCCTGCGCTGAGGCGCGTTTCAGCGCTGCACCCTGGTGCAGCCGGCGCCTTCATGGCGCAGCCATGCCGCCCCAAAGGCACCGTCCGGCCCCACGCGCCGCGCGCACTTTTCTCCAGTGCGCGCGGCGTTTTTCCTGGCGCCCGCCCTTTGCCGGCGCGCCTTTGCGCACTTCGACCCGCCTCACCAAGGGCTTACCCCATCACGCGGGCCTGCATATTGCTTAAGACTGTCGTCGGTTGACTGTCGACAGTTTGCGCAGTCGACCCGATGAACCCCGAACATGGCGCCGGCGGCTCCCGCCGGGCCTGGAAAAAGGAACGCGATATGCAATTGCAGGCAGTGGGCCGCAAGGCCCCACCCGTGTCCGATGCCGAGCGCCAGGTGCGTGAAGACCTGGCCGCGGCCTACCGCCTGGTGGCGCACTACGGCATGGACGACAGCATCTACACGCACATCTCCGCGCGTGTGCCGGGCACCGAGGACCAGTTCCTGATCAACCCCTTCGGCACGCTGTTCAAGGACATCACGGCCTCGTCGCTGGTCAAGATCGACCTGGACGGCCGCATCCTCGACGACTCGCCCTGGGACGTGAACCCGGCCGGCTTCACCATCCACAGCGCGGTGCATTCGGCGCGCCACGACGCGGCCTGCGTGCTGCACACGCACACGGTGGCCGGCGTGGCGGTGTCGTCGCTGGCGGGCGGGCTGCAGCCCTGCAACCAGTGGGCGCTGCAGTTCTACAACCGCGTGGTCTATCACGACTTCGAGGGCATCGCGCTCGACGCCGGCGAGCGCGAGCGGCTGGTGGCCGACCTGGGCCCGACCGCGCGCGCGCTGATCCTGCGCAACCACGGCCTGGTCACGCTCGGGCGCACGGTGTCGGAGGCCTTCATCCTGATGCTCAACCTGGAGCGCGCCTGCCGCGTGCAGGTGGCGATCCAGTCGAGCGGCCTGCCGGTGTATCCGGTGCCGGCCGAGGTCTGCGAGAAGACCGCCCAGCAGTACGAAAGCGGCGACAGCGTGCGCCAGCCGGGCCAGCCCGATCCCAACGCGCGCGAATGGCGCGCACTGCTGCAGCGCATCGATCCGCTTCCCGCCACGTCGTACCGCGACTGAACGCGGCGCCGCCATTTGCGGCGCCCCGCGTTCTTGCGTTCCCCGTTTCTTCGTCCCCACCCGCTCGCACAGAGCCACAAGGAGTTTCCGCACATGAAACGTCGCAACCTCATCCAGATGGGCGCCGCCTCGGCCGCCGGATTGACGCTGGCGGGTGTCCCGCTGCACCTGCTGGCGCAAGGCAAGAAGGGCGGCGTGATCAACGCCGTGGTCCAGCCCGAGCCGCCGGGGCTCATGCTGGGCATCACGCAGAACGGCCCCACGCAGATGATCTCGGGCAACATCTACGAGGGCCTGCTGCGCTACGACGAGAAGATCAACCCGCTGCCCTCGCTGGCCACCTCGTGGACCGTCAACAAGGAAGGCACGCTCTACACCTTCAAGCTCAAGCCCGGCGTCGCCTGGCACGACGGCAAGCCCTTCACCTCGGCCGACGTGGTGTTCTCGGCCGACGTGTTCCTGCGCAAGACGCATGCGCGCCTGCGCGCCAACCTGGCCGCGGTGGAGAGCATCAAGGCCATCGATCCGCTCACGGTCGAGTTCAAGCTCAAGTACCCCTTCGGCCCCTTCATCGGCATCTTCGAGGTCGGCAGCATGCCGATGATCCCCAAGCACATCTACGAAGGCACCGACTTCGCGACCAACCCGGCCAACGCCACGCCCATCGGCACCGGGCCGTTCAAGTTCAAGGAATGGGTCAAGGGCTCGTACATCCAGCTCGTGGCCAACGACAAGTACCACGTCAAGGACGTGCCGCTGGTCGAGAGCGTGTACTTCCACGTGATTCCCGATGCGGCCTCGCGCGCGGCGGCCTTCGAATCGGGCAAGGTCGACCTGGTACCGGGCGGCGCGGTCGAATACTTCGACGTGCTGCGGCTCTCGAAGCTGCCGGGCGTGGCGGTCACCACCAAGGGCTGGGAGTTCTTCGCGCCGCATTCGTGGCTGTGGCTCAACAACCGCAAGGCGCCGATGGACAAGGTCAAGTTCCGCCAGGCGGTGATGTACGCGATCGACCGCGAGGCGATGGCCAAGATCGCCTGGCAGGGCTTCGCCAAGCCCGCGACCGGGCCGTTCAACAGCAACATCAAGTTCTACAGCACCGACGTCGCCAAGTACCCGCGCAACGTGGCCACCGCCAAGAAGCTGCTGGAAGAAGCCGGCTACAAGGGCGAGACGCTGCGCCTGCTGCCGCTGCCCTACGGCGAGACCTGGGCCCGTTCGGCCGAGATCCTGCGCCAGAACCTGGCGCAGGCCGGCATCAAGGTCGAGCTCGTGGCCACCGACGTGGCCGGCTGGAACCAGAAGCTCAACGAGTGGGACTACGACCTTGCCTTCACCTACGTCTACCAGTACGGCGACCCGGCGCTGGGCGTGGCGCGCAACTACACCACCGGCAACATCGCCAAGGGCTCGCCCTTCAACAACGTCGAGGGCTACTCGAACCCGAAGGTGGACGAGCTGTTCGATGCCGGCGCCAAAGAGAGCGACCCCGAGAAGCGCAAGGCCATCTACCTGCAGGTGCAGAAGATCCTGCTCGACGAAGTGCCCGTGGCCTGGCTGCACGAGCTCAACTTCCCGACGCTGTACCGCACCAAGCTGAACAACATCATCAGCTCGGGCATCGGCCTGAACGACAGCCTCGGCACCGCAACGCTCGCATGACGGCCAGCCCGCAGCACAGGCAATTCCGCAGGAGCCGCCGATGAAACGTACGCAATTCATGCTGGGCCGCGTGATGCAGGGCCTGCTGGCGATCCTGCTGATCGCCACGGTCAACTTCATGCTGGTGCGCGCGGCGCCGGGCGATCCGGTGTCGGTGCTGGCGGGCGAGGCGGGCGCGTCCGATCCGCAGTTCGTGGCGCAGCTGCGCGCGCAGTTCGGGCTCGACCAGCCGATCACGACGCAGCTCGCCACCTACGTCGGCAAGGTGGTGCGGCTCGACCTGGGCTTCTCGTACCGGCAGCAGCAGCCGGTGCTCAAGCTCATCATGGACCGGCTGCCGGCCACGCTGCTGCTCACGGGCACGGCGTTTGCGCTGTCGCTGCTGTTCGGCATCACGCTCGGGGCGCTGGCTGCGCGGCGGGCCGGCACCTGGGTCGACAGCTCGATCACCGTGGTGGCGCTCATCTTCTATGCCACGCCGCTCTACTGGCTCGCGCTGATGGCGGTGCTGGTGTTCACGGTGCAGCTCGACTGGCTGCCGGGCTTCGGCTTCAGCACCGTGGGCTCCGGCGCCACCGGCCTGGCGCTGGCCTGGGACATCGCGGGCCACCTGGTGCTGCCGGCGCTGACGCTCGCGCTCTTCTACATGGCGGTGTATGCGCGCATGACGCGCGCCGCCATGCTCGAGGTGGCGCAGATGGACTTCGTGAAGACCGCGCGCGCCAAGGGCGTGAAGCCCGGCCGCATCCTGCGCGCGCACGTGCTGCGCAACGCGCTGCTGCCGGTGGTCACGCTCGCGGGCATCCAGGCCGGCGGAATGATCGGCGGCGCGGTGCTGACCGAGACCGTGTTCGCCTGGCCCGGCATCGGCCGCCTGATGTTCGACGCACTGCTGCAGCGCGACTACAACCTGCTGCTCGGCGCCTTCCTCGTGACCGCGGCCATGGCCGTGCTGTTCAACCTCATCACCGACCTCGTCTACACGCTGGTCGATCCCCGGATCGAGCTATGACCCTGCTGCAAAGTCCATTCTGGCGGCGCTTCTGCCGCAACAAGGGCGCCGTGCTCGGCATGGCCGTGCTGGTGCTGGTGGCCGTGGTGGCCCTCATCGGCCCGTGGGTCGCGACCAACGATCCGTGGAACATGGTCGAGCAGCCGTTCCTGCGGCCATGGACCGAGCCCGGCTTTGCGCTCGGCACCGACACGCTGGGCCGCGACATCCTCTCGGGCGTGATCTACGGCGCGCGCATCTCGCTCCTGATCGGGCTGGTGTCGACCGTGGTCGCGCTGCTGATCGGCGTGACGCTCGGCGCCATTGCCGGCTACTTCGGCGGCTGGATCGACGCGGCGCTGATGCGCTTCACCGAACTGTTCCAGGCCGTGCCGAGCTTCGCACTCGCCATCGTGCTGGTGGCGATCTTCCAGCCCTCGGTCAATTCGATCGTGGTGGCCATTGCCATCGTCTCCTGGCCGCCGGTGGCGCGGCTGGTGCGCAGCGAGTTCCTCACGCTGCGCCAGCGCGATTTCGTGCAGGCTGCGCTGCTCGCAGGCCAGTCGACGCCGCGCATCATCCTCACGCAGATATTGCCCAACGCCATGTCGCCCATCATCGTGATGGCCTCGCTCATGACGGCCACGGCCATCCTGCTGGAGTCGAGCCTGAGCTTCCTCGGCCTGGGCGACCCGAACCAGATGAGCTGGGGCTACATGGTGGGCGCGGCGCGCACCGTGCTGCGCCAGGCCTGGTGGATGGCGCTGTTCCCCGGCCTGGCCATCGTGCTGACCGTGCTCGCGCTCAACCTGGTGGGCGAAGGCCTGAGCGACGGGCTCAACACGCGGCTCGACGGGAGGGGCAAATGAGCGCCACCGTCACACCGATGAAGCCGGTGCAGCCGGTGCTCGACGTCGTCAACCTCGGCATCCGCCTGCCCAGGGGCGCGGACCGCGCGCTGGCCGTCGACGGCGCCACGCTGTCGGTGCTGCCGGGCCAGACGCTGTGCGTGGTCGGCGAATCGGGCTCGGGCAAGTCGATGATCGCCAATGCCGTGATGGGCCTGCTGCCGCGCCCGCACGTGGCGCCCGTGGCCGGGCAGATCCTGTTCGAGGGTCGCGACCTGCTGCAGCTCACCGAGCCGCAGATGCGCGAGCTGCGCGGCCGCCGCATCGGCATGGTGTTCCAGGAGCCGATGACGGCGCTCAACCCCGTGATGCGCATCGGCGAGCAGATCGGCGAAGTCTTCGACGCGCACGGCAGCGTGCCCGCGGCCGAGAAGCGGCGGCGCATCCTGGCCGCGCTGGCCGATGTGGGCCTGCCGGATCCGGAGCTGCTGATCGACGCCTATCCGTTCCGCCTCTCGGGCGGCCAGCGCCAGCGCGTGATGATCGCCTGCGCGCTGGTGCTCGAGCCCGTGCTGCTGATTGCCGACGAGCCGACCACCGCGCTCGACGTGACGACGCAGGCACAGATCCTCGCGCTGATCCGCGAGCTGCAGCAGCGCCGCGGCACGGCGGTGCTGTTCATCACGCACGACTTCGGCGTGGTGTCCGAAATCGCCGACCACGTGGTGGTGATGCAGACCGGCCAGGTGGTCGAGGCCGGGCCGGTGCGCCAGGTGCTCGATGCGCCGCAGCACCCCTACACGCGCAAGCTGATCGCCGCCATCCCCACCGGCAACGCGGAGCGCGACACCCCGACCGGCGAGATCGTGCGCGTGCTGCAGGTGCAGGACCTGTGCAAGACCTACACCTCGGGCAACGGCCTCTTCAAGCGCGGCCGCTCGGTGCAGGCCGCGAAGAACGTCAGCTTCGAGCTGCGCCGCGGCGAGACGCTGGGGCTGGTCGGTGAATCGGGCTCGGGCAAGTCGAGCGTGGGCCGCTGCCTGGTGGGGCTTTCGCCGTTCGACAGCGGCCGCATCCTCTTCAAGGGCCGCAGCCTGTCGCAGGGCCCGGCCTTCCGGCGCGAGGCCGCGGGCAGGATCCAGATGGTGTTCCAGGACCCGTACGCATCGCTCAACCCACGCCACCGCGTGGGCGCGGCCATCGCGGGCGGACCGATCGCGCAGGGCGTGGGCAATGCCGAGGCCATGGCGCGCGCGATGGAGCTGCTGAAGCTCGTGGGCCTGGGCGCCGACGCGGCCGAGCGCTACCCGCACGAGTTCTCGGGCGGGCAGCGCCAGCGCATCGGCATCGCCCGTGCGCTGGCCATGCAGCCCGAACTGCTGGTGGCCGACGAGCCGGTGTCGGCGCTCGACGTGTCGGTGCAGGCGCAGGTGCTCGAACTTTTCGCGCAGGTGCGCGAGCAGTTCCAGCTCGCCATGGTCTTCATCACGCACGACCTGCGCGTGGCCGGCCAGATGTGCGACCACATCGCGGTGATGCAGCGCGGCGAGGTCGTCGAATACGGCGAGACGCACAAGGTGCTCGGCGATCCGAAGCACGCCTACACGCGCAAGCTGATCGAGGCGGTGCCGCGGCTGGTGTCCGCCGCGTCGCCGGTCGAGGCGCTGGTCGCGTGATGGCGACGCCAGACGACAACGGCGAGGGCGGCACGCCCTGCGTGGCGATCCTGAGCGCGGTGCTGGACATGGAATACCTCGCCGCGGCCTTCCGCGAGGCCCGTCCCGGCATCGACCTGCGCCTGGGCGAAGAGCTCGGCGCGCTCGACCAGATCGATGCGGCCGTCTGCTGGGTTCCGCCGCACGGCCTGCTCGCCCGGATGCCGAAGCTGCGGCTCGTGCAGTCGCTGGCCGCGGGCATCGAGCACATCACGGCCGACGCGGAACTGCCGCGCCACCTGCCGCTGTGCCGCATCGTCGACACCGGCATGGCGGCCGGCATGAAGGCCTATGTCTGCTGGGCCGTGGTGCAGCAGCACCGCGGCATGCGGGCCTACGTCGCGAGTTCCGCGGCCCGCCGGTGGGAGGAGCAGCCGATCGTGTCGCCGCGCCACCACCGCGTGGGCATTGCGGGCCTGGGCACGCTGGGCATGGCCTGCGCCGAGGCGCTGGCCGCCATCGGCTACCCGGTGCGCGGCTGGAGCCGCAGCGCGAAAGAGGCCTTGCCGGCCGGTGTCGAGGGGTTCCACGGCGCCGCGCAGCTCGACGAATTTCTTTCGGGCTGCGACACGCTGGTGTGCCTGCTTCCGCTCACCGCCGAGACGCACGGCTTTCTCGATGCCGCGCTGTTCGCCAAGCTGCCGCGCGGCGCGCACCTGATCAACGTCGGCCGCGGCGACCACCTGGTCGAGGCCGACCTGCAACCGGCGCTCGATGCGGGCCAGCTCTCGGCGGCCACGCTCGATGCGTTCTCGCAGGAGCCGCTGCCGCCGGAGCATCCGTTCTGGGGCGACCCGCGCATCCTCGTCACGCCGCATATCGCCACGCGCACCGACAGCCTCGTGATCGCGCGCCAGACGCTCGACAACCTCGCGTCGGTGCGGCAAGGCCGGCGCCCCGCGAACCAGGTCGACCTGGCGCGCGGCTATTGATTGAACTCCCTACACAACGGAACCGCCTTCATGAACGCCAGCACGCACGCAGAGCACGCCGCCCACGACATCGCCGCGCATCTGCATCCCTTCACCAACCTCGCGACCCATCCGCAGGTCGGCCCGCTGGTGATCCAGCGCGGCGACGGCATCTTCGTGGAGGACGACCAGGGCCGCCGCTATCTCGAGGCGATGTCGGGCCTGTGGTGCGCCTCGCTGGGCTTCAGCAATGCACGCCTGGCCAAGGCCGGCAGCGAAGCGCTGCACGGGCTGCCGTACTACCACACGTTCAACGGCCGCTCCAACCCGGCCGCCATCGCGCTGGCCGAAAAGCTGCTCGCGCTGGCACCGGTGCCGATGTCCAAGGTGTTCTTCGCCAACTCCGGTTCGGAGGCCAACGACTCCGCCGTCAAGCTGGTCTGGTACTACCACAACGCCATCGGCAAGCCCGAGAAGAAGAAGATCATCGCGCGCCGCAACGCCTACCACGGCGTCACCGTCGCGGCCGCGAGCCTGAGCGGCCTCGCGCCGAACCACCGCGACTTCGACCTGCCGATCGACCGCATCCTGCACGTCGACTGCCCGCACCATTTCCGCTACGCCGAGGCCGGCGAGAGCGAGGAAGACTTCGCGACGCGGCTGGCCGCTGCGCTCGAGCAGCGCATCCTCGACGAAGACCCCGAGACGGTCGGCGCCTTCATCGCCGAACCCGTGATGGGCGCGGGCGGCGTGCTGGTGCCGCCGGCCACCTACTTCGACAAGGTGCAGAAGGTGCTGGCGAAATACGAGGTGCTGCTCATTGCCGACGAGGTGATCTGCGGCTTCGGCCGCACGGGGCAGATGTTCGGCTCGGCCACCTTCGGCCTCAGGCCCGACATCCTGACCGCAGCCAAGGCGCTCTCGTCGGGCTACGTGCCGATCTCGGCCGTGATGGTCAGCGAGAAAGTGCATGCGGCCGTGGCGGCCAACAGCGGAAAGATCGGCACCTTCGGCCACGGCTTCACCTACTCGGGCCATCCGGTGGCCTGCGCCATCGCGCTCGAGACGCTCAAGGTCTACGAGGACGAGAACCTCCTCGCGCACGTCCAGTCGCTGGTGCCGCAATTCCAGCAAGGGCTGCAGGGCCACGCCGCGCGCAGGTACGTCGGCGAGGTGCGCGGCGTGGGGCTCATCGGCGCGATCGAGCTGTATGCCGACCCCGCCAGGCGCACGCCCTTCGATCCCGCGCTGAAGGCCGGCGCGCGCCTTGCCGAGCTTGCGCTGGCGCAAGGGCTCATCGTGCGCGCGATGGGCGACTCCATCGCCTTCTGCCCGCCGCTCATCATCACGGCCGAGCAGATCGACGACATGTTCGCGCGCTTCGGCCGTGCCATGGCGATCTTCGAAGAAACCTTTGCATGAAGGCCTTCTTCACCGACGAGCAGCTGCTGCACGACCCGCAGCAGTTCATGCGGCTGGGCCGCATCTGCAAGCCGACCGACCTGCCGAGCCGCGCGCATGCGCTGCGCGACGCGCTCGCCCTGCGCGGCATTGCGCTGGCCGAGCCGCGGGACTGTGGCCGCGCGCCGCTCGAAGCCGTGCACAGCGCCGACTACCTCGACTACCTGGAAACCGCCTACGCACTGTGGCGCGAGCTCGAGGTGCCCGGCGTGGAGCCCGGCATCGATGTGCTGCCGAATCTTTCGCCCTACGACAACGGCACGCCGGGCGTGGCACGCGCGCCGTGTCCGTCGCCTTCGCTGGTGGCGCGCACGGGCTACTACATCAGCGACCTCTCGTGCCCGCTCGGCCCCCACACCTGGCGCTCGATATTGCGCTCGGCCCACACCGCGGTGGCTGCCGCGGATGCGGTGCTGGAAAGCGGCGACGCGGCCTACGCGCTGTGCCGCCCCTCGGGCCATCACGCGCACCGCGACCGCGCGGGCGGCTTCTGCTACATCAACAACAGCGCCATCGCGGCGCAGCGCCTGTGCGAGCGGCACGGCCGCGTGGCGGTGTTCGACGTCGATGCGCACCACGGCGACGGCACGCAGAACATCTTCTATGCGCGCGGCGACGTGCTGACCGTGTCGACGCATGCCGATCCCTCGGGCTACTACCCGTTCTACACCGGCTATGCGCACGAGCGCGGCGTGGGCGCGGGCGAAGGCTTCAACCTGAACCTGCCGCTCGCGCACGGCGCGGACAACGCGGTGTTCCTGCAGGCGGTGGACGAAGGCGCGGCCGCATTGCGTGAATTCGCACCCAAGGCACTGGTGCTCGCGCTCGGCTTCGACAGCTACAAGGACGACCCCATCAGCGTGCTGAAGCTCGACCTCGACGCCTATCGCCACATCGGCGAGCGCGTCGGCGCGCTGAAGCTGCCCACGGTGGTCGTGCAGGAAGGCGGCTACATGGTGGAGGCCATCGGCCCCGCGCTCGACAACTTCCTGCGGGGCTTCCAGTCCGCGCGATGAGCACCGCCGCCACGGCTCTCGCGCTGCGTCCGGCGGGCTCCAGGCGCGCCGGCGTGGCGCTGTTCTTCTGCGCGCTGGTGGCCTTTGCCTCCTACGACGCGTTCTGCAAGCACATGCTGCAGTTCTACCCGGCGCCCTTCGTCAACGTGATGCGCTACGTCGCGGTGAGCGGCATTGCCTTCGCGATGCTGCTGCGCCATGGCGACCTGCGCATGTGGCGCACGCCGCAGAAGCCCTTGCTGCTGCTGCGCGGGCTGATGCTCGCGACGGTGGCCACCTGCTTCATGACGGCGCTCATCTGGATGCCGCTGGCCGAGGCCACGGCCATCTACTTCACCGCGCCGCTCCTGATGGTGGCACTGTCGCCTTGGCTCCTGGGCGAGCAGGTGCGGCGCAGCCGCTGGGTGGCGGTGACGGTCGGCTTCGGCGGCATGCTGCTGATCGTGCGGCCGGGTGCCGACCTGCCGCTGCTCGGCACGGTGCTGATGGCGGTGGCCGCCGTCTGCTACGCGATCTTCCAGCTGCTCACGCGGCGGCTCGCGGGCCTGGTCGCGGGGCCGGTGCAGTACGCCTGGACCGCGCTGGCCTGCTTCGTCGTCACGCTGCTGCCCGCGCCCTTCTTCCTGCCCGCCCAGCAGCCGCCCTGGGGCGACGTGGCGCTGCTGCTCGCGGGCGGCGCCTGCAGCGCGGCGGCGCAGTGGCTGCTGCTGGCCGCCTTCGAGCGCGTCGAGGCCTCGACGCTGGCGCCGCTCAACTACTTCCAGCTGCTGCTGGCCGTGGCCTTCAGCACCTTCTGGTTCCGCCGGCCGCCCGACGCGATCGCGATGGCCGGCATCGCGCTGATCATGGCGGCGGGCATCTACCTGGCGCGCGCGGGGCGGGGCCTGAAGACCGTATCGGCCGCGCCAGACGCCATCCGGTGAAGAATCGCCCCTGGCGCATCCCAATGACGAGACAAGCAACATGGCAACTTCCATCACAACTCCTCCTTCTCCCGGCACGGCCCTCTTCGAGTCGGTCGAATCGACCGATCTCGTCGGGCTGGTCGAGGCCCAGCTGACGCGCGCCATCGTCGAAGGGCGCCTGGCGCCCGGCAGCCGCATCGTCGAGGCCGACATCGCGCGCCGCATGGGTGTGAGCCGCGCGCCGGTGCGCGAGGCGGCGCGGCGGCTCGAACGGCAGGGCGTGCTGGTGGCCAAGCCGCGCCACGGCTTCGCGGTGCGGACCATCAGCGTGCAGGAGATCGACGATCTGTTCGAAGTGCGCCTGAGCCTCGAACTCACCTCCATCGAGCTGGCCTGCCGCAAGGCCGACGACGCGGGCATCGCGCGCGTGCAGGCGCTGGTCGAAGCCATGGTGCGCGAGGCGAACACGCAGCCGCAGCACCACCGCATCGCCACCGACCTGGCGCTGCACACGCTGATCTGCGAGCTGTCGGGCAATGCGCACCTGCACCGCATCTTCATGAACACGCAGACCGAGATGCAGATGATCATCGCGCTGATCGATGCGGTCTACCACGACCCCACCGCGATGGCCGCGACCCACCGCCCGATCGTCGATGCCCTGGTGCGCCGCGACCCCGAGGCCGCCAAGGCCGCGATGCGCGTGCACCTGGAAGACGCCTGGCAGCACGTGCGCGCGCTGTTCGTGAAGCAGCACGGCGCCGCGCCCCTTCCCGCCAATGCCTGACACCGGAGAGACACACCGATGAAAGTCGTCTACAGCGACACGCACAAGGACCACGACCCGCAGCTCTTCATGGTGCGCGGCAAGCTCAAGCGCAGCAACGAGCAGCCCGAGCGCGCGTTCCGCCTGCTCGAGGCGGTGCAGCAGGAGGGCCATGAGATCGTCGCCACGCGCGACTTCGGCGCCGGTCCGCGCGCCGCCATCCACACGCCCGAGTACCTGCGATTCCTCGAGACGGCCTACGCGCGCTGGCAGCTGCTGGACGATCCGTCGGAAGAGGTGATGCCCAACATCCATCCCTTTCCGGGCCAGCCCTGCACCTATCCCGACAGCGTGGTCGGCCAGGCCGGCTTCCACATGGGCGACAACGCCTGCTCGATCGGCGCCCGCACCTGGGAGGCCGCCATCGCCTCGGCGAACATGGCCACGCATGCGGCGCAGCTCGTGCTCGACGGCGAGCGCGCCGCCTATGCGCTGTGCCGCCCGCCCGGCCACCACGCCTATGCCGACCGGGCCAACGGCTTCTGCTACCTCAACAACGTGGCCATCGCCGCGCAGCATCTGCGCGGCGTGCACGACCGCGTGGCCATCCTCGACATCGACGTGCACCACGGCAATGGCACGCAGGGCATCTTCTACCGCCGCGCCGACGTGCTGACCATCTCGCTGCACGGCGATCCGCGCAACTTCACGCCCTTCTTCATCGGCCACGCGCACGAGCGCGGCGAAGGCGAAGGCCTGGGCTACAACATCAACAAGCCGCTCGCGCTGGGCACCGACATCGACGGCTACCTGCCCGCGCTGCGCGATGCCTGCGACAGCATCCGCGCCCATGCGCCCGGCGCGCTGGTGGTGGCGCTGGGGCTCGACGCGCACGAGCGCGATCCCTACAAGGGCATGAAGATCCAGACCGCCGGCTTCGCCGTGCTGCTGGCCGAGATCGCGCGCCTGGGCCTGCCCACGGTGCTGGTGCAGGAGGGTGGCTACCTGTCCGACGACCTCGGCCCGAACATCGCGAGTGCGCTGCGCGGTTTCGAGAGCGCGGCATGACGACCGCGGAATTCGCCGACGCGCAGGTACTCAGCGAAGGCTCGCCCGCACTCGACGACGCCTGGGTGCGCCAGCTGGCACAGGAGCACTACGGCATCGACGGCGAGATGAAGCCGCTGACCGGCGAGCGCGACCGCAACTACCGGTTCGAGCGCGCCACCGACGGTGCCCGCTTCATGCTGAAGATCTCGCACCCGGCCGAGACCGCGCTGGTCGCCGACTTCCAGACCCAGGCCCTGCTGCATCTCGCGGCCACCGATCCCGGCCTGCCGGTGCAGCGCATCGTGCCGACGCAGGGTGGCGCCGCCTCTTTCGTGTGCGACCCGGGCGACGGCCTGCCGCGCGTGGTGCGCCTCTTCACCTACCTGCCCGGCCTGCCGCTGCCCGAGGCGCCGCGCACGCCGCTGCAGCAGCAGAACCTTGCGCGCATGCTGGCCCGGCTCGACCTCGCGCTCGCCGGCTTCGAGCACCCGGCCGGCGAACTGCCGCTGCCCTGGGACCTGCAGCGCGCCGACAGCGTGCGCGGCCTGCTCGCACACATCGCGGAGCCGGAGCGCCGCGCCCTGGCCGCCGCCGCGCTCGACCGCTTCGAGCGCGACGCCAAGCCGGTGCTGCGCACGCTGCCCGCGCAACCGATCCACAACGACTTCAACATCTACAACGTGCTGGTCGACCCGGCCGACACCGACCGCATCGCCGCCATCCTCGACTTCGGCGACATGGTGCGCGCGCCGTGCATCAACGACCTGGCCGTGGCCGCCGCCTACCAGGCCGGCACTGACGGCGACCCGCTCGCGGCCATCGTGCCGCTGGTCGCCGCGTACCACGCGGTGCGGCCGCTGTCGCCGGCCGAGGTCGGCGTGCTGTTCGACCTGATCACGGCGCGGCTCGTGATGGTGGTGGCCATCAGCGGCTGGCGCGCCGCGCGCTATCCCGAGAACGCGCCCTACCTGCTGCGCAACAACCCGCTGTCGTGGGCGCGGCTGCAGGCCTGCGAGCGCGTCGGCACCGCCGCCGCGACGGCCGCGCTCCGCCGCGCGGTGAACCTCTGAGAGATCGCCCATGACCACCCCCGCTCCCGAAACCCTGGCCCTCGTCGAGCGCCGCGCGCGCGTGCTCGGCCCGGCCTACCGCCTGTTCTACGACACGCCGCTGCATCCGGTGCGCGGCGAAGGCGTGTGGCTGTACGACGCCGACGGCCAACGCCACCTCGATGCCTACAACAACGTCGCCTCGGTCGGCCACTGCCATGCGCACGTGGTCGAGGCCATCGCGCGCCAGGCCGGCGTGCTCAACACCCACACGCGCTACCTGCACGAAGGCGTGCTCGACTATGCCGAGCGGCTGCTCGCCACCATGCCGGCCGAACTCGCGCATGCGATGTTCACCTGCACCGGCAGCGAGGCCAACGACCTCGCGATGCGCATCGCGCGCGCGCACACCAAGGCCGAGGGGCTGATCGTCACGCGCTTTGCGTACCACGGCGTCACCGCGTCGATCGCCGAGGCCTCGCCGTCGCTGGGCAAGTTCGTGCAGCTCGGCGATGCGGTGCGCACCGTGCCCGCGCCCGACAGCTACCGCATCGCGCCCGGCGACCTGGGCCGCACGTTCGCGCAGGGTGTGCGCGAGGCCGTCGCCGACCTGAAGGCGCAGGGCCTCCGCCCGGCCGCATTGATGGTGGACACCGTGTTCTCGAGCGATGGCATCTTCACCGACCCGCCCGGCTTCATGGCCGAAGCGGTGGACGCGGTGCGCGAGGCCGGCGGCCTCTTCATCGCCGACGAAGTGCAGCCCGGCCTCGGCCGCACCGGCGACGCCTTCTGGGGTTTCCAGCGGCACGGCGTGGTGCCCGACATCGTCACCATGGGCAAGCCGCTGGGCGCCGGCCACCCGCTGGCCGGCCTCGCGGTGCGCCCCGGGGTGCTGGCCGCCTTCGGCCGCGAGTGCCGCTACTTCAACACCTTCGGCGGCAATCCGGTCTCGATGGCCGCGGGCATGGCGGTGCTCGACGTGATCGAGCGCGAAGGCCTGATGGCCAATGCGCAGCGCGTCGGCCGTTATCTGCGTGCCGGAATCGCGAAGCTCGCCGAGCGCCATGCTCTGATCGGCGACGTGCGCGGCGCGGGCCTGTTCGTGGGCGTGGAGCTCGTCACGGACCGCCGCAGCCGCACGCCCGCCACGGCGGAAACCGCGCGCGTCGTCAACGGGCTGCGCGAGCGGCAGGTGCTGCTGAGCGCCACCGGCGAACATGCCAACACGCTGAAGATCCGCCCGCCGCTGGTGTTTTCCGAGGCCCATGCCGACCTGCTGGTCGAGACGCTCGACCAGGTGCTGGCCGGCCTCTGAGCGATCGCCTTTTTGCCCGTTTGCCGCCGCGCATGGCGCCGCTCGCCGCCTTGCGCCAGAATCGTTCGCCCCCACGACCCTTGCCACCATGAACATCGTCGATTCCTTTGCCAACAGCGTCTCCCGCTTCGTCGATATCCGACGCGACATCCACGCCCATCCCGAACTCGGCTTCGAGGAGCACCGCACCTCCGAAAAGGTGGCGGGCCTGCTCGCCGAATGGGGCATCGAGGTGCACCGCGGCATTGCCGGCACCGGCCTGGTCGGCGTGCTGCGCAAGGGCACCGGCGCACGCACCATCGGCCTGCGCGCCGACATGGACGCGCTGCCGCTCCACGAGGCCAACGAGTTCGCCCACAAGTCCACCCACGCGGGCCGCATGCACGCCTGCGGCCACGACGGCCACACCACCATGCTGCTGGCCGCCGCCTGGCACCTGTCGCAGCAGGGGCCTCATGACTTCGACGGCACCGTGCATTTCATCTTCCAGCCCGCCGAGGAGATGGGCAAGGCCGGCGCCAAGAAGATGATCCAGGACGGCCTGTTCGACCGCTTCCCGTGCGACGCGGTCTTTGCGCTGCACAACTTCCCCGTCGGCGACGTGGGCCGCTTCGCGCTCAACGAAGGCGCGCTGATGGCCTCGAGCAACACCTACAGGATCACCATGCACGGGCGCGGCACGCATGCCTCGATGCCGCACACCGGCATCGACCCGGTGGCCGCGGTGGTCACGCTCGCGCAGCAGCTGCAGACCATCGTGCCGCGCACCATCCCGAGCACCGAACGCGCCCTGCTCGCGGTCACGCAGCTGCAGGGCTCGGATGCGCCCAACGTGATTCCCGACGTGGCCACGGTCGGCGGCACCATCCGCACCTTCTCCATCGAAGCCATCGACAAGATCGAGGCGCGCCTGCGCGAAGTGGCCGCGGGCGTGGCCGCGGCGCATGGCTGCACGGCCGAGGTTTTCTTCAACCGCTCCTCGCCGCCGGTGGTCAACCACCCGGCCGAAGCGCGCTTTGCCGCGGGCGTGATGCGCGAGGTGGTGGGCGACGACATGGTCACCGACAATTTTCCCGCCGTGATGGGCGCCGAAGACTTCGCCCACATGCTGCTCGCCCGGCCCGGCTGCTATGCCTTCCTGGGCAATGGCGACGGCGACCACCGGCTCGACGGTCACGGGCCCGGCCCTTGCATCATCCACAACACCTCGTTCGACTTCAACGACGAGATCATTCCGATCGGCGCCAGCTACTTCGTGAAGCTGGTGCAGCGCTGGCTGCCCTCGGGCGGCTGAATTTTTTTCTGTTGACGATGATGAAAGCGGCCACCTCGATGACCTCCTCCCTGTTCACCCGGCGTTCGCTGGCTGCCCTTGCCGCCGCCACGGCACTCGGCGCCTTCACGCCCGTGCACGCGCAGCAGCGCGTGATCCACATCGTCGTGCCCTTCGGCACCGGCGCGGTGCAGGACACCGTGGCGCGCGCCTTCAACAGCGAACTGGGCGCGGCGCTCAACGCCAGCGCCATCGTCGAGAACCGCGCGGGCGCGGGCGGCACCGTGGGCGCGGCCGTCGTGGCCAAGGCGCCGCCGGACGGCAACACGCTGGTGCTCGCGGCCGCGAGCCACAACATCGCGGGTTTCCTGTACAGCAAGCTGTCTTACGACCCGCTGAAGGACTTCGTGGGCGTGGCCAACATCGGCAACGCGGGCTATGTGCTGGCGGTGGCGAGCGGGCTCAACGTGTCGAACACGGCCGACTTCATCAAGGAGGTCAAGGCCAACCCGGGCAAGTACAACTACGCCTCGGCCGGCAACGGCAGCGCCACGCACCTGGCGATGGCGTCGTTCCTTGCCAAGGCCGGGCTGCAGATGACGCACATTCCGACCAAGTCCACCGGCGAGGCGGTCAACGAGGTGCTTGCGGGCCGCGTGCAGGCCGTCATCTCCTCGAGCATCGGCGTGATGGGCTTCCAGGCCGATCCGCGCATGAAGCTGCTCGCCTCCACCGGCCAGGCGCGCAGCCCGTTCCTGCCGAACCTGCCGACCGTGGCCGAGAGCGGCCTGCCGGGCTACGCCTTCGATTCATGGATCGGCCTGCTCGCCCCGGCCGGCACGCCCAAGGCCGAGGTCGAGCGCCTCAATGCGGCCACCAGCAAGGTGCTGGCCGATCCGGCGATCCAGGAGCGCTTCAAGCGCCTGGGTGTGGAGCCGCGCATGCAGAGCGCCGAAGAATTCCAGAAGCTGCTGCGCGCGGACTGGGATGCGATGGGGGCGGTGGTGAAGGCTTCGGGGGCGAAGATCGACTGATCTTGTGCTGTTGTTCTTGGCGCTGTCGTTCGGGGGGGCGCATGCACAGGCCACCGGGTACTCCCCTGGGCGAGTGTCCCCCGCCTTCGGCTCCTCCTTGATTTCGCTGCGGGGAGCACCCGATGCCCTGTGCACGAGGGCACGCTGCCGGTGAACCGCTGATCAACGACCGCTGCGCATAACGATCACGTCGATGGGGTGCCTTGCGCAGCGAAATCAAGGAGGAGGCCGCGGGCCGGGGGACATTCGCTTCGCCGCGTAACCCGTCGGCGTGATCGCGCCCCGAACGGCAGACACCTGACCCGCGCAGATATCACATAAGAGCCCGACCCCGGAAGAGCGAGCACCCGATGCATATCTTGACGATATATCGTTAATATATTTAAAGTAGGACCCTTCCCCACCGCACATCCAGGAGCGCTCACGTGACCCAACCCCGCTGGCAAGGCATCTTCCCCGCCATCACCACCAAGTTCCACGCCGACGAAAGCATCGATGCCGAAGGCACCGCGCGGCACATCGACTTCCAGATCCGCAACGGCATCCACGGCCTCGTCACCTGCGGCTCGCTGGGCGAGGCCAGCACGCTCACGCTCGAGGAGAAGCTCCAGGTGGCCAAGATCGCCCTGGAAGCGGCCGACGGCCGCATCCCCGTGCTGGCCAATGTGTCGGAAACCAGCACGCGCGAGGCGCTGCGGTACGTGGACGGGGCCAACAAGCTCGGCGTCGCCGGCTTCATGGTGATGCCCTCGGTGATCTACGTGGCCGATGCGCGCGAAGCCATGCTCAATGTGCGCACCATCGCCCATGCGGCGCAAAAGCCCATCATGGTCTACAACAACCCGGTGGCCTACCGGGTGGACCTCAAGCCCCAGCACATGCTGGAGCTGGCGGACTGCGAATGGATCGCGGCCATCAAGGAGAGCTCGGACGACATCCGCCGCATCACGGACCTGCGCAACACGGTGGGCGATCGCTACCAGCTGTTCCTGGGGGTGGACGACCTGGCCTATGAAGGGCTGGCGCTGGGCTGCGACGGCCTGCTGGCCGGGGTGGGCTGCGCATTCCCGCGCGAGACGGTGGCGCTGTACGACCTGATGAAGGCGGGCCGGTTCGCCGAGGCGCTGAAGCTGTACCAGTGGATGACGCCGATGCTGCACCTGGACGTGTCGACCAAGCTGGTGCAGAACCTGAAGCTGATCGACGTGCTGGTGGGCGTGGGCAGCGAGCACATGCGCCGCCCGCGGCTGCCGCTCATCGGCCAGGAGCGCGCGGCCATCGAGGCCATCGTGAAGCAGGCGCTGGCCACGCGGCCGGCGCAGTACCAGTCGGTCATGCAATAACGCTCTCTCTTTTTCTTTCATCGTCCTTACCTGGGAACAAGCATGAAGTCCAAAGCACACATGATTCCGTTTCTCGGCCTCGTGGTGGCCATCGCCATTGCAGGCCATGCGCATGCGCAGCAGGAGCAGGTCGTCAAGATCGGCCACAGCGGGCCGCTCTCGGGCCCCAATGCCTTCGCGGGCAAGGACAACGAGAACGGCGTGCGCTTGGCCATCGAGGAACTCAACGCGAAGAAGATCGCGGTTGGCGGCAAGACGCTGAAGTTCGAGCTGGTGTCCGAAGACGACCAGTGCGACGCCAAGTCCGGTGTCAGCGTGGCGCAGAAGTTCGTGGACGACGGCATCAAGTACGTCATGGGCCCGTACTGCTCGGGCGTGGCCATTCCGGCGTCGCGCATCTATGCCGATGGCGGCACCATGGTCTCCACCGTGGGCACGAACCCGAAGGTGACGCAAGGCGGCTACAAGAACCTCTACCGCATCATCGCGAGCGACAACCAGATCGGCTCCAGCATGGCGGTGTATGCGGCCAAGGTGCTCAAGGTCACCAAGGTGGGCGTGATCGACGATCGCACCGCCTTCGGCCAGGGCCTGGCGGAAGAGTTCACCAAGGAAGCGAAGAAGCAGGGCCTCACCATCGTCGGCCAGGAGTTCACCACCGACAAGGCCGTGGACTTCACCGCCATCCTCACCAACATGAAGGCCAAGGCGCCCGAAGCCATCTTCTTCGGCGGCTATGCGCCGCAGGCCGCACCCATGGCGCGCCAGATGAAGCAGCTCGCCGTGCCCGGCAAGCTGCTGGGCGGCGACACCGTCTGCAGCCCGGCCACCGGCAAGCTCGGCGGCGATGCGGTCAACGACCTGGTGTTCTGCGCGCAGGGCGGCTCCATCCTCGAGAAGGCGCAGAGCGGCCCGGCCTTCAAGGCCAAGTTCAAGAAGCGCTTCAACGCCGACGCGGATGCCTATGCCGCCTCGTACTACGACCAGGTGCTGTTCATCGGCGAGTCGATGCAGAAGGCCAACTCCATCGATCCCGACAAGGTGGGCGCCGAGCTCTACAAGACCACCTACAAGGGCGTGGCCGCAACCTACAGCTACGACGACAAGGGCAACATGAAGCAGGCGCCCATCACTGTCTTCACGTTCAAGAACGCCGCCCCCGTTCCGCTGGCCAGCTACTAAGAAACTCATGCCATCGACCGCTGAATTTGACTGTGACCCCAGTTTCATGCCCCGGGGTCGGGCCTGCCCGATGGCGAACTACTGAGACCGAAGACATGCAACGCATCCAGATCATCGACTCGCACACGGGCGGCGAGCCCACGCGCCTGGTCGTCGATGGGTTTCCCGATCTGGGCGGCGGCCCCATGGCCGAGCGCCGCGCGCTGCTGGCCGAGCGGCATGACAAATGGCGCGCGGCGACAGTGCTCGAGCCACGCGGCAGCGACGTGGTGGTCGGCGCGCTGCTGTGCGAGCCGGTGTCGCCCGATGCCGCGGCCGGCGTGGTCTTCTTCAACAACGCCGGCTACATCGGCATGTGCGGCCACGGCACCATCGGCCTGGTCGCGAGCCTCGCGCACATGGGGCGCATCGGCGCCGGCGAGCACCGCATCGAAACGCCCGTGGGCACGGTCACGGCCACGCTGCATGCCGATGGCGCGGTCAGCGTGCGCAACGTGCCGGCCTACCGGCATCTGCACCAGGTGGCGGTAGAGCTGCCCGGCCATGGCACCGTGCACGGCGACGTGGCCTGGGGCGGCAACTGGTTCTTCCTCGTGAGCGACCACGGCCAGCGCGTGGCGAGCGACAACCTCGCCGCGCTGACCGGCTACACCGCGGCATTGCGAAAGGCGCTGGCGGCGCAAGGCATCACGGGCGCCGACGGTGCGGAGATCGACCACATCGAACTCTTTGCCGATGACAGCGAAGGCGCCGACAGCCGCAACTTCGTGCTGTGTCCCGGCAATGCCTACGACCGCTCGCCGTGCGGCACCGGCACCAGCGCGAAGATCGCCTGCCTCGCGGCCGACGGCAAGCTCGCGCCGGGCGAAGTGTGGACGCAGGCCAGCGTGATCGGCAGCCGCTTCGAGGCCAGCTACACGCTGGAAGACGGCAAGGTCATTCCGACGCTGCGCGGCCGCGCGCACATCAGTGCCGAAGCCACGCTCCTGATCGACGACAACGATCCTTTCGGGTGGGGAATCCGGATATGAAGCTCGCCCCCAGTCTTCGCGCACTTCGTGTCGCTCCGCCCACCCCCTGCCGGGGGCAACACCAGCGGCCCGGCAAAGCCGGTTCCGCGGTGTTCCGCGAAGTGCAATAGGCCGTGCACGCCGAAGTCATCGTCATAGGTGCCGGCATCGTCGGTGCCGCCTGCGCGCATGCGCTGGCGCAGGCCGGCCGCCGCGTGCTGGTGCTCGATGCGCACATCGGCGGCGCCACCGGCGCGGGCATGGGCCACCTGGTGGTGATGGACGACAACCCGGCCGAACTTGCGTTGAGCCGGCATTCGATCGCGCAATGGCGCGCCCTGGCGCCGCGCATGGGCGAGGACTGCGCGTACAGCGCCTGCGGCACGCTCTGGATCGCCGCGAACGAAGACGAAATGGCCGAGGCCGAGCGCAAGCAGCAGCGGCTGCATGCACACGGCGTCGACAGCCGCCTGCTCGATGCGCCCGCGCTTGCGCGCGCCGAGCCCGCCTTGCGCAAGGGCCTCGCAGGCGCGCTCGAAGTGCCCGGCGACGGCATCCTCTATGCGCCGAATGCGGCGCGCTGGCTGCTCGCGCAGGGCGGCGCCTCGATCTGCGTCGAGCACGCGAAGGTCGATGCCATCGAAGACGACGGCACGCTGCAGCTCGCCGACGGCAGCCGCCGCAGCGCGCCGCAGGTCGTGCTGGCCAACGGCATCGAGGCGACGACGCTGTGCCCCGAACTCCCGATTCGCCCCAAGAAGGGCCATCTGCTGATCACCGACCGCTACCCGGGCACGGTGCATCACCAGCTGGTCGAACTCGGCTACGTGACGAGCGCACACCACAGCGACGGCGATTCGGTCGCCTTCAACGTGCAGCCGCGGCCCACGGGCCAACTGCTGATCGGCTCCTCGCGCCAGTTCGGCACCACCGATCCGGCCGTCGAAGCGCCGATGCTCGCGCGCATGCTGCAGCGCGCGATCGGCTACCTGCCGGGGCTCGCGGAGCTCAACGCGGTCCGCTCCTGGACCGGCCTGCGCGCCGCGACGCCCGACGGGTTGCCGCTGCTGGGCAAGCATCCGTGGCGCGAGAAGCTCTGGCTCGCCGTCGGCCACGAAGGCCTGGGCGTGACCACCGCGCCGGGCAGCGCGCACCTGCTCGCGGCGCTGATGACCGGCGCCGCCCCTGGGTTCGACGCGGCGCCCTATGCGCCGCGCGGCTTGCCGGAGACGGCATGAGCGCAGCGCCAAGGGGGCTCCCATGAGCGTTCCGACCCTGTTGCTGCAGATCGACGGGCAACCCGTCCGCGTGAAGGCGGGCAGCTCGGTCGCCGCCGCATTGCGCCTGGCCGGCGGCATGGGCGTGGCGCGAACCTCCGTCACGGGCCAGCCGCGCGCGCCTTTTTGCGGCATGGGCGTGTGCCAGGAATGCCGCGTGCTGATCGACGGCCGGCGCAGGCTCGCCTGCCAGGCGGTCTGCACCGAAGGCTTGCGCGTGGAGACCTCGGAATGACGGCCATGGCGCTGGAGCATTGCGACCTGCTGATCGTCGGCGCAGGCCCTGCCGGCATGGCCGCGGCCGTGGCGGCAGGGCCGAGCGGCGCATCGATCGCCGTGATCGACGACAACCCCGTGCCCGGCGGGCAGATCTGGCGCGACGGCCCCGGCGCATCGCTGCCCGCGGCCGCGCGCACCTGGCGCGATGCGCTCGAGCGCCACGCCAACGTCCGCGTGTGCAGCGGCACGCGCGTCGTCGCGGCGCCTGCACGCAACGAACTGCTGCTCGAAGATGCCGAACGCGGCTGGCGCATGCGGTGGAACAAACTGATCCTCTGTACCGGCGCGCGCGAGCTGCTGCTGCCCTTCCCGGGCTGGACGCTGCCCGGCGTCACGGGCGCGGGTGGATTGCAGGCGCTCATCAAGGCGGGGCTGCCGGTGGAGGGCGAGCGCATCGTGATCGCGGGCAGCGGGCCTTTGCTGCTCGCCGCCGCGGCCACCGCACGTGCGGCGGGCGCAAAGGTCGTGCGCGTCGCCGAGCAGGCTTCGTTCGCGGCGGTCGCGGGCTTCGCCGCCAGTCTGCTGCGCTGGCCGGGCAAGGCCGCGCAGGCGGTGACGCTGGCCGATCCGCAGTACCGCACCTCGTCGCGCATCGTCTCGGCGCAGGGCGGCGCACAGGTCGACTCGGTTCGGCTTCTCCAGGGCGGCCGCGAGGAGGAGATCGCCTGCGAGCGCATCGCCTGCGGCTTCGGCCTCATGCCCAACACGCAGCTTGGCCGGATGCTGGGCTGCGCCCTCACGCCCACGGAGGCCGGCGCACAGGCGCTGGCCGTCGATGCACGCCAGGCCACCAGCCTGCCCGACATCCACGCCGCCGGCGAATGCACAGGCTTCGGCGGCAGCGAGCGCGCCCTCGCGCAGGGCACCATCGCCGGCTACGCAGCCATCGGCAACAAGCACGCCGCGAAGCAGCACGAAGCCGGCCGCGCGCGCTGGGACGCCTTTGCCGCGCAACTGCACCGCAGCTTCGCGCTGTCCCCCGATATCCGCCGGATGCCACGGCCCGACACCCTCGTGTGCCGCTGCGAAGACGTGCCCTTCTCCGCGTTGGTGGATTGCAGCGGCTGGACCGACGCCAAGCTCCATCGCCGCTGCGGCATGGGTGCCTGCCAGGGCCGCGTCTGCGGCGATGCGGCGCAGTTCCTGTTCGGATGGATGCCGCCCGCGCCGCGTCCGCCGCTCTCGCCGGCGCGCATTGCCACGCTGGCCGGCCTCGCGGGCCATGACGATGTGGACCGACAATGACGTCGAAGCAGCTGCAGCAGAAGAAAACAATGCCCCCCCCGAAGACCGTGCCCCGCCCCCAGCCCAAGCGACGGGCCGCCGACCTCGCCTACGACGCGATCGAGACGCTGCTGTCCACGCTGCAGCTGGAGCCCGGCAGCCAGATCGTCGAAGCCGACCTGGCCGAGCGCACCGGCCTCGGCCGCACCCCGGTGCGCGAGGCGCTGATGCGGATGGTGTCCATCGGCCTCATCGTGCAGCAGCCGCGCCGCGGCCTGCTGGTGTCGACCATCGACCTGGCCGACCACCTCGACGTGATCCAGACCCGGCGCGTGCTCGAACGGCTGATTGCGGCCTGCTCGGCGCGCCGCGCCACCGCGCTGCAGCGCAAGGAGATCGTGCGCTGCGCCGAGCTGATGGTGAAGGCCGCCCACCGCGGCGACCTGAACGACTACATGCAGGCCGACCGCGCGCTCGACTTCGTCAATCACCAGGCGAGCCACAACGATTCGGCGGTGAAGGCGGTGACCCCGCTCATCGTTCAGTGCCGGCGCTTCTGGTACGCGTACCAGCATGAAGGCGAGATCGTGGAAGGCGCGAATGCGCACCTCGAGCTGGCGCAGGGCATCGCGACCGGCGACGAGGCGGCCGCGATTGCCGGCGCCAACCGCCTGATGGACTACCTCGAGCTTTTCGCCCGCAAGATCATCGACAAATAGGCCGAAGGGCCTCGTCCGCTGCACCGGGGAACTACGCGTGATCCGGCGCGGCCTTCGGCGCATACTGGCCCGATGGCCGTCGCACCCCGCGCCCAACCCGAGGACTTCTTCACCACCGAAGAGTGGCAGTCGCTCACCACCCGCTCTTCATGGAAGGGCCTGTGGCTGGTGGCGCACTGCTGGGGCGTCATCGGCGCCGCGATGCTCGTGGGCATCGTCTGGCCGTGGACCGTGCCGCTCATGGTGCCGATCGTCGGCGCGCGGCAGCTGGGGCTCTTCATCCTCATGCACGATGCGGCGCATGCGGGCCTGCACCGCAGCCGCAGGGTCAACGACTGGGTGGGCCACTGGCTGTGCTCGTCCACGCTGCGCGACTACCGGCCCTATCACCTGCAGCACCACCGCTTCGTGCAGCAGACCGGGGACCCGGACCTCGTGCTGTCCGCGCCCTTCCCGATCACGCGCGATTCGATGTGGCGCAAGGTCGTGCGCGACCTGAGCGGCCAGACCTTCTACAAGCAGCGCTTCGGCCACATTGCCGAGGGCATCCGCCATCGCGCACCCGGCGAATCGGCCTGGAAGGCATTGGGGCGGGAACTGGCGAAAGACAGGCGCTTCCTCGTCGGCAACGGGCTCGGCTTCCTGGCCTTCGCGCTGGCCGGGTACGGGTGGGCGTGGCTCCTGATGTGGCTGCTGCCGATGGCCACCTGGCTGCCGCTCGTGAGCCGCGTGCGCAACATCGCCGAGCATGCGCTGGTGGCGCAGAACGAGGCCGATCCGCTGCGCCAGGCGCGCACCACGCACGCCGGCTGGTGCGAGCGCGCGCTGGTGGCGCCCTACTGGGTCAACTACCACTGCGAGCACCACATGTTCACCAGCCTGCCCTGCTGGCGCCTGCCGAAGGCGCACCGCCTGCTGCTGCGCCGGGGCGCCACCGCGCGCATGGAAGTGCAGCCCGGCTACCTGAGCCTGCTGAAGCGCGCCGCCTCGGCCCCGGCCGCCTAGCGGATCGCGGGCGTTGCCTCAGTCTTCGGCCGGCGCCGGTTCGGGCCCGGGCCAGCCCAGCAGCTCGGCCAGCCGCTGCACGATCCAGCCGGCCTCGGCCGCCGACACGCCGGCCTCGGGCGTGGCGAGCCCGGCATGGATGCGCCGCAGGATCTCGCTCTCGATCGGCACCTCGGTGTGGTGCTGGATCTGCGCGTGGCCCACGAGGTGGCTGGCGAGGTCTTCGCAGATCTCGTAGCGTTCGCGCACCACGCCGATCGGCTCCGAGAGGCGCTGGCGCGCATCGCTGTAGACCGCGAAGAACGAGGGCGGAATGAAGATCTGGTTGTCGTCGGACATCGCGGATTGGATTGATGGCTGTCCCAATGACAAAACGCGCCCGAGGGCGCGTTCGTCGTGGCTCTTGCGAGCCTGCGGGGGCTGGATCAGCCGCCCTTCTTGGCGCGCTTGCCGGGGTTCTTCTTGCTGCGCGTGGCGGTGCCGCGTTCCAGGCTGACCTTCTGGCCGCCACCGGACTTGGTCAGGGCGTAGCCGGGCATGGGCGTCGGCTTCGGGGTGGCAACGCGGTCGGCTTCGGTACGAATTTTCTTGGGCATGAAAAGCTCGGGTAAAAAAGTGATGTTCGAGGCTCAATTAGGCCACAGCGGGGATTTTGCCTGCCAGAAGCCGAAGCAACCGGCATGACAGGGTTTCTTTCAGAGCTCCAGCAGGCGCACTTTCACGCTCTTGCCCTTCACGCGGCCGCTCGAGAGCTTGCGTGCCGCTTCGGCCGCAATGGCGCGCTCCACGGCCACGTAGGTCGAGAACTCGTTGACGTTGATCTTGCCGATCTGGTCCTTGGCGTAGCCGCAATCGCCGGTCAGCGCGCCCAGCACGTCGCCGGCGCGGATCTTTTCCTTGCGCCCGCCCACGATCTGCAGCGTGGCCATGGGCGGCGCGAGCGGTGCGCCCTTGGCCGGCGTGAGCTCGGCCAGTTCGTGCCATTCGGATTCGCGGCCCTGCAGCTGCTCGATCTTGCCGACGCTGCCCATCTCGTCCATGCTGGCCAGGTTCAGCGCGAGGCCCTCGGCGCCGCCCTGCTGGCCCACGCGGCCGGTGCGGCCGATGCGGTGGATGTGGATTTCGGAATCGGGCGTCACGTCGACGTTGATCACGGCTTCGAGCTGCGCGATGTCCAGCCCGCGCGCCGCCACGTCGGTGGCCACCAGCACCGAGCAGCTGCGGTTGGCAAACTGCACCAGCACCTGGTCGCGCTCGCGCTGCTCCAGCTCGCCGAACAGCGCCAGCGCGCTGAAGCCCTGGCCCTGCAGCACCTCGACGAGGTCGCGGCACTGCTGCTTGGTGTTGCAGAAGGCCAGCGTGCTCACGGGGCGGAAATGGTCGAGCAAGAGGCTCACGGCATGCAGCCGTTCGCTTTCCTTCACCTGGTACCAGCGCTGGCGGATCTTGCTGCCTTCATGCTGTGCCTGCACCGTGATCTGCTGCGGGCTCTTCATGAACTGCTGCGCGAGCTTGGCGATGCCTTCGGGGTAGGTGGCCGAGAACAGCAGCGTCTGGCGCTCCTTGGGGCACTGGCGCGCCACCTTCACGATGTCGTCGAAGAAGCCCATGTCGAGCATGCGGTCGGCTTCGTCGAGCACCAGCGTGTTGAGTGCCTCGAGGTTCAGGTTCTCGCGCTCCAGGTGGTCCATGATGCGGCCCGGCGTGCCCACCACGATGTGCGCGCCGTGCTCCAGGCTGGCAATCTGCCCGCGCAGCGCGACGCCGCCGCAGAGCGTGACCACCTTGATGTTTTCCTCGGCGCGCGCCAGGCGGCGGATTTCGGTCGTGACCTGGTCGGCCAGTTCGCGCGTCGGGCACAGCACCATCGCCTGGATGGCGAAGCGGCGCGGGTTCAGGTTGGAAAGCAGCGCCAGCGCAAAGGCGGCGGTCTTGCCGCTGCCGGTCTTGGCCTGCGCGATCAGGTCCTTGCCGAGCAGCGCCGGCGGCAGCGCGGCCGCCTGGATCGCCGTCATCTGCGTGTAGCCGAGCTGCGTGAGGTTGGCCAGCATCTGGGGCGAGAGCGCCAGCGTGGCAAAGCCGTGGTCGGCCTGGGCCTGGGGGCCGCCGGCTGTGGAAGGGGATGTGGTCATCGTTTTGCAGCCGAACGGCCGCAACAAAAACAAAGGCCTCGCCAAGCGCCCGCCGCGGGGCGCTTGCCAAGGCCCTTCGTCCGTCGCGGATCAGCGGCGAGGTGCGTTGTTGTTGCCGGAGTTGGTCGGCGGCGGGCCGCGACGCTCCAGGTGGCGGAAGGTGATACGGCCCTTGGTCAGGTCGTAGGGCGAGAGTTCGAGCGACACCTTGTCACCCGCCAGGATGCGGATGTGGTGCTTGCGCATCTTGCCGCCGCTGTAGGCGATCAGCTGATGGCCGTTGTCGAGCGTCACGCGGTAGCGCGAGTCGGGCAGGACTTCGGTCACTGCGCCGTTCATTTCGATCAGTTCTTCCTTGGGCATGGGTGATTACCTCTGAATTCTCGTTCGATGTGTGTTGGAGATGAAGATGGGCGTGATTGTTTCAGCCCGCGCACGGCAAGGCGAGCGGCGCACGGCGGGGGTGGCGTTCGCGCACCCAGCCGAGGCCCTGGGCGACGGCATAGCGCGCCGCGGCGGCGTGGCTGGCAAAGCGCGGCGTGAAACGCATCACGCGGTCGTGCATGCCGCTGCCCCGGCCGGAGCGGATCGAGACGGACGCGGCGAAATTGCCGTCGTCCTGGTGGCGAATGAGCGGGGAAACAAGGTACTTGCCCACCGCGATACTGTGTTGAATGATGTCCATGAAGCCTTGGCACCGTGCGCAAGAAGTGTGCGCAAAATGCCGAAAAAATAATTGAAAACGGGCGTGGGCCGGCCGGAATGGCGCGGCGGACGCGCTATTCGCTTCAACAAGAACGAAGGCAGTGGTGGCAATCATGGGCGCCCGGTCTGGCGCTCCAACACACTGTGAAGCCGGCTGAAAGTGAAGGGGCCTGAAAAATCCAAGGGACAGTACAGGTCAGCCGGCGTAAGGACGAAGTGCTTCGTCGTGGTATCGAAACGAACCCGCCATTATAGCTTGACGGGCATGACAGTTGCTCGTCTTAAAAGCGAGCCCGGGCAGGATCGTGCCGCAAGGGACGGTCGCTCCTGCGATGCTTGCTATTGAAAACATAGCGAAACATGGTGCTGTCAGGCCGTCAGCGGTGATGTCGACGATGAAAGCGCGGCCCGCGACTTGTGGGCTGTGCGCAACATCAGGCCCAGTCCCGTGAGCTGGCAGGCTGCGCCGACCCAGCCCACTGCGCTCACGCCGACCAGTTCGATCACCGCGCCGCCCAGCGCCGAGCCTGCCGCGATGCCGAGGTAGACCGCCGAGGCGTTGAGCGACAGCGTCATCGGCGCGCGGTCCGGCGCCAGCCGGATCAGCCGCACCGCCTGCGCCGGGCCGAAGCCCCAGCCCGCGAAGCCCCAGAGCGCCGACAGCCCGACGACCAGCGGCAGCGCCAGGCCGCGCGGCAGCATCTGCGCCGAGAACGAGAGCCCGCCCAGGATCAGCACCAGCATCAGCGCGAAGCCCTGCGCCACGCGATCGGCACCGAAGCGGTCGGTGGCCCACCCGCCGGCCGCGGTGCCGATGGCGGCCGCCACCCCGATGGCGCAGAACACGGCGCTCACGCCCTCTGCGCCGAAGCCCAGCGTGCCCGCCAGGAACAGCGCGATGTAGGTGTAGAAGCTGAAGCCGCCGGTGGCCCACAGCGTGGTGGTCAGCAGCGCCGGCAGCACGCCGGGTTCGCGGGTCACCGAGAAGGACGGCATGCTGCGCGCGGCGGCCGATGCCGGTGCCCGGCCGCGCGGCAAACCGATGGCCAGGCCCCAGGTCGCCAGCGCCGCCACTGCGGCGATCAGCAGGTAGGCCGTGCGCCAGCCGCCCCAGCCCGCGATCCAGGCGCCCAGCGGCACGCCGAGCGCGACCGCCACCGTACCGCCGCCGGTCACGATGGCGAGCGCCCGGCCGCGCAGCGCCGGCGACACCATGGCCGCCGCCACTGCGCTCGCGGTCGGCAGGAACACGCCCGCCACCAGGCCCAGCGCAACCCGCGCCAGCGCCAGCTGGGCGAATCCCTGCGCCATCGAGGCGGCCAGCGTGAGGCCCGAGAAGGCCGCGAGGCTGGCGATCAAAAGGGGCCGCCGGCCGAAGCGTGCGCACAGCGCGGCCATCGGCGGTGAGCCGATGGCGTAGCTCAGCGCGAACAGCAGCACCAGCTGCCCGGCGCGCGTGGCGCTCACTTGCAGGTCGGCCGCCAGCGCCGGCAGCAGGCCGGCGACCATGAAGCTTTCGGTGCCGATGGCGAAGGCGCCGAGCGCGAGCCAGGCGAGGCCGAGGGGCAGGCGTTCTGCGGGCTGCGGCTGCGGGGCAATGCTGGAATCGGTGTTCATGGCGGGACTCCGGTGAGCGTGCTGAGGCCTTCAGAATAGGCTTGCAGGCGGCTCTTCAAAAGAACCACAATTGGCAAGATTCATGGATCCACTTTTTCGAGCTCGCCATCCGCCTGCCGGGCGCCGGCTCGCGCAATCTGCTGCGCGAGCTGCACCGTCAGCTGCGCGTCGCCATCCTCGACGGCCGGCTGCAGCCCGGCGCGCGCCTGCCCGCCACGCGCGCGCTCGCGCAGCGCCTGGGCGTGTCGCGCAACACCATGCTCGCGGCCTACGACCTGCTGCTGAGCGAGGGCTACCTGCTGGCGCGCCCCGGGGCCGGCACTTACGTGGCCGACACGCTGCCGCCGTCGCGCCGCGGCCGGCCTTCCCGCACGGGAAGCGCGGCGGGCCGGCGCGACCCGCGGCTGGTACCGCTGAACGTGCCCGGCGCCGACCTCGCGCCCACGCTGCAGCCCCAGCGGTCGCGCGACGACTTCCGCGTCGGCCTGCCCGACATCGGCGCCTTTCCCTTCGACATCTGGCGCCGCCTGTCCGACCGCGCGCTGCGGCGCCTGGCGCGCGAGCCGGCCGACTACGCCGACCCGCAAGGCCAGGCCGCATTGCGCGAGGCGATCGCAAAGCACGTGTCGTTCACGCGCGCGGTCGGCTGCACCGCCGGCGACATCGTGGTCACGGCCGGTGCGCAGCAGGCCTTCGGGCTGCTTTCGCGCATCCTCGTTGTGCCGGGGCGCACGGTGGTCGCGGTCGAGCAGCTCTTCTATCCCTCGCTGCGCGAGGCGATGACGGCCGCGGGCGCCAAGGTGGTCGCCGTGCCGACCGATGTCGAGGGCCTGTGCGTGGACCGCCTGCCGTCCGAGGCGCGCGTGATCTGCGTGACGCCCTCGCACCAGTTCCCCACCGGCGTCGCGATGTCGCCGCAGCGGCGCGCGGCGCTGCTGGCCTTCGCACGCGCACGCCATGCGGTCGTGATCGAGGACGACTACGACAGCGAATTCCGCTTCGCCGGCCGCCCGCTCGACGCGCTGCAGACGCTCGACCGCGCCGAGTCGGTCTTCTATGTCGGCACCTTCTCGAAGAGCCTGTTCCCCGCGCTGCGGCTCGGCTTCGTGGTCGCGCCGCCGTGGGCGCGCGCGGCGCTGGTGCGTGCGCGCGAGCTGGCCGACTGGCATGGCCCGGTGCTGGAACAGGAGGCGCTGGCCGCCTTCATTGCCGAAGGGCACCTGGCGCGGCACATCCGCAAGATGCGCAAGATCTACGGCGCGCGCCGCACGGCCTTGCTCCAAGCGCTGGTGCGCCATGGCGCAGGCCGGCTCGAAGCGATTCCGTCCAACGCGGGGCTGCACCTGTCGGCCTGGCTGCGCGGCGACACGCGGGCCGACACGGTGGTCGAGCGCGCCGCGGCAGCGGGCATCACGCTGCCGCCGCTGTCGCGCTTCGCGCTGGACCCGCAGGCACCCGGCGTGCCCAACGGCCTTGCGTTCGGCTACGGCCTGATCGGCGAATCGCAGATCGACGGCGCGGTCCGGCGGCTCGCGGCGCTGCTCTGAAGGGGCTTCAGCCGATCCCGAGCATCCGCCGGTTCGCGGCCACGTCCACGCCGCCCGCCGCGAAGTCGTCGAAGGCCCGGTCGGCCACGCGGATGATGTGGTCGGCGATGAAGGCGGCCCCTTCGCGCGCGCCGTCCTCGGGGTGCTTGATGCAGCACTCCCATTCGAGCACCGCCCAGCCGGGGAAGTCGTACTGCGCCATCTTCGAGAAGATGGCCTTGAAGTTCACCTGCCCGTCGCCCAGCGAGCGGAAGCGGCCCGCCCGGTTGATCCAGCTCTGGAAGCCGCCGTACACGCCCTGCTTGCCGGTCGGGTTGAACTCGGCGTCCTTCACGTGGAAGATCTTGATGCGCTCGTGGTAGTGGTCGATGTAGGCCAGGTAGTCGAGCTGCTGCAGCATGAAGTGGCTCGGGTCGTACAGCAGGCAGGCGCGCGGATGGTTGTTCACGCGCTCCAGGAACATCTCGTAGCTCACGCCGTCGTGCAGGTCTTCGCCCGGATGGATCTCGTAGCCCACGTCCACGCCCGCCGCGTCGAAGGCATCGAGGATCGGGCGCCAGCGGCGCGCGAGTTCGTCGAAGGCCTCCTCGATGAGTCCCGGCGGGCGCGGCGGCCACGAGTAGAGGTACGGCCAGGCCAGCGCGCCCGAGAAGGTGGCGTGCGCCGTGAGCCCCAGGTTGGCCGAGGCCTTGGCCGCGAAGTGCAATTGCTCCACCGCCCATTGCTGGCGCCGCACCGGGTCGCCGCGCACCTCGGGCGCCGCGAAGCCGTCGAAGCCCGCGTCGTAGGCCGGATGCACCGCGACCAGCTGGCCCTGCAGATGGGTCGACAGCTCGGTGATCTCGAGGCCGTGCCCGGCGAGCGTGCCCTTGACCTCGTCGCAGTAGGTCCTGCTCTCGGCGGCTTTCTTCAGGTCGAACAGGCGCGCGTCCCAGCTCGGGATCTGCACGCCCTTGTAGCCCAGCCCGGCGGCCCAGCCGGCAATGCCGTCGAGCGAATTGAACGGGGCTTCGTCCCCGGCGAACTGGGCCAGGAATATGGCCGGGCCCTTGATCGTTTTCATGGCTTGTCTTCCTTCTTGGTCGTGGCGGCGTTGAAAGCATACTTGGCGTGTCGTCCGACCCCGTGCGAGAGGCCAAAGCGTCACAATGGACTTTCCTTTTCGCACAGCACGCCCTGCTCGTCCCGCGATGCCGCAACCAGTTTCCGCCCGGCTGAAGATCGGCTTGTCCGCCTGCTTTTCCCATGCCGATCCGGCGCGTTCGCTCTTCACCAACAAGACGCTGCAGTACGTCGAGCAGTCCATCGCGCACTGGCTCATGTCGGCCGGTGCCATGGTGGTGATGGTGCCTTGCCCCACGGGTGAAACCGCCCGCGGCGACACCAAGCTCTCGCACTACGCCGAATGGCTCGACGGCGTCGTGATGCACGGCGGCGCCGACGTCTGGCCCGGCAGCTACGGCGAGGTGCCGCTCAAGGACGCATGGGTGGGCGACCGCATTCGCGACCTGTACGACCTGGCCTTGGTCGAGGCCTTTGAACAGGCCGGCAAGCCCATCTTCGGCGTCTGCCGCGGGCTGCAGCTGATCAACGTTGCCTTCGGCGGCACGCTCTACCAGGACATCGAGGCGCAGCACGAGCACCCCGAAACCGTCCGTCACCGCGACCCGGTGACCTACGACCAGAACTTCCACCAGATCGAGATCGTGGAGGGCACGCGCCTGGCCAAGCTCTATCCCGAGGTGAAGACCGCCAAGGTCAACAGCATCCACCACCAGGGCGTGAAAGACCTCGCGCCGGGTTTCGAGATCGAGGCCTGGAGCCTGCCCGACCGCGTGCCCGAGGCCATCCGCCGCAGCGCCGACAAGGGCCGCAGCTACATCGCCGCCACGCAGTGGCACCCCGAATTCCACAAGTACGGCAGCACCGAGACGGTGGACGACACGCCGATCCTGCACGACTTTCTGTGGGCTTGCGCCACCGCGAAGGTCGCGCCGCGTACCGTGCCGGATGCAGGGCACGGCCGGATCCGCGACCGCGCGGCGCGGGTGCTGCGCCAGGCGCTGCTGCGGCGCTGACGGGCGACGGACTGGCGATTGGCCGGCGCTGGCTAGCGCCGCTCGGAACGGTTCGTGTTGCCGCTGACGCCCGCATCGATGGTGCCGAACACCGTGACGCCGCTGCCCGACGACGAGGTGGCACGGTCGCTGTTGCCTGCCGACCCTGCGCCGGCGCAGCCCGCCGCCAGGGCGCCCATCGCGATGGCAAGAACAGCTGCAATGAATGGCTTCACGGAAAACTCCAGGCAATGGTGAGACTTGCGGCCACTATAGGCCGGCGCTTTTCCGGCCCTGTAACAACACACCCGCCGGCGGCAGGGTTGTTGTCGATCAGCGCGGATCGGTCGCCAGCAGCATCGCCACCATCGACTGCAGGTCCTGCCGCAGCCGCGCCGCGCCCGCTTCGTCCAGCGCCAGCGTGGCCTCGTCCATGTAGAGCTTGCGGTTGACCTCGACCTGGATGCTGTGCCGGTGCCCGGCCGGCCGGCCATGCCGGCGCACCAGTTCCACGCCCTTGTAGGGGTGGTTGTAGTCCACGCTGTAGCCGCGCGCGCGCAGGTGCTCGCAGATCCTTTGCGACAGCGCCGGGTCGGCGGTGCTGCCGTCGCGGTCGCCGATCACGAAGTCCGCATGCACGAGCCCCGGGAAATCGGTGGCATGGCTGCCCGCAATCGCCGGCATCGAGTGGCAGTTGATGTGGATGCTGTAGCCGTGCCGCGCATGCGCCGCGTCGATGGCCTCGGCCACCGCCGCGTGGTAGGGCCGCCAGCAGTTGTCGATGCGCCCGCGCACCTCGTCCACGCCGAGCAGCCGGTCGTAGATCGGCAGGCCCTCGTCGGTGAGCTTCCAGACCAGGCCCTTGCCGAGGCGCACCTTGGAAAGCACGCGCGGGTCGGTCGACAGGGGCTCGCTCCAGGGGCCGTCGAGCAGCGCGGTGTCCAGCTCGGTGGTGTCGCGGTTGGCGTCCAGGTAGCTGCGCGGAAAGTGCGCCTCGATCCACGCCGCGCCCATGGCGGGCGCAAAGGCATAGAGCTTCTCGACGTGCGTGTCCTCGGCCCGACGCAGCGTGGCCAGGTCGCACACGGGCCGGAAGTCCTCGGGGTAGACGGTGCCGCTGTGCGGCGAATCGAGCACCAGCGGCGTGTGCCCGGCGACGCTGGTCACCTGGGCGCGGGTTTGGATGAGCTTCAGAACAGGATGCATAGGCAGGCGAGATCAGTCCAATCGGATGCGGGCGAAGGCGGCGACTTTTTTCATCTTCTCGATCTCGCTGTCGATCTGCTTCGCGAACTCGGCCGGCGTGGTGCCCGACGCGTAGAGCCCCTGCAGCGCCAGGCGCTCGCGCACCGTGCTGTCCTTCAGCGCCGTGGCCACGGCCTGCTGCATGCGCAGCGCGATGTCGGCCGGCGTGCCGGCGGGCGCCACCAGCCCGAACCACGACGGATCGTTGTTGGCCGGATGGCCGAGCTCGCGGTAGGTCGGCACTTCGGGCAGCACGTCGAGCCGGCTGCTCCAGGACACGGCCAGCGCCTTCAGCTTGCCCGCCTTCACGTGCGGCAGCGACGAGGCCACCTGGTCGAAGTACACCGGCACCTCGCCCGCGAGCACGTCGTTGATGGCCGGGCCCGCACCGCGATAGGGGATGTGCACCATCGAGGTTCCGGTGCTGCTCTTGAAGAGTTCGCCCCACATGTGGCCGATGGTGCCGTTGCCCGGCGATGCGTACGACACCTTGCCCGGATTGGCCTTCAGGTACTTCACGAGTTCCGCGAAGCTGTTCACCGGCAGGACGCGCGGGTTGATGACGACCACGCCCGGCGCCTTCACCAGCTCGGTCACGGCGACGAAGCCCTTGACCGGGTCGTAGGGCAGCTTCTGGTACACGGCCGGGTTCACGCCGTGCGTGGAGAGCGTGGCCACGCCGAACGAGAGGCCGTCCGGCGCCGAGCGGGCCACTTCGGCCATGCCGATGGAGCCGCCGGCACCGGCGCGGTTGTCGATGACCACGGGCTGCTGGAGGATCTTGGCCAGCGGCTCCGACAGCACGCGCGCCGTGATGTCGGTGGCGCCGCCGGGCGGGAAGGGCACGATCATGCGGATCGGCTTGCCTTGCTGGGCAAAGGATATTCCAGGAGCGACAGAAACAGCGGCCAGGGCGGAAAGAAGATGACGACGTTGCATGGGGATTTTTCCAATGGGACGGAAGTAATGAAGCAAAAGTTGCTGCGTCACTTGAAGCAAAGGATAGACCAGCTAACATTCTGATTTGGAATGTTTTAATGGGCATCCCGCCATGTCGCTCCGCCGCCTCAATCCGCCGCTGAACCTGCTGCGCGCCTTTTCCACCGTGGTGCGCTTCGGCGGCGTCTCGCGCGCCGCCGAGGCGCTGCACCTGACGCAGGGCGCGGTCAGCAAGCAGGTGCAGGAGCTGGAGCGCTGGATCGGCGCGCCGCTGTTCGAGCGCAGCCGCAAGCGGCTGGCGCTCACGCCCGCGGGCGAGCGCTACGAGAAGGCCGTGCGCGCCGTGCTCGCGCAGCTGGAGGCGGCCACGCTGGAGTTCATCACCAGCGACGACGGCGGCGGCGCGCTGCATCTGTCCACCCTGCCCACCTTCGGCGCCAAGTGGCTGATTCCGCGCCTGCCCGATTTCCAGCGCCTGCATCCCCAGATCACGCTGCATTTCGTGCCCTTCGTGCACGGCTACGACTTCGAGCGGCCCGAACTCGACTGCGCCATCCTGTTCGGCGACGGCCACTGGCCCGGTGCGCGCTCGCACTACCTCGCGGGGCAGGACGTGGCGCTGATCGCGCCGCGCGCGGAGCTGGCCGAAGCCGCCATCCGCACGCCGCAGGACGTGGCGCGCTGCACCTTGCTGCGCCACGTGACGGTGCCGCAATCGTGGCTGCAATGGAGCGAGGCGCATGGCGTGCGCGGGCTCGATCCGCTCGCCGGCCCGCAGTTCGACCAGTTCCAGACCATGATCCGCGCGGTGATGGTGGGCATGGGCGTGGCGCTGGTGCCGCGCTGCCTGGTGCAGGACGAAATCGCCTCCGGGCTGGTCGACGAGCCGCTGCCGGGCGGCGGCTACCGCGGCGACCAGGGCTACTGGTTCTGCTACCCCGAGGGCCGCGGGCAACTGGCCACGCTCGACCACTTCCGCCGCTGGCTGCTGGCGGATGCCGATCGCAGCGCGGAAACGCCGCCGGCCCTCGCCTGACCGGCCCCGTGGGCTACTCGGGCTTGGCGCCCGAGGCCTTCACTGCGCCGCCCCAGCGCTGGATCTCGTTCGCCACGAAGCGGTCGAACTCGGCGCCCGTGGTGGGCGCGGGCTCGGAGCCCCGGTCGCGGATGAAGCGCGCCATCTGCTCGCTCTTCAGGATGTCGGTCACTTCCTGGTTCAGCCGCGCCGTGATCTCGCCCGGCGTGCCGCGCGGCGCCATCAGGCCGAGCCAGCCCACGGCCTCGAAGTCCCTGGTGCCGGCCACGCCGCTTTCGCGCACGGTGGGCACGTCGGGCAGCTGCGAGGAGCGCTTGGCCGAGGTCACCGCCAGCGCAATCGCCCTGCCCGCCTTGATGTGCGGCAGCGCGGCCGTCACCGAGTCGACCATCAGCGGAATCTGGTTGCCCAGGAAGTCCGACTGCGCCGGCCCGCTGCCGCGGTACGGAATGTGGGTGATGAAGACACGCGCGGCCGACTTGAACATCTCGCCCGACAGGTGCTGCGTGCCGCCGATGCCCGCGCTCGCATAGCTCAGCCTGCCGGGCTCGGCCTTGGCGCGCGCGGCCAGCTCGGCCATGCTGCGGATGCCGCTTTCGGGCGTGGCCAGGAACACCAGCGGCACCGTGGCGACGAGCGAGATGCCCACCAGGTCCTTGCGCGGGTCGAAGCCCGGCTTGGCGTAGAGCGTCTGGTTCACCGCCATCGCACTGCCGGCCACCACCAGCGTGTAGCCGTCGGGCGGCGAGCGCACCACGAAGTCGGTGCCGATGTTGCTGCCGGCACCGGCCTTGTTGTCCACGATCACCGGCTGGCCCAGCCGCTTGCCGAGCTGCTCGGCCAGCGCGCGCGCGAAGATGTCGGTGGCCTGCCCGGGCGGGAACGGCACCACCAGCTTCACGGGCCGGTCGGGCCACGCCGCGGCCTGCGCCAGGCCGGCCGTGCCGGCAAGCAGCAACGCCGCGGCGCCGGCAACCAGGCCGGCGGCGAAATGCCTGCGCCCCGCCCTCATGGCGCCGAGAGGTGCTTGCCCACGATGCCCGCGAGCTCGAACATCGTCACCTGGTCCTTGCCGAACACCGGCTTGAGCTTGGCGTCGGCATTGATCGCGCGCTTGTTGGCCGCGTCCTGCAGGCCGTTGGCCTTGATGTAGTCCCAGAGCTTCTTGATGACCTCGGTGCGCGCCACCGGTTCGGCGCCGATCACCGCGGCCAGCGAGTCGCTGGGCTTCAGGCCCGCACCGGGCTTGCGCGGCGCCGCGGCCTTCTTCGCGGCCGGCGCCTTCTTGGCGGCGGGTGTCTTCTTCGCCGCCACCTTCTTGGCCGCCGCGGTCTTGCCGGCGGCCGGCGCCTTGCCGAAGGTCTTGCGCGGCGGGAACTTGCTGCCGCCTTCGCGCGGCGCGAATTCGAAGGTCACCTTGCCCTCCTCGGCGTTCCAGGTCAGGAAGGCCTTGAAGGCGCGGCGCGTGCGCATGCTCACGAACTTGTCGAGCAGGTCGGTCTTGCCGGTGGCGAGCAGCTTTTCCATCTGCGCGCGCTCCACCGGCTGCTGCAGGATGATCTTGCCGGTCTTGAAGGTGCAGCTCGGCGTCGGCTGCGCGGTGGTGGGCACCGACTTCTCGCAGACGTAGTTGCTGCCGTGCTCGAACACCGGCGCGCCGCAGACCGGGCACGGGCCCACCGTGTCCTGCTCGCTGAAATCGACGATCTCGCCGGTGTCGGCGTTCTTGTCGTCGCCGAAGTCGAACTCCAGCTTCCAGTTCTTCGCCTCTTCGTCGTACTTGAGGACGATCTCGGACGTGAACGGCCAGCCGGCCTTGGAGCGAAAGCCCTCCAGCGGGCCGATGTGCTTGTCGCGCAGCAGCACTTCCGCCTCGGCCACCTCGAAGGTGCGCCCCGCCGGCGACTTGCCGAACGAGAAGCCGCAGGGTTCCTGCCCCGCCTTGCCGGTGCAGCTGTAGCGGCGGTAGTTCTCCTTCACCACGCCGCCGCAGTTGGGGCATGGGGTCGACAGCGTCGCGTAGTCGCCCGGCACGGTGTCGCGGTCGTATTCCTTCGCCTTCTTGACGATGTGCTGCGTCATCTCGGCGATCTCGCGCATGAAGGCGTCGCGGCTCAGCGCGCCCTTCTCCATCTGCGCCAGCTTGTATTCCCACTCGCCCGTGAGCTCGGCCTTGGAGAGTTCCTCCACGCCCAGGCCGCGCAGCAGCGTCATGAGCTGGAAGGCCTTGGCTGTCGGGATCAGCTCGCGGCCTTCGCGCAGCATGTACTTCTCGGTGATCAGGCCTTCGATGGTGGCCGCGCGCGTGGCTGGCGTGCCCAGGCCCTTCTCCTGCATGGCCTCGCGCAGCTCGTCGTCGTCGATGGTCTTGCCGGCGCCTTCCATCGCGCCCAGCAGCGTGGCTTCCGAATAGCGTGCCGGCGGCCGGGTCTTCAGCGCCTTCAGGTCGGCCGATTCGGTCTTCACCGTCTCGCCCGGCTTCACCACGACCAGGTTCTTGCCGTCCTTCTCGTCGTCGTCATTGATGGCTTCCTTGCCCCAGATGGCGAGCCAGCCCGGCTTGACCAGCACCTTGCCGTCGCTGCGGAAGGGGTACTTCTTGCCGCCGGTTTCCACCGTGCTGATGCGGGTGGTCACCTGGAATTCGGCGCTCGGGAAGAACACCGACAGGAAGCGGCGCACCACGAAGTCGTAGAGCTTCTGCTCGGCGTCGGAGAGGCCGCTCGGCGCCTGCAGCGTGGGAATGATGGCGAAGTGATCCGACACCTTGGCGTTGTCGAAGATGCGCTTGTTCGGCTTCACGTAGCTGCCGTCGACCGCCTGCTGCGCGAAGGGCGCCAGGTGCTTCATGCCGCTGGCGGCGAGCATCTTCATGGTGTCCTTCACCACCGGCAGGTAGTCTTCGGGCAGCGCGCGCGAGTCGGTCCGCGGATAAGTCAGCGCCTTGTGGCGTTCGTACAGGCTCTGCGCCAGCGCCAGCGTGGTCTTGGCCGAAAAGCCGAAGCGGCCGTTGGCCTCGCGCTGCAGCGAGGTCAGGTCGAACAGCATCGGCGAGGCCTGGGTGGTGGGCTTGCTTTCCTCGGTGACGGTGGCGGGCTTGCCGCGCGCCGCATCGGCAATCTCGCGCGCCTCGCGCTCGCTCCACACGCGGTCGGCGCGGATCTCCGCGTCGGCCGTGCCGTCGGGGCCCGGCGGCGGCTTCTTGAAGTTGGCGTCGAACCACTTGCCGGGGTACTGGCCGGCCTCGGCCTGGAACGCGCCGTGGATTTCCCAGTAGTCGCGGCTCACGAACTTGCGGATCTTCTCCTCGCGCTCGACCACCACCGACAGCGTGGGCGTCTGCACGCGGCCCACCGTCGTCAGGAAGAAGCCGCCGTCGCGCGAATTGAAGGCCGTCATGGCGCGCGTGCCGTTGATGCCCACCAGCCAGTCGGCCTCGGAGCGCGAGCGCGCGGCGTCGGCCAGGCCCTGCATCTGCTTTTCGGTGCGCAGCGCGTCGAAGCCGTCGCGGATGGCCTGCGGCGTCATCGACTGCAGCCACAGGCGCTTGACCGGCTTGTTCAGGCCGGTCTTGCCGCCCGCGTACTGCTCGATCAGCCGGAAGATCAGCTCGCCCTCGCGGCCCGCGTCGCAGGCGTTGATGAGTTGTGTCACGTCCTTGCGCTTGGCCTGCTTGACCACGGCGTTCAGGCGCGTCTTGGTCTTGTCGACCGGCTTCAGGTCGAAATGAGGCGGAATCACCGGCAGGTTCGCGAAGCTCCACTTGCCCCGCTTGACGTCGAACTCCTCGGGCGCCTGGATTTCGACCAGGTGGCCGACAGCGCTGGTCACGACATAGCTGTCGTTCTCGAAATGCTCGTCATGTTTGTCGAACTTGCCGGCCACCGGCGTGAGTGCACGGACGATGTCCTGTGCCACCGACGGCTTTTCTGCGATTACCAAAGTCTTTGTCATCTGAGGGCTCTCTATACTCTGCGGCTTCCCGCGTGTGCACACGCGCACACGCGCATGTGTGCATATTCAACCTAACAGACTTCGGCGATGCCTTCCAAATCCCCACAATTCGCCGGCCGCCGCATCCAGATGCGGCGTTCGGATGTCCACGGCAACGGCGTGTTCGCCGTGGACGACTTGGCCGAAGGCGAGACGCTGATCGAATACAAGGGCGAGGTCATCAGCTGGAAAGAGGCGCTGCGCCGCCATCCGCACGACCCGGCCCAGCCGAACCACACCTTCTACTTCCACATCGACGACGGGCGCGTGATCGACGGCAACGTCAAGGGCAACGCGGCCCGCTGGATCAATCATTCGTGCGAGCCGAACTGCGAGGCCGACGAGATCAATGGGCGCGTTTATATCAAGGCGCTGCGCAACATCGCCGCAGGCGAAGAGCTCAACTACGACTACGGCCTGATCATCGACGAGCCCTACACGCCGAAGCTGCTGTCCGAATTCCCCTGCTGGTGCGGCTCCGAGAGTTGCCGCGGCACGCTGCTGACGCCCAAGGACGAAGACGAGGAAAAGAAAAAGAAGAAAAAGGCCAAAAAGAAGGCCGACAAGAAAAAGGCCGAGAGGAAGGAAGCCAAGAAGGCGGACAAGAAAGCCGAAAAGAAGGCTGACAAGAAGTCCGAAAAAAAGAAGTCCGGGAAGGACGAGGCCGGCAAGGGCTGAGCATGGACACCAAGGCTGGCTGGTTCGAAGACCGGATCGCCGCGGCGGTGGCGCCGCTGCTGCCCGGCTTCGCGGTCGAGGCCGTGGTCGAGATCGATTCGACCAACACCGAGCTGATGCGCCGCGCGCGCGCCGGACGTGTCGCGCCGGTGCTGCTGGTGGCCGAGCGCCAGACCGCGGGGCGCGGCCGGCTCGGCCGGCCCTGGCAGAGCGCACAGCAGAGCGAAGAAAAAACCGCCGCCTCCCTCACCTTCTCGCTGGGCCTGCCGCTCGCGCCGCGCGACTGGGCGGGCCTCTCGCTGGCCGTGGGCGTGAGCGTGGCGGAAAGCCTCGATCCCTCGGGCGACGCCAAGGTTGCGCTCAAGTGGCCCAACGACCTGTGGGTGAACGACCGCAAGCTGGCCGGCATCCTGATCGAAACCGCCATGCCGCACACGGGCCGTGCCGATGTGCCGGCCCCGCCGCGCTACCTGGTGATCGGCATCGGCATCAACATCGGCCCGCGCGAGGCCGATGGCATGCGCACCCCGCCGGCCTGGCTGCGCCAGTGGCGCCCCGATGCCGCCGCGCCCGAGGTGCTGGCCGCGCTGGCCGCGCCGCTGGTGCGCAGCGTGCAGGTCTTCGAGGCGCAGGGCTTCGCGCCGTTTGCCGAACGCTTTGCCGCGCGCGACGCCTTGCGCGGCCGGGAGGTTCAGCTCAGCGACGGCAGCTTCGGCCTGTGCGAAGGCGTGGCCTGGGGCGGCGAGCTCCAGGTGCGCACGGCCGACGGGCTGCAGCTGGTCTCGAGCGACGAAGTCAGCGTGCGCCCGCGCGGCATGGCGTTCTGAGGCTGGCCATCATGAAGCTGCGCCTGGTGCTGATGGCCCTGCTCATCGCCAACCTCGGCTACTGGCTGTGGTCGCGCGGCGACCTTGCCGGCTTCGGCCTGGCGCCGGCGGGTTTCAACGAGCGCGAACCGCAGCGCCTCGCGCGCCAGGTGCATCCCGAGTGGCTCCAGATCCGCAAGGACGCCAAGAGCGCACCCTGAACGCGCTGCGTTTCAGGGCGCGGCTGCTTCGCCCTCGAAGCGCACCGTGAAGCGCGCCCCCGGCGGCTGCCGGCCCGGATGGGCGTCTTCCAGCTTCACCTGTGCATGGTGCTGGTTGGCGATCTCGCGCACGATCGGCAGGCCCAGCCCCGAGCCGTCGGCCTCGTTGCCGAGCACGCGGTAGAACGGCTCGAACACCAGCTCGCGGTCGGCCTCCGCAATGCCCGGCCCGTTGTCCTCCACCTGCAGCAGCACCACGTGGCCGAAGGGGTCGGCCAGCACGCGCGCGGTGATCACGCCGGGGTGCTCGGCCGTCGAGGGCGTGTAGTTGATCGCGTTGTCGAGCAGGTTGCGCACCAGTTCCTTCAGCAGGGTCTGGTTGCCTTCGATCACCACGCCGGGTGCGCCCGCCTCGGCGCCGTCGTAGCCCAGGTCGATGCGCTTCTCGATCGCGCGCGGCACCGCTTCGCGCACCACCTCGATGGTGAGCCGGGCCAGGTCGCAGGGCTGGCGGCCGGTGCCGGCGCCGGTGCTTTCGGCGCGCGCGAGCGAGAGCAGCTGGTTCACCGTGTGGGTGGCGCGCACGCTGGCGCGGCCGATCTGCTTGAGCGACTGCTTGAGCTCGTCGGCATTGGCGCCCTCGCGCTGCGCCAGGTCGGCCTGCATGCGCAGGCCCGCGAGCGGCGTCTTGAGCTGGTGCGCCGCATCCGCCAGGAAGCGCTTTTGCGTGTGGATCGAATCGTTGAGCTTGTCCAGCAGCTCGTTGACCGACGAGACCAGCGGCACCACTTCGAGCGGCACCGACGATTCGTCGAGCGGGCTCAGGTCGCCCGGGCGCCGCTCGCGGATGCGCGCCTCCACCACCGACAGCGGCTTGATGCCACGCACCAGCGCCAGCCAGATCAGCAGCACGGCCAGCGGCAGGATCGCGAACTGCGGCAGCAGCACGCCCTTGATGATCTCGGTGGCCAGCACCGACTGCTTCTCGCGCGTCTCGGCCACCTGCAGCAGCGCCGGTTCCGTGTCGCTGTCGGGGCCGGCGAGCCAGAGCGAGGCCACGCGAACCGACTTGCCGCGCATCTCGCCGTTGCGCAGCGTGACCACGCCGGGGACCGGGGGCTCGTCGGTGCTGGGGTGCGGCACGTCGGGTTCGCCGCTGAGCAGCGCGCCGTGGCTGTCGAGCACCTGGTAATAGACGCGGTCGGCGCCGTCGGCCCGCAGGATCTCGCGCGCCGGCTGCGGCAGCACGAACTGCGTCTGCCCCTGCTGCACCGTGACCAGCCGCGCCAGCGTCTGCACGTTGTATTCGAGCGCGCGGTCGAAGGGCGCATTGGCAATGCCCTGCGCCACCAGCCACGTCACGCCGATGCTCACCGGCACCAGCAGCAGCAGCGGCGTGAGCATCCAGTCGAGGATCTCGCCGAACAGGGAGCGCTGCGCGCGCTGAAAAAGTTTCAAAGGACTCGCCCCCGGAGGTCTTCGCGCACTACGTGTGGCGCGTCAAGGAATCTTCTCGAGGCAGTAGCCGAGGCCGCGAACCGTTGCAATGCGCACCGGCCCCTTCTCGATCTTCTTGCGCAGGCGGTGGATGTAGACCTCGATCGCGTTGAGGCTCACTTCCTCGCCCCATTCGCACAGGCGCTCCACCAGCTGGTCCTTGCTGACCAGGCGGCCCGCGCGCTGCAGCAGCACCTCCAGCAGGCCCAGTTCGCGCGCCGAGAGCTCGACCATCTTGCCGTCGATGGTGGCCACGCGGCCGGCCTGGTCGTACACCAGCGGGCCATGCTTGATCGTGTTGCTGGTGGCGCCCATGCCGCGCCGCGTGAGCGCGCGCACGCGCGCCTCGAGTTCCTGCAGGCTGAAGGGCTTGGCCATGTAGTCGTCGGCGCCGTGGTCCAGGCCCTTGACGCGTTCCTCCACGCTGTCGGCCGCGGTGAGCACCAGCACCGGCAGCTGCGAGCCGCGTGCGCGCAGCCGCTTCAGGATCTCGATCCCATGCAGGTTCGGCAGCCCGAGATCGAGGATCAGCAGGTCGAACTCGCTGTGCGTCATGAGCGCGGTGTCGGCCTGCGATCCGTTCGCCACATGGTCGACCGCCGCGCCCGAGGTGCGCAGGCTGCGCAGCAGGGCATCGGCCAGCACCTGGTCGTCTTCCGCAATCAGAATCCGCATAGCCACCTCCGGCCGGTTCGGGCGCCGCGCCGGCGCCGCGTTCACATATGTCTCCGTGGCCGAGTCTAGCCCCCCGTGTAGGCTTCCAGTCCGATGGTTACCACGGTGGCGACGTCGTTGCCCACGCTGGCGCGGAACTCGCGCTCGGCCTGCGTCACCGCGCTGCGGAAGGCGTCGAGCCACGCGAGGCCGTCGGTGGTGAAGAGCACGCGCCGCGCCCGCGCGTCGAGCGGGTCGGGCCCGCGCGTGACCAGGCCCCAGGCCTCGCACTGGTCCACCAGTGCGCCCATCGCCTGCTTGGTCATGCCGGCCCGCCCGGCCAGTTCGGTCAGGCGCGAGCCTTCGCGCGCCAGGTGCCGCGTGATGTGGACGTGCGCGGCGCTCACCTGGGCGCGCGCCGCGAGGTTCGACAGCGCCAGCGGCACGTCGACGTCGTGCGCCATGAGTTCGAGCACGCGCTCGTCGAAGCGGCGCATCGCATGGCCCAGCAGGCGGCCCAGGTGGGTCTGCCGCCAGGCGTCCGGATCGGTCGGAAAAGCGCTTTCGGCCATCGGCTAAATGGTAAAGCAAACTGACCAAAAAATGGGTTTACTCAAACCAACGAGCCTCTACACTACTGTTCAAGCATCCAGCCTGTAATTAAAAGCAGATGGACTGCAGTCACACACAAACCGTTGATTTTCAAGGAGATTTCTTCATGGACGCACTCGTCAAAGGCACCAGCATCTCGGTCGCAGGCAGCGAAAAGGCCAAGGCACTGCAGGCCGCGCTGGCGCAGATCGAAAAGCAGTTCGGCAAGGGCACGATCATGCGGCTCGGCGAGGGCGAGGCGCTCGAAGACGTCCAGGTGGTTTCCACCGGCTCGCTGGGCCTGGACATCGCGCTGGGCGTCGGCGGCCTGCCGCGCGGCCGCGTGATCGAAATCTACGGCCCGGAATCCTCGGGCAAGACCACGCTCACGCTGCAGGTCATCGCCGAGATGCAGAAGCAGGCCGGCACCTGCGCCTTCGTCGATGCCGAGCACGCGCTCGACGTGCAGTACGCCCAGAAGCTCGGCGTGAACCTGTCCGACCTGCTCATCAGCCAGCCCGACACCGGCGAGCAGGCGCTCGAAATCGTCGATTCGCTGGTGCGCTCGGGCGCCGTCGACCTGATCGTGGTCGACTCGGTCGCCGCCCTCACGCCCAAGGCCGAAATCGAAGGCGAAATGGGCGACTCGCTGCCCGGCCTGCAGGCCCGCCTGATGAGCCAGGCGCTGCGCAAGCTCACCGCCACCATCAAGAAGACCAACTGCATGGTCATCTTCATCAACCAGATCCGCATGAAGATCGGCGTGATGTTCGGCTCGCCCGAAACCACCACCGGCGGCAATGCGCTGAAGTTCTACGCCTCGGTGCGCCTGGACATCCGCCGCATCGGCACCATCAAGAAGGGCGACGAGGCCATCGGCAACGAAACCAAGGTCAAGGTGGTGAAGAACAAGGTGTCGCCCCCGTTCAAGACGGCCGAGTTCGACATCCTGTTCGGCGAAGGCATCAGCCGCGAAGGCGAGATCATCGACATGGGCGTGACCGCCAAGATCCTCGACAAGTCGGGCGCCTGGTACGCCTACAACGGCGAAAAAATCGGCCAGGGCCGCGACAACGCCCGCGAGTTCCTGCGCGAGAACCCCGAGCTGTCGCGCGAGATCGAGAACAAGGTGCGCGAGTCGCTGGGCATTCCGCTGCTGGCGGCCGATGCCAGCGCTCCCGCCCCCGAAAAGGCCGAGAAGCCCGCGAAGGCGGCCAAGGCCGACAAAGCCGACAAGGGCGAATAAGCAGGCGGGCACGCACGGAAGCGGCGCATGGCTTTCGGCGCCCCCTCCCTCAAAGGCCGCGCGCTGCGGCTCCTGAGCCAGCGCGAGCATTCGCGCGCGGAACTGGAGCGCAAGCTGGCAAAGCACGAAGAAGCGCCCGGCGAACTGGCGCGCGCACTCGACGAGCTGGCCGCCAAGGACTTCATCAGCGAGCCGCGCGTGGTGGCTTCGGTGCTGAACCAGCGCGCCGCCCGGTCGGGCGCGCTGCGGGTACGGCAGGAACTGCAGGCCAAGGGCATTGCGCCGGAAGCCATCGCGGCCGCCGTGGCCAGCCTTCAGGACACCGAAGTGGCGCGCGCCACGGCCCTGTGGCGCCGCCGTTTCGACGCACCGCCCGCCGATGCGAAGGAGCGCGCCAAGCAGACGCGCTTCCTGCTGGCGCGCGGCTTTTCGGGCGCGGTGGTGGCCAAGGTGCTCCGCAGCGATTTCGACGAAGACTGACGGCCGGCCCCCGCGGCCCCGGCCTGCCAGGGCCGCGGCGCTCAGAGCGCCAGCATCAGCTTCAGGTTCTGCACCGCGGCGCCGCTCGCGCCCTTGCCCAGGTTGTCGAGGCGCGCGATCACCACGGCGTGGCGGTGGTCCTCGTTCGGGAACACGCGGATCTCGAGATTGTTGGTGTCGTTGAGCGCCAGCGCGTCGAGCTTGCCGTCGTCGGTGGGCGGCAGCACCTTGATGAACTGCTCGGGCGTGTTGCTGCGCGCATAGTGCGCGGCCAGCGCGTCCTGCAGGTCGCCGGCCTTCGGCTTGCCGGGCAGCAGGTCGAGGTGCAGCGGCAGCTGCACCAGCATGCCCTGCTTGAAATTGCCCACCGAAGGAATGAAGACCGGCCGGCGGGTGAGGCCGGTGTACTTCATGATTTCAGGAATGTGCTTGTGCTTGAGGCCGAGCGCGTAGGTCTCGAAAAGCGGCGCTTCGCCCTTCTCGTAGGCCTCGATCATGGACCGCCCGCCGCCCGAATAGCCGCTCACGGAGGGCAGCGAAATCGGGAAGTCGGCCGGCAGCAGGCCGGCGTCGACCAGCGGGCGCACCATGGCGATGGCGCCCGTGGCATAGCAGCCCGGGTTGCCGACGCGGTCGGCCGCGGCCACGGCCTGCCAGTGGCCTTGCACCAGTTCGGGAAAGCCGAACACCCAGCCGGGCGCCACGCGGTGCGCGGTGGAGGCGTCGATGATCTTGGGCTTCTTGCCGGGCAGCTGGTCGATCAGCGCGACCGATTCGCGCGCCGCGTCGTCGTGCAGGCACAGCACCACCAGGTCGACGCCGGCCATCAGTTCGCGCTTGGCGGCCACGTCTTTTCGCAGCTCGGGCGCAATGCTCACGAGCTCGATCTGCGGCATCGACTGGAGCCGCTCGCGAATTTGCAAGCCGGTGGTGCCGGCTTCGCCGTCGATGAAAACCTTGGCCATATCGAAGTATGCGTGGAGGGGCTAGAAGAAAGTACGTATTGACCGCAAGGTCGCGTCGGGCATTGGTGCGCCGCACCATGATACAGTCCGCGGTTGTTCGCCGCCCCCAGCCGTCAGGCTGCCGTCGCCCGCGAACAACAGAGCCAAAGACGCCTCAGACCCCAGATCCCCCGTTCTCAACCTCCTCCTTCCGAGAGACATCCCTCATGAAGATTCACGAGTACCAAGGCAAGGAAATCCTTGCCAAGTTCGGCGTGCCGGTGCCGCGCGGCATCCCGGCCTATACGGTTCAGGAGGCGGTCGAGGCCGCCCAGAAACTTGGAGGCCCCGTGTGGGTCGTCAAGGCCCAGATCCACGCGGGTGGCCGCGGCAAGGGCGGCGGCGTCAAGGTGGCCAAGTCCATCGAAGACGTCAAGAAGCTCGCCGGCGAAATCCTCGGCATGCAGCTCAAGACCCACCAGACCGGCCCCGAAGGCCAGAAGGTGCGCCGCCTCTACATCGAAGACGGCGCCGACATCAACAAGGAATACTACGTCTCGGCCGTGACCGACCGCGCCACGCAGAAGGTCGCGTTCATCGCCTCGAGCGAAGGCGGCATGGACATCGAGGAAGTGGCCCACTCCTCGCCCGAGAAGATCATCACGGTGTTCGCAGACCCCGAAAAGGGCCTGACCGACGAACAGGCCAAGCAGATCGCCGACGGCATCGGCATGCCGGCCGACTCGACCGCGCAAACGGTCGACATCCTCAAGAAGCTCTACACCTGCTACATGGAGACGGACGCCTCGCTGGTCGAGATCAACCCGCTCAACCGTGACAGCAAGGGCAAGGTCATGGCGCTGGACGCCAAGTTCAACTTCGACAGCAACGCGCTGTTCCGCCACCCCGAGATCGTGGCCCTGCGCGACCTCGACGAAGAAGACGCGGCCGAAGTCGAAGCCTCCAAGTTCGACCTCGCCTACATCAGCCTGGACGGCAACATCGGCTGCCTGGTGAACGGTGCCGGCCTGGCCATGGCCACCATGGACACCATCAAGCTGTTCGGCGGCGAGCCGGCCAACTTCCTGGACGTGGGCGGCGGCGCCACCCCCGAGAAGGTCACCGAAGCCTTCAAGATCATGCTGAAGAACAAGAACGTGGAGGCCATCCTCGTCAACATCTTCGGTGGCATCATGAAGTGCGACACCATCGCCACCGGCGTGATCGCAGCCTGCAAGGCCGTGAACCTGCAAGTGCCGCTGGTCGTGCGCATGAAGGGCACCAACGAAGTCGAAGGCAAGAAGCTGCTGGCCGATTCGGGCCTGCCGATCATCAGCGCCGACACCATGGCGGACGCGGCCCAGAAGGTCGTCGCAGCAGTCAAGAAGGCCTAAGGAACAAGTCATGTCGATCTACATCAACAAAGACACCAAAGTCATCACGCAAGGCATCACCGGCAAGACCGGCCAGTTCCACACCGAGAAGTGCCAGGAATACGCGAACGGCAAGAACTGCTTCGTCGCGGGCGTGAACCCCAAGAAGGCCGGCGAGTCGATCTTCAACATCCCGATCTTCGGTTCGGTGAAGGAAGCCGCCTCGCAGACCGGCGCCACCGTGTCGGTGATCTACGTGCCGCCGGCAGGCGCGGCCGCCGCCATCTGGGAAGCCGTCGAGGCCGACCTGGACATGGCGATCTGCATCACCGAAGGCATCCCGGTTCGCGACATGCTCGAAGTGCGCAACAGGATGAAGGCCAAGGAAGCGGCCGGCGGCAAGAAGACCCTGCTGCTGGGCCCGAACTGCCCCGGCCTGATCACGCCCGACGAAATCAAGATCGGCATCATGCCCGGCCACATCCACCGCAAGGGCCGCATCGGCGTGGTCTCGCGCTCGGGCACGCTCACGTACGAAGCCGTGGCGCAGCTCACCGAAATCGGCCTCGGCCAATCGTCGGCAGTCGGCATTGGCGGCGACCCGATCAACGGCTTGAAGCACATCGACGTGATGAAGGCCTTCAACGACGATCCCGACACCGACGCCGTCATCATGATCGGCGAAATCGGCGGCCCCGACGAAGCCGACGCGGCCCGCTGGTGCAAGGAACACATGAAGAAGCCGGTGGTCGGCTTCATCGCCGGTGTCACCGCTCCTCCCGGCAAGCGCATGGGCCACGCCGGCGCGCTGATCTCGGGCGGTGCCGACACGGCCGATGCCAAGCTCGCCATCATGGAAGAGTGCGGCTTCACCGTGACGCGCAACTTCTCGGAGCTCGCAAAGCTGCTCAAGGCACAGCTCTAAACCGCCCCAGCAGTTTCTCCGCGCACCACGCAAAAAGAAAAAGCGCCCGCAATCTGGATTGCGGGCGCTTTTTTCACTACAACACAGTGGAACAAGAGACATGGAACTCCTTCAAAGCACCGACTTCTGGATCGGCCTGATCAAGATTGTCTGGATCAACATCATTCTTTCGGGCGACAACGCCGTGGTGATTGCCATGGCGGCCCGTTCGCTGCCGCCCGCGCAGCAGAAAAAGGCCGTGCTGTTCGGCTCGGGCGCGGCCGTGGTGCTGCGCATCGTGCTCACGGTGGTGGCGGCCAAGCTGCTGGCGCTGCCCTATCTGCAGATCGTCGGCGGCCTGCTGCTGCTGTGGATCGGCCTGCAGCTGCTGAGCGAAGAAGAAGAGGGTGATGGAGAAGCCAAGGAATACGGCAGCATGATGGCGGCCGTGCGCACCATCCTGCTGGCGGACCTGGTCATGAGCCTGGACAACGTGATTGCCGTGGCGGCCGCCGCGCAAGGCAACATGGTGCTCCTGGTGCTTGGCCTGGCCATCAGCATTCCGCTGGTGATCTTTGGCAGTACGCTCATGATCAAACTCATGGAACGCTTTCCGATCGTCGTCATGCTGGGCGCCGCCCTGATCGGCTGGGTCGGCGGCGAAACCATTGCAAGCGACGTCTCGCTGAAAGAGGTGCTGGTTGCAAACCCCTGGCTGCACTATGCGGCGGCAGCCGCCGGTGCATTGTTCGTGGTGGCCGCGGGCCGCCTGCTTCAGCGGCGCGCGCAGGCCGCGGCGGGGCGCTGAAACCGTCGCGCGTCGACGCTTCTGAAAATATATGGCAAGTGTCGGCGCGTCCCTTTTTTCTACCCGGCCCCATCTCGTGTGGGAGTTTGCGGCGCTGACCGACGTCGGGCGCGCGCGGGCCCACAACGAGGACGACCTGCGTGTCGACCCCGCGCTCGGCCTGGCGGTGCTGGCCGATGGCATGGGCGGCTACAAGGGCGGCGAAGTGGCCAGCGCCATGGCCGTCTCGCTGGTGCAAGCCAGCTTCGCGCGCTGGTTCGCGCAGGCCGGCTTGCAGGCGCCTGCGCGGGTGGTCCGGCGCGCCTTGCAGGCGGCCACCGACGAGGCCAACTCGGCCATCCTCGAGGCCGGCATGACCAATGCCGAACTCCAGGGCATGGGAACCACCCTGGTGCTGGCCGCCTTCCGGCCCCAGCGCGTGCTGGTCGGCCACATCGGCGATTCGCGCTGCTACCGCCTTCGCAACCACAAGCTCGAGCAGCTCACGCGCGATCATTCGCTGCGCCAGCAGCAGCTCGACGCCGGCGCCATCACGGCCGAAGAAGCGCTGATTTCACCGCACCGCAACCTGGTGACGCGCGCCATGGGCGTGGAGCCCCAGGTCGTGCTGGAAATGCACGAGCACACCGCGAGGCCCGACGATCTCTATATGCTCTGCTCCGACGGGCTCAGCGAGATGGTCCCGGATGCGCAGCTTTTCACGCTTTTGAATCACGATGTCGAGCTTCAGCAGAAAGCATCACTTCTGGTCGCCGTTGCCAACGACAATGGCGGCCGGGACAATATTTCAGTTGTCCTGGCAAGGGCGCGCGTCGGCAGCGCGCCTGAATAAGAACATCCATTCAGGGAGTCGGCAATGCCGAAGATGATCATTTCGATCGATGGCACTGTCATCGGGCAAATGGCGCTTGCCAAAGACCGGACCACGCTGGGGCGGCGCGCCTACAACGACATCGTGCTCGACAATCTTGCCGTCAGCGGCGAGCATGCCGTGCTGCACATGCGCGGTGGCGACGTCGAAATTGAAGATCTCAACAGCACCAACGGCACCTACGTCAATGCGATCGTCGTCCAGAAGCAGCAGAAGCTCAAGGACAACGACGTCATCGAGATCGGCGGCTGCCGCCTGCACTTCCGGGCGCGCGGCAGCCAGGCCAGCGAGGCCGGTTCGAAGCGCAATGCGCGCGGCGAGTACCCGGCTTCCGTCCCCCTCTCTGCCGCGCCCACCGAAGCCGGCGCGCTGCTCGAACTGGGCATGCCGGTGCTGCGCGTTCTTTCCGGCGCCGACCAGGGGCAGGAAGTGCCGCTGCAGAAGGTGGTCACCACCATCGGCAAGCCCGGCGTTGCGGTGGCGGTCGTCACGCGCCGCCGCCAGGGCTACATGGCTTCCGCCATCATGGGCGGCGTCACGCTCAACGGCGCTCCGCTCGGCGCCGACCCCGTCGAGCTGCAGGAAAGCGACGTGCTGGAACTCGGCGGCGCCACGCGCATGCAGTTCGTGCGCGTCTGATTCTCCCGGCGCGGAGCCAAGGGTGCAGCACCAGTGACCGCGCTGAGGCGCCACTGGCCGCGCATTGCCATCACCCTGCTGCCGGTCTTGCTGGCGCTGGCACATGCCACCGGCCTCTGGCGCCTGGATGCCATCGACCGGCTCGACCACCTGATCTACGACACGCGCCTGCGCGCCACCATGCCGGGCACGCTCGACTCGCGCATCGTGATCGTCGACGTCGACGACGCCAGCCTCACGCGGCAGGGGCAATGGCCCTGGGCGCGCGACAAGCTGGCCCGGCTCACCAGGGAACTCACCGGGCGCCAGCAGGTGGCGGTGCTCGGCTTCGACGTGATGTTCGTCGAACCCGACCGGAGCTCCGGCCTCGACAAGCTGCGCCACATCGCGCGCGGGCCGCTGCGCGAAATGCCGGGCCTGGCCGCGGAAATCGACCGGCTCGCCCCCACGCTCGACAACGACGCCGCCTTTGCCGCCGCCATGCAAGGCCAGCGCGTGGCGCTCGGCTACTACTTCACGCGCACCGAAAAGCCCGGCGCCAAGGGCCAGCTGCCGCCGGCCCCGGTGCTGCAGGCCGAGGCCTTTCCGCCGGGCCGCGGCTACGCCACGGGCTGGAACGGCTTTGGCGCCAGCCTGCCCGTGCTGGCCGCTGCCGCGCCCGCGGCGGGCTTTCTCAACACGCTGGTCATGTCGACCGGCGACGGCGTCATTCGCGCCGTGCCGCTCATCGCCCGCTATGAAGGCGACCGGGCGCGGCCCGGCTACTACGAGTCGCTGGGGCTCGCCGTCTACCGGCTCGCCAGCGGCACGCCGCCCGTGCGGCCGGCCTTTGCATCAGGCGGACCGGGCGGCGCCGCGCCGCGGCTCCAGTCATTGCTGGTCGGCGGCCTGCGCATACCCGTCAACGAAGCCGCTTCCATGCAGGTGCCGTTCCGCGGCCCCGGCGGCGCGCAGGGTGGATCGTTCCGCTACGTGTCCGCCGGCGACGTGCTCGAAGGGCGGCTCGCGCCGGGCGAGCTGAAGGACCGCATCGTGCTCGTCGGCGCCACCGCGCCGGGCCTGCAAGACCTGCGCGCCACCCCCGTGGGCGCCGCGTTTCCCGGCGTCGAGGTGCATGCCAACATCGTCTCGGCCATGCTCGACCACCGCCTGCTCGCGGTGCCCGACTACGCCCCCGGCTACGAAGTGCTCAGCGTGCTGGCCGCGGGGCTCGTGCTCGCGCTGGGCCTGTCGCTGCTGCCGGCCCCGCGCGCCGTGGTGCTTGCCATTGCCACGGTCGCGGCCCTCGTCGGCGTGAACGCCTGGCTCTACCAGCGCCACAGCCTCGTGCTGCCGCTCGCCTCCGCGCTGGCCATGGCGGCGCTGGCCTTTGCCTTCAACATGGGCTGGGGCTACTTCATCGAGTCGCGCGCGCGCCGCGGCCTGGTGCGGCTCTTCGGCACCTACGTGCCGCCGCAGCTGGTCGACGAAATGCTCGTCACCCCCGGCCGCTACAGCATGCGCGCCGAAAGCAAGCACATGACCGTCATGTTCTGCGACATGCGCGACTTCACCCGCCTGTCGGAGCAGATGGCCCCGGCCGAGCTGCAGGCTTTTCTCAACACCGTGTTCAACCGGCTCACCCACGTCATCAGCACCCACCGCGGCACCGTCGACAAATACATGGGCGACTGCGTCATGGCCTTCTGGGGCGCGCCCATCGACACCTCCGACCACGCCACCCTGGCCGTGCGCGCCGCGCTCGAAATGGCTGAGGCCGTGCGCGACATCAACAAGATCCACCGCACCACCGGGCGCCCCGAAATCAGCGTGGGCATCGGCATCAACAGCGGCGTCATGAGCGTGGGCGACATGGGCTCGGCCGCGCGGCGCAGCTACACCGTCGTTGGCGATGCGGTCAACCTGGCCTCCCGCCTCGAAGGCCTGAGCGTGCACTACGGCGTGGAGATCGTCGCCAGCGGCACCACCCGCGAACTCGCGCCCGGCTTCGTCTGGCAGGAGCTCGACAGCGTGCTCGTCAAGGGCAGGGCGCAGGCCGTGGCCGTGTTCACGCCGCTGGGTGCCGCCACTGAAGAAACCGAGGCGCCAACGCCTGCCGCACTGCAGCAATCCGCGCAGCTGCAGCGCTGGACCGAAGTGCTTGCCGCCTACCGCCGCCAGGACTGGGCGGTGGGCCGGAACTTGCTGGATCCGCTGCTGGCCGCGGATGCCAAAAAAGTCCTTTACCAGCTCTACGCACAACGATTAGCCTCCATGGCGTTGCGGCCCCAAGACCCCGAATGGGACGGCGCAACCCGGTTCGAAACCAAATGACGGCAGAAGACACAAGCAGAGGGTCTCTCACAATGCAGGTTCGCGTGCTGGGTTGCTCGGGCGCCATTGCCAAGGACTGCCGGACCACCTCGTTCCTGATCGACACCGACCTGCTCGTCGATGCGGGCACCGGCGTGGGCGACCTCACCCTCGAGGAAATGGCCAGCATCGACGACGTGGTGCTCACCCACAGCCACCTCGACCACATCGCCGCGCTCCCCCTCATGCTCGACGCCGTGGGCGGCCGCCGCACCCGCTCGCTGCGCGTGCATGCGCTGCGCGCCACCATCGAGGCGCTGCGCGCCCATGTGTTCAACAACGTCATCTGGCCCGACTTCGAGAGCATTCCCAGCCCCGAGGCGCCCTTCGTGAGCTTTCACGACATTGCGGTGGGCCAGGTGCTGCAGCTGGGCACCGCCGCCCCCAAGCGCATCGAGGTGCTGCCGGCCGTGCATACCGTGCCCGCCTGCGGCTTTGCCGTGAGCCGCGCCGAAGGCGGCGCCAACTGGGTCTTCACCGGCGACACCGAGCGCAACACCCCCTTCTGGGACCGCCTCAACGCCCTCGACGTGGCCATGCTCGTCATCGAGACCGCCTTCAGCAACCAGGAGCACGCCCTGGCGGAACGCAGCCTGCACCTGTCGCCCGGGGCGCTGGCCGACGAACTGGCGCATATCGATCCGGGCAAGAAGTTTCCGATCTACATCACCCACACCAAGCCTGCGGAAACCGAGGAGATCATGTGGCAGATCGAGCACCTGGCCGGGCACCAGGTGGCGGGGCTGGCGCAGCGGGATATTCGGTGGCTGAAGGCGGATGGGGTGCTGACTTTTTGAGTCGGTGGGCGCTGGAGTAGTGACAAATTTGTCACGACTCGTGGCATTTAGAAGCCAATTGTGTCGCTCAATGTAACTAGGATGAATGGAAAGTGCTCAGTTCCGGCGGCGTGGGGCCTCGAAACGGGGTGGCACAGATGCTGCGGAAGCTACTGCGCTCCGGGCTTGGTTCCCGGGCTCTACCAACCAACTTGGAGTTTTTGAATGAACCGTCGTTTGATTGCGCGTAACGTGCAAAAGGGTTTCACCCTTATCGAATTGATGATCGTTGTGGCGATCATTGGTATTTTGGCTGCTGTAGCTCTGCCCGCCTATCAAGACTATACCGTTCGTGCACGCGTTACCGAAGCACTGGTGATTGCATCTGGCGCCAAGGCAAACATCGCTGAAAATGCCGCCAATGGCGCGTCGCTCGATGCTGGCGTTGAGCCGATCGCTGCTGCTTCTGGCCTGAAAAACCTTTCGACGATGTCCACGGCAACGGCTAGTGGCGTGATCACTTTGGTGACCACTGCTGCCGCAAAGAGCTTGACTCTCACCCTCACTCCAACGTCGAACGGCGCGGCGTTAGTTAACGGCACATTGCCGGCCGGCCCGATTAAATGGACCTGCACGGTCACGGGGCAGGCGAATAACAAATACGTGCCGACCGAGTGCCGTATCTAAGCAAGCGGACCCGTGTAAAAAAGCCCCGAAAGGGGCTTTTTTGTTTGGTGAAAACAGGTGCAACACTTATTCTCGAAGATCTCGCTGGCTCCTTGTTGGACATTTCTAGGGGCTGCGCTACTCTCTTTTTGTTGGCTTCTTCCCAACCACACCCAACCTTGGACATCTTTTCATTCAGATGCCTGGGCCGCGAGCGTATGGGCTGTTGTCGCCTGCGTCGTTCTAAGCCGAGCACCACGTACTTTTAAATGGCATGGACTGCCTGCCTTCGTAGCCTTGATAACGATAGTTCCTGCATTGCAATTCTTTGTTGGTCTCTTGCCGTTCTCCGGCCAAGCTTGGATATCAACTACATATTTAATAGGTTTCTTGTCGGCACTATGGCTTGGTCAGCAATGGTATGTGTGGCAGCCGGTTCGGCTCGGAAATTTTTTATTCTTGGCAATTGGTATTGGTGCAACATTGTCAGTTGGATTGCAGCTCCAGCAATGGTTAGGGGTGGCGCGAGATGGCACCTTGGATGTCTGGGTAGCCAGCGACTCGGTCGGTGCGCGTCCATTTGCAAACATGGGGCAAGCAAACCAGCTCGCAACCCTGCTGCTTTGGGGGCTGCTTGCTTGCGGTTGGGCTCGATGGCAGAGATACATCAGATCTTCCATCGCGATTCTATTGGCTGTATTTCTGCTTTTCGGCTTGTCGCTAACTCAATCTCGCAGCGGCGCCTTAGGGGTGTTGGCAATGGTCATTGCCACTTGGCTGTGGCGCGGGCTATGGTGTGAGAAGAGAAAAATCGTTCCCGTTATGGTAACTGCATTGGCGGGTTTCTATGCGCTGTTCTTGTTGCTGATTCCGCTTCTAAGTCAAGAGTTAATGTTTGATGCTCCTGCGGCCCTAATGGATAGGGCTAATGGCGAGCTTAGACCAAAATTGTGGCTGCTACTTTTGGATGCGATCCAACATCATCCTCTTTCAGGCTATGGATGGAATGAAGTCGTTCGTGCGCAATTGCTAGTCGCCAACTCGCACCCTGTGCTCGGATATCCATTTTTTCAATCTCACAATTTATTTTTTGATTTTTTGATTTGGACGGGAATCCCAGTGGGGGTGTCAATAAGTGTCGTAATATTGGCTTGGGTCGAAATTGCGGCGCGACGTATAAGCGAGCCTCCGCAACTGTTCTATTTCCTGATGATTCTCGTAGTTGGTATCCATGCATTCTTCGAATTGCCACTTCACTACGCATATTTTCTACTGCCGGTGGGCGTGGCGATGGGGGCATTGAACGGGGGGCTGAGAATATGGGAGCTGAAACTGCCCGTGATCCTAGGAAAATTTCCAGTTGCGGTTGCCTTGGTGTTGGGCGTTGGATTGCTCGCTATAGTCATAAGGGATTATTTCGAGATCGAAGAAACGCATCTGTCAATGAGGCTTGAGCGATCAGGCATCGTGAATGCAAGAGGTCCGCGGTTGCCAGACGTCTGGATTTTGAATCAACTAATGGAGACTCAACGATTCATTAGATTCGAACCCTCTGTTGGTGCATCGATGGAGCAATTGAAGTGGGCTGAAGATATGGTGGCTCTTGTCCCAAGTCCGCGTGGATTCATAAAGGTTGCGATATTGTTTGGAATTAATCAAAGGCCGGAAGAATCAAAAAACTGGTTGCGACGAATGTGTCGAGTTGTCTCTCGGGAACAGTGTGCTGCCGGACCGGAAAAATGGTCGAGCGAGAAAAATAATTATCCCCAATTAAAAAATATTGACTGGCCTGTCCCATAGCGCACGCCGCTAAGCGAATTTCGAGAAAGCCAAGATCGCTACGAGCAGAGGTGAAGTTGAATTTTACTGAAATTCTTAGTTGGCCTCGCTCCAAAAAGCGGGCTACAGTAGTCTTGCTGGATATATTTCTGGCGCTCCTTTCCATGTGGCTGGCCTTTACTCTGCGGCTGGACGTTCTTCATCTGCCAATTGGAGTCGAATGGATTGCCTATATAATCTCGCCAATGCTTGCAGTGCCAATTTTTATAAAATTTGGCTTATACCGTGCAATTTTCCGTTATACGGGGATGGCTGCTATCCTTGCCACCAGTAGGGCAGTGGGAGTTTATGGATTGGCACTTGCGCCATGTATTTGGACGCTGTTTTATTGGGAGGGTCTTCCGCGAAGCTTAATTGTTCTGCAACCACTTGTTTTCCTGTTGCTTGTCAGTGCGAGTCGAGCACTTGGCTGGCAGTGGTTGCAAGGTGTCAATAAAAACCCGAGCAATGGTTTATTGATTTATGGAGCAGGTACGGCGGGGGCGCAAACCGCAGCCGCCTTAGTGGGGGCGCAACAGTACGTCTTGATCGGCTTTATCGACGATGACCCTGCTAAGCATGGGAGGACTATCAACGGAGTGCCAGTTTTTCCCTCGGCTAAGGTCGGGCGTGTTGTCGAGGAAAATTCCATCAGCGATATTCTTTTGGCGCTTCCTAGCGCAAGTCGTCAGAGGCGTAATCAGATTATTGGGCAACTGCAAGCACTGCCGGTTCGTATTCGTTCCTTGCCTGGTCTTGCAGATCTCGCAAGTGGGCGTGTGTCTGTAGATGATTTTCGCGATTTGGATATCGAGGACTTGCTGGGGCGGGAGCCTGTCCCCACAGATATAGAAGGAGCGCGGATTTTTAGTCTTTCAGGTCGCGTAGTACTTGTAACCGGCGCGGGTGGCAGTATCGGCGGAGAACTCTGTCGACAGATATCTCTTTCCAATCCGAGCAAACTCTTACTCGTCGACCATAGTGAATATGCGCTTTATCGCATTCATCAAGAGCTGTCTAACTCAAACCTCCAAAAGGACGGGGTAATCAAGATTTTGCCGTTGTTGGCCAATGTTTGCAATTTTGAGCGCATGGACGCTATATGTCGCATACATAAACCATCTGTTGTCTATCACGCCGCAGCTTATAAACACGTACCACTGGTCGAAGCTAACGGGAGTGAAGGTGTGATCAATAACGTCCTCGGGACTTTGAATATGGCGCATGCCGCCATTAATTCAAAAGTCGAGCGTTTCGTTCTGATATCCACCGATAAGGCAGTCCGTCCGACCAATGTGATGGGCGCCAGCAAGCGTATTGCAGAAATGGTTCTGCAGTCAATCGCCGACACGGGTGGCCACCCTTTCCATGAACTAACCAAAAGTCAGCCCGTTGTTGCGGGGAAGCGCTGTAATACATGTTTCTCGATGGTTCGTTTCGGTAACGTGCTGGGCTCGAGCGGCAGTGTTGTTCCTCTTTTCCGACACCAGATTTCTGAGGGCGGACCCATCACGGTTACGCATCCGGACGTCACACGTTACTTTATGACCATTTCGGAAGCCGTTCAGTTGGTCCTTCACGCAGGGGCGATGGCCGAAGGGGGTGATCTCTTTGTACTTGATATGGGCGAACCGGTCAAAATTCTGGACTTGGCTGCTCGAATGATTGCGCTGTCTGGACGCACGATACGCAATGCCGCCCGTCCAACCGGCGATATTGCTATTGCGTTCACCGGCTTGCGTCCGGGTGAGAAGCTGTATGAGGAACTGCTAATCGGAGAAAATCCACTGCCCACTCGACATCCTCGAATCATCCGCGCCCGGGAGGATTTCATGAAGTGGCCTGTCCTTAGCCAGCACTTGCAGGAGCTGCTGAGTGTGGCCCGAGACGGGAACGTTGAAATGATGAAAGATGCCTTGTGTACTCTGGTGCCCGGCTATGCCCCCGAGGGAGTTTCAATTGAATAGCGCGAGCTCAGCCGAAATCAAATTGGCGATCATTGGCCTGGGGTACGTCGGCCTCCCGCTCGCCGTTGCATTCGGTAAATTGATGCCTGTTCTCGGTTTCGATGTGGACACTCGTCGTATCGAGGATCTCCGGGTCGGCTATGACAGGACGCTCGAAACCGAGGCCTCAGACCTCAGTGCGGCGAAACTTTTCACGCCGACCTCGGATGTTGCTGATCTTTTTGGGTGCAATGTCTTCATTGTTGCGGTGCCCACTCCGGTCGATAGCGCCAACCGACCCGACTTGGGCCCGCTGCTGAGCGCCAGCGAGACAGTTGCGAGCGTCATGCCGTCGGGTGCGATCGTCATCTACGAATCGACCGTGTATCCGGGCGCGACCGAGGAAGTTTGCGTGCCGGTGCTTGAAAAAGTTTCGAACAAAGTCTTCAATCGCGATTTCTTCTGTGGCTACAGCCCCGAGCGCGTAAACCCGGGGGACAAGGTCAACACGCTGACTAAGATCAGAAAAATCACGAGCGGGAGCACTCCAGAGATTGCCGACATTGTCGATCGCCTCTACAGCCGTATCGTCACTGCGGGGACTTACAAGGCTGGCAGTCTCAAAGTTGCCGAAGCTGCAAAGGTCATCGAAAACACGCAGCGCGACTTGAACATTGCGCTGATGAATGAACTCTCCGTACTCTTTGAGCGGCTCGGCATCGACACCCTCGAAGTGCTCGAAGCCGCAGGCAGCAAATGGAACTTCCTGCCATTCCGTCCAGGCTTGGTCGGCGGCCACTGCATTGGCGTAGATCCCTACTACCTCACATACAAAGCGGAGCAGGTCGGCTACATCCCTCAAATCATTTTGGCGGGCAGACGTATCAACGACAACATGGCGCGTTATGCGGCCCGCAATACCATCAAGCTGATGCTGCAGGCGGGTATGGATGTAGCGCGCTGCAAGATTGGCGTGATGGGCATCACTTTTAAGGAAAACTGTCCCGACATTCGAAACAGCAAGGTTGTCGACTTGATACGCGAACTCCAAGCATGGGGCGCGCAAGTTGTCGTGGCCGATCCGTGGGCCAACGCAGAGGAGGTGCAAGCTGAATACAGCTTGAAACTCGATGTCATCGACGAGCACAACCCCGTCGATGCCTTGGTGGTTGCGGTGGGGCACGCTGAATATCGGGAGCTTTCGCCCCAGCTCTTGCGCCGCTATTGTCGGCACGATGCACCGGTACTGACCGACGTCAAATCGCTTTATGACCGACACGAGGCCGCACGCGCAGGCTTCATTGTGTTCAGGCTTTGAGGACTACATGAAAAGGAACTTCGCACTGATTGGCGCTGCGGGCTACATCGCGCCGCGACATATGCACGCGATCAAAGAAACGGGTAACACCCTCGCTGTTGCTTATGACATCAACGACTCGGTTGGCATCATCGACAGTCTCGCGCCTGATGCGGCATTCTTCACGGATTTCGAATCGTTCTATGAGTATGCCCATTGCTTGCGGCGTAGGCAGGCGACGGCGCTGGACTACGTCTCGATCTGCTCTCCAAACCACCTGCACCATCCGCACATCGCAGCGGGATTGAGGTTGGGATGTGACGTAATTTGCGAAAAACCACTGGTGCCGACGCCTAGCCTGCTCGATGAACTCTCGCTCGTCGAAAGCGAAACAGGGAAAAGCGTGTTTACAGTCCTTCAACTGCGCCACCATCAGGCCATCTTAAAGCTGCGCGACAAGGTTGCGAGCGCGCGGCCCGATACCAAATTTGACGTGGACCTTAGCTACATCACCTCTCGTGGAAAATGGTATGCCGCTAGTTGGAAGGGAGATCCACGCAAATCATTCGGTGTGGCCACAAATATCGGTGTGCACTTCTTCGACATGCTGCATTTCATCTTTGGGAAGCAGCAAGCCAGCGTGGTGCATTACAACGCTGAGCACAAGGCAGCCGGGTTTCTGGAATATGAGCGAGCGAGGGTGCGATGGTTTCTTTCCATTGACGCCAGTGATCTACCAGTGGAAGTCAAAGGCAAGACCACTTATAGATCCATCACGGTGGACGGCGAAGAACTGGAGTTTTCCGAAGGGTTCACGGACCTTCATACCATGAGCTACGTCGAGATCCTGGCGGGACGGGGATACGGGCTTGCCGATGCGAGGCAAGCGGTCGAAGCAGTAAATGCTATTCGCAACTCCAGGCCAAATCCGTCGCATGCAGAAAGACATCCTTTCACACAGAGGTTGCTCGCGTGAACTTGATCCATGCGACGGCCATCGTCGACGCTGGAGCGCAAATCGGGACGGGGACCCGCGTCTGGCATTGGGTGCACATCAGTGCAAGTGCAGTAATCGGAGATGATTGTTCGCTGGGACAGAGCGTCTATGTAGGCAACGATGTACATATTGGCCGCAACGTCAAGATCCAGAACAACGTCAGCGTATATGACGGAGTGACCCTGGAAGACGAGGTGTTCTGCGGTCCGAGTATGGTGTTCACGAACGTCTACAACCCTCGTTCAGGAGTGAGTCGCAAGAGCGAATATCGAAAGACGCTGGTGCGACGAGGTGCGACGCTCGGAGCGAACTGCACCATTGTCTGTGGGGTGACTATCGGCTGCTATGCATTCATCGGTGCTGGCGCTGTCGTGAACCGCAACGTGCCTGACTTTGCGTTGATGCTCGGCGTGCCTGCGCGGCCAGCAGGGTGGATGAGTCGTCACGGTGAGCGATTGAAATTCGTCGGTAGCACTGCAACCTGCGCCACTACCGGGGAGAAATACATGTTACGTGAGGGCTTGTGCGTACTGGTCGAGGCTTCACAATGAGAGAGAAGATGGAGTTTGTGGACCTCAAGGCTCAGTACAAGGCACTGAAAGTTCAGATCGACGAGCGTATTCAGCGCGTCCTCGATCATGGGCAATACATCATGGGCCCCGAGGTTGCCGAACTGGAGGGCAGGCTTACCGCGTTCACCGGTGCCAAGCATTGCATTACCGTGGCCAGCGGAACCGAGGCGCTCTTGATCTCGTTGATGGCATTGGGTCTGAAGCCCGGTGATGAGGTGATCACCACGCCATTCACTTTTGCCGCGACTGCCGAGGCAATTGTGCTGTTGGGAGGCAAGCCGGTATTCGTGGATATCGAACCGGACACCTGCAACATTGATGCGCAACTCATCGAAGCAAAGATTACGCGACGTACGCGCGCCATCATGCCGGTGAGCCTTTATGGGCAGTGCGCCGACATGGACGAGATCAATGCCACTGCCGCGCGCCATGGCTTGGCTGTGATCGAAGATGCCGCTCAAAGCTTCGGAGCTAACTACAAGGGGCGTAAGAGCTGCAATCTCAGCACTGTCGGATGTACGAGCTTCTTCCCGAGCAAGCCGCTGGGCTGCTATGGCGACGGAGGAGCAATCTTCACGACCGATGATGGGTTTGCGCAGGCATGCAGGGAAATCCGGGTGCATGGGCAGAGTGCGCGATATGTGCACACTCGAGTCGGTGTTGGTGGGCGAATGGATACGATCCAGTGCGCGGTGGTGCTCGCGAAACTCGAGCGGTTCGAATGGGAACTACAACGTCGTCGCAAATTGGGTGAGCGCTACAACGCCTTGCTTGCCAGCTCGGCCGTTGACTTGTTATCCGTTCGACCCGATCGCGACTGCGTCTGGGGTCAATACACGGTGTTCGTTGAGAAGCGAGCTGAAGTGCAAAGCGCGCTATTCGCGCGCGGTATCCCAACGGTAATCCACTATCCCAATCCGCTTCACACACAGCCGGCATACGCAGAGTATCGAACTGGGGAAGACGACTTTCCACATAGCGTCTCTGCGGGCTTGCGTGTCATGAGCCTTCCGATCAGTGCAGATTTGGATGAGGTAGATCAGCATCGAGTGGCGCAAGCTCTGATCGACGCCTCGTCGCGATGAAAAACTCTCCACGGTCAAAATCTTTTGTGCGCTCGACGCCTTTCGGTTGTGTGCTTGACTGATATGGCTTCGCGGCTGCGAGTCGATACGGCCTTGTACGGGACCGCGGTTCTTACAGATCGATTGATGGGGTTTCTGCTCCTGCCGCTGCTCACTGGTGGGATGAGCCCGTCCGATTACGGAGCTTGGACTCAGACCGCGGTCGCTGCTGGTCTGTTAGTTCCTTTGGTTCTATTTGCGAGCCCAACGGTCGCTGTGCGCTACTTCTCCGGGCAAGCGCTGGCGGCTGCGCGATGGCGGTTTTTCTTGCAGCTTGGTGCATTTGCCCTTTTGCTGCTCGCTGTATGCGTTGTCACGGGGTTTGCATGGCCGGCAATTTGGTCATCAATCGTCTTTGGCGGCCTCGAACATCAAAGCCTTGTACCCGTTCTCTTGACGTTACTAGCGGCTGAGGCGGCTATCGAGTTCAGTATTGGCTGGTTGCGTACGATTGGGCGGATCGGAGTGGTGGCGGCAGCGTTGGTCCTTCGGAGCGTGACACGTTATTTGGTCGTGTTTCTGCTGGTTGATGGTGCTCGGGGGGCGCTGATCAATTGGCTAGGTAGCTACGCGATCGTTCAAATAGTATTAGCGTCGGCGGTGTTGGCCGCGACTGCCTGGATCCTTCGATGCTCGCCTGGCATTGCACCGAAAGTTGCGCGATCACCGAAGCTCGGGGAACTATTGACCTTTGCTGGTCCGCTAACTGTTCTTGCACTGTTCACGTCGCTCAATAGCCTTCTTGATCGCTTCGTTCTGGTTCGATGGCTCGGCTTGGATGGTGTGGCCATTTATGCCGCAGCAGTTTCACTCTGTACAATCCCCGCGGCGTTCTATAGCGTCCTAGGCTTTACTCTTTTTCCAGAACTATCCCGCCAGTGGCATGGCCGGCGTCTCGAGGATGTGTCTAAGCTAGTGACACTGGCACTGCGCGTATTTCTGTTCTTTTGCCTCCCGACTGTCGCTATGCTTTTCGTTGGGGGTAGCTGGGCCCTACAGTTTTTGACGAATGAAGCATATCAGGCACCGCTTGAAGTGTTCCTATTTTTGGGATTGGCGGTCAGTGCATTTGGTATCTATCAAATTCTTCTCTACGTGTTGCTATTGGATGGAAGGAGCCTGCAGATACTATTGCTGGCAATACTAGCTACAGTTATCAACTTGGCATTAAATTACCTTTTGGCCAGTCGCTGGGGAATGTCCGGTGCCGCAGTGGCTGCCGCTACGTCGAATATTGTGATGGTCGTTGTAGCAATACACATTACTCGAAAGATCCTTCCGTGGAGCTTCCCGTGGCCTGATATTTTAGGAATCGGAGCAAGGGCTGCATTGGCTGCGATGCCATTTGCTGTATTTGCATTTTATGCTGTTCTTTCCGATTTTTTTGGCATGATCGCCATCATGCTAGGGGCGGTGTGTTATTTGATCTTTGATTGGGTTCATCCCGCCTCGATAGTACGTAGCATGTTGCGCCGATAAACATTTCTCCACTTATCCAATGATTCGCGACGCCTACGCTGAGCAATTCAATCTGACACGACATGATTACCTCGCCAGCCTCGACATGGTGACTTGGCTTCGGCACTATCACGTAGTGCGCGATCTACTAGCCGCTGCTCCGAAAGCAGTACTAGAGGTGGGGGCCGGCGATGGTGTAGTTCGGCGTTGCGTCCTACCGATGGTGGAGTCTTACACTGTGTTCGATATCAATGCGCGGCTTCAGCCTGACCATGTTGGGGATCTGAAAATCGGAGATCCCGCATTGACGCATCGGTTCGACGCGGTGGTCGCAACAGAGGTCATGGAGCATCTCCCATTTTCCGATTTTCCCGCTTGTCTCGCCAATCTTCATGCTTGGCTCCAACGCGGTGGCAGAGCTTTCGTATCTTTACCGCACAGAAAAAGTAGCTTCGCCGTCCTGACGCCTCGACAAAAATTTCGAACGTGGCGGTTCCCCAATGGGCTATTGAGCCTGAGCGAGGCATACAACCGGTTTATTCGTCGGCGCATCTGGATCGATCCGCATCATTGCTGGGAGATTGGTGACGGCCGTGTGAAATTTTTGGATGTGGAGCGATGTTTCGTCGAGGCCGGCTTCAGGCCTTTGAAATGTCTGGCTTTGCCCTATTGTGACTATTGGGTTCTGGCTAAAGCCGAAGAGGCATCCATGTGATGGAGCATCCGGATCTTCATGTTTTAATGCTCGCATATTTTTATCCGCCGTTGGGCGGGGCTGGTGTTCAGCGTTCTCTTAAATTCAGCAAATACCTTCCCCAGTTCGGGTGCTATCCTAGCGTTATCAGCAGTGAAAGTGGGGCTTACATTAATGACCCAAGTCTACTTGCTGAAGTGCCATCGAGCAGCACGATAATTCGGTTGCCCCATACGCCTATCGTGACCAAGCTCATGAAATGGAGGCAACGACCTGACAAGGGCGGACGATCGTCCAACCAACCCCTCTCTGGCTCTGCTCCCGCTTCTTCCGGCAGTTGGCGCCAAGCTTGGGGAGACACTGCGTTGAAGACGATTCGCTCTCTTCAATATCCGGATGACAAGGCAGCTTGGGGTAGTCAAGCGAGTCGGGTCGCAATGGAGTTGGTTAGGAAAAACCCTATAGACTTGATTTTTTCAACTTCACCACCAATTTCTGCTCACTTGGCTGCGATGCATGTTGCGCGACGTGCTAATTTGCCATGGGTGGCAGATTTTCGCGACCTTTGGACATCCAATCCAGCATATGACATGCCTGCATGGCGTCGCTCCTTAGATATAAGGCTCGAGAACAAGTTGTTGGCTTCGGCAGATGGCGTCATCACTGTGTCAGAGCATCTGGCGTCTATGCTTCGTATTCGTCGTCCATCTAAGGAGAAGGATACCGTTTTAGCCATAAGCAATGGCTATGACGAGGCCGATTTTTCGCATGCATTGCCATTACCTCGGAAATCAGAGACATTTCGAGTGGTGCATGCTGGCACTTTCTATGGGCATCAATCCCCAGATGAATTTTTGAACGGCGTAGAACGGCTCTTTCAACTTGAGCCGGAGGCACGCAAGCGACTTCGACTTCGATTCGTCGGAAATGTTGGAGCTAGGTTCGAACGGACGTTAAGCGAATTCAAGGCACGTCATCCTCAAGTGCTAGAGCTTACCGGGTACGTTGAACATCCTCGAGCGATTGCCGAGATGTTGGCCGCTGACGCTCTCTTGCTGGTCATCGGAGGAGATGCAAAATTAGCGGAAGGGGTGATGACTGGAAAGTTATTTGAATATCTTCGTGCGGGACGGCCGGTACTGCAGGTTGGTGCAGTTAATGGAGAGGCTGCGCGTCTTCTACAAAATACCGGCGCAGGAATTGCCGTAGCCGCGGACGATGCTGCAGAAATAGCAGCTGTTATTTCGCGCTGGGTGGCCGGCGCTGCGCCTAAGCCCCAACCCGCACGTGCCTCAATTTATGAAAGAAGAGCCCAAACTGCTCGGCTGAGCGAATTTCTGGCCACCGTTCATGAGCGTTTTCATGGACGAAATTGAACGAATTAAAAGCCGTTACGAAGAGCGCGATGCGAGCGCCAGGCTAACCGGTTTCTGGTCGATTAACAATCCAGCAATATTGCATATCGCGCAGGAGCGAGAACGAAGGGTGTTATCCATGCTGAATTCTCATTCGATTGATCTTTCTCCAATGCGCGTGCTTGACGTGGGATGTGGATTTGGTATCGAGTACCCGAACTACTTGCGGTGGGGTGCTAAGGCCGGAAATATATGGGGGGTCGATCTTAGCTTTGCGCGATTGCTGTATGCGCACCAGCGTTTAGGCATGCCAGTAGTGCAAGCATCAGGTGCTCGGCTTCCTTTTCCGGACAGAAGCTTCGATCTGGTCGCGCAGAGCGTGGTGTTCAGTTCCATCGTTGACGAATCCATTCGACGCGCAACCGCAGAGGAAATGGTTCGCGTGGTACGGCCCGGAGGCTACGTTCTTTGGTACGACGCATTTCGATCACGAGCCAGGGATCCACATTTTCGATGTGTGACTCGTAGGGAAATTGCGAATCTCTTCTTGGGTATTGACTGGTCCTTTGCCACGTTGACTAGCGATGTTGGCGTAAGTAATCGAGCACAACGTTGGCTCGGGGGGTGGTCCTTATCTTTAATCGACGCTTCCCGATTGCTGAGAACACACCTGCTCGGACTTGGGAAGAAAAAGTGAAAACGCATCTCTGCTTGATTGGGGATGCCGGAAGTATCCATTTACGGCGCTGGGCTCAAGCGATGGTTCAGCGTGATTTTCGTGTCAGCGTCATAAGTACCTCGGTCGCGTCGATCGAAGGGGCGGAGATCATTGTGCTGCCCCTCCCTCGGCGAGCTTGGGATTGGTTCTTGCGACTGGGTGCTCTGCGACGTGCGGTACGTTCGCTTGCACCAGATATCGTTCATGCGCACTATGTAACTAGCTATGGATTGTGGGGCGCCGCCAGCTCCGGACGGCCCTTGGTACTTACCGCATGGGGCAGTGACATACTTGTTACGCCCCGTCGGAGTCACGCCTTGCGGATTCTGACTGGCTGGATTTTGAGGCAGGCTTCGCTAATTACCGCGGATTCCCGTGATGTTCTAACTGAGATTGGACGGTATCGGCCAAGCGGGTCATTGCACGAGATTTTTTGGGGCGCTGATGTCACGCAGTTCCATCCGAACCCATCAGATCGCCGACCCGGATTTCATGTTGCGAGTATGCGAGCGTGGGAGGCCAACTACCAAATCGATGTAATAGTCGAGGCGTTTTCTAGATTCCTAGCGAAATCTCCACAGTGTGATGCGACGTTACACCTGTTCGGGGGAGGCAGCCAAGAAAATAGTTTGCACTCTTTGGTCGAGAGGCTTGGGATCAGCAAGCACGTCATCTGGCACGGCCTTCTTCCCCCGCACGCCTTAGCGCACGAACTTGCACTTTGTGATGTATCAATATCGGTCCCCCAAAGCGATGCGACATCGGTGTCCTTGTTGGAATCGATGGCCTGTTCGTTGCCGGCGATCGTCTCCGACCTTCCCGCGAACCGGCAGTGGATTGATGCTTCTGGAGGCTATGTCGTGCCGGTAGGTGATGTGGATGCCGTGGCCACATCACTATGCGAGGTTTTTGAGAACCCTGCCGTGCGAGAACAAAAGGGCGCATTCAATCGGAAGAAGATTGAAGAAGTCGGCTCATCGAATCAACAAATGGATCTGATGGCGGTGCTGTATGCCAGTCTTGGTCGGTGTCGAAAAAACGAACGCGTTACATCGGCTTCAGGAAAGCGATGAACTCCTTGAGTTGCAACTCTCGGATGCTGTCTGCATATGTGCAGCGGCGCGAGCTAAGCCAAGCTGATGCTCACTCTACAAGTGTGAGACCGGGGCTGTTGTTGTGAGAATTCTCTTGATCAATCACTATGCTGGCTCCCCTCTGCATGGCATGGAATACAGACCCTACTATCTAGCAAGAGAGTGGGTCAGGGCTGGTCATGAGGTGTGTGTGGTCGCCGCTTCCCATTCGCATGTGCGCAGAGTGCAGCCGCCAGTGGACGAGGGCGCTGTTGAGCAGTTGATTGACGGGATACGCTATTGCTGGCTGCCCACCCCAGCTTACGTGGGAAACGGTGTCAGCCGCCTTCGAAATGTCGGGTCTTTCGTAAGGCAGTTGTGGCGCGATGCCGCCGACTGGGTAACTAAAGTTCGACCTGATGTTGTGATCGCTTCCAGCACATATCCGATGGATTTTTGGGCCGCTCGGCGCATCGCTCGTTGTTGTGGGGCCAAGCTCGTCTACGAGGTGCACGACTTGTGGCCGGCCTCACTGATTGAATTGACCGGCATGTCCGCCTTCCATCCTTTTGCCTTGTTGTGTCAGAAGGCCGAGAACGACGCCTATCGCGACGCCGATGCCGTGGTTTCAATGCTGCCGAAGGTCGCCGAGCACATGCAGGCACACGGGCTAGACCTGCGGCGCCTGCATATTGTGCCGAACGGTATCGCGTTGGATGATTGGCAAGACGAAGGTGGCGAGCTCGAACCAGATTTGGCGGGGCAGTTGCGTGACTTCCAAAAGGCCGGAAAAACCATCGTGGGGTATGCGGGATCTCACGGAATGCCGAATGCGCTAGATACGCTTCTTGATGCAGCTACATTGCTGCGTGACCAGGCGATCGCATTCGTTCTTGTTGGCGATGGCCATGAAAAGCCAAGACTCGCGCGACGTGTCTTTGATGAGGGCCTGTCCAACGTCGCTTTATTTCCACCGATTGGAAAATCGCAGATTCCTTCCTTTCTTAGGAGGCTTGATATCGCCTATATCGGATGGAAGCGTGTATCGATTTATCGATTCGGCATTTCCCCGAATAAGCTCATGGACTACATGATGGCGGGATGTGCCGTCTTGCATTCTGCGGACGCGGGCAACGACCCGGTGGCAGAGGCAGAGTGCGGGCTGACCGTTGCCCCCGAATCGGCTACCGCCGTTGCCGAAGGAGTCAAGGCGCTTGCCGTATGTTCAGTTGAAGAGCGAGCCGCTATGGGAGCGCGCGGGCGGGCTTTCGTCATTTCCCGGCACAGCTATCGAATGTTGGCGCAGCAGTTTATTAATGCGGTTCACTCATCATGATGGATAAGGAGAGTCATGATGAGCTGTTGGGCGTTGTGCAACGCTATGCGCGCCGTCTCAGAGTTGATGGCAGGTACAGCATGCTTAAGTCTGATGTGTGGCATACAGTGCACGAACGACAGCGTGCCATGATTGTCCTGTTTTTAGCAATCGGATGGCTTGATCTGGAGAGAAGGCGACTGATTGAAGTGGGTAGCGGAAGCGGGGGCAACTTGCTCGAGCTCTTGCGCCTGGGTTTTGATCCCTCGAACTTGAGAGGCGTCGAGCTACTGCCTGAGCGCCATGCGCAAGCGCGCCGTTTGTTGCCTGAAGCCATCGCATTGCACCTCGGTGATGCCATGAAGCTCCCGGTCGATGCTGAGTCGCACGACGCCGTGCTGGTGTCGACCGTTTTTTCCTCGATCCTGGATGACGTGTTTCAGCAGCAGCTCGCAGACACTCTGTGGGATTGGGTGAAACCCGGAGGCGGGGTGCTCTGGTACGACTTTACTCTCAACAACCCGCGCAATCCCGATGTACGTGGCGTTCCATTGCACCGCGTGAGAGAGCTGTTTCCCCGTGGCCGCGTGGTGTCCCGGCGCGTTACCCTGGCGCCCCCTATTGCGCGCCGTGTTACACGTGTGCACCCCTCCCTTTACACCTTCTTCAATGCCATTCCGTTGCTGCGTACGCACGTGTTGGCGTGGATCGAGAAACCTTTACATTGACCGACCGCATCCATGCCGCCAGAACTTCCTTTCCTGCCTTTTGCATTGCCCGATACTGGTGAAGAAGAAATCGCAGAGGTTTCCGAGGCCATTCGTTCCGGCTGGATCACAACGGGGCCGAAGGCTAAGCGCTTCGAGCGGGACTTCGGCATGTTCCTTGGAGATACCCAGCTACATTGCATGGCTGTCAATTCTGCAACTGCGGGCCTTCACTTGGCCTTGGAGGCGCTCGGCGTTGGTCCAGGTGACGAAGTCATCACCACAACGCATACCTTTACCGCCACTGCAGAAGTAGTTCGTTATCTCGGTGCCGATGTGGTGCTAGTTGATGTCGACTGGCGCACGCTATGCATCGACGTGCGACAGCTCGAGGCGGCAATCACGACGCGCACTAAGGCAGTCATTCCTGTTCACTATGCCGGGCTCTCCGCGGACATGACTACGTTGATGGCAATTGCGTGTAAGCACGGGCTCAAGGTAGTGGAGGACGCTGCGCATGCACTCCCTACGACATCCGACGGTCGGCTTGTAGGAACACTTGATTCTGATATCACTGTGTTCAGTTTTTATGCCAATAAAACCATCTCTACCGGCGAGGGAGGCATGGTGGTGACTCGGGATACGAGTTTGGCCGAGCGTATCAAAGTCATGCGCCTGCACGGCATCAACAGAGATGCGTTCGATCGCTTCCGCTCGACCAAGCCTGCTTGGTACTACGAGGTGATTGCTCCCGGCTTTAAGTACAACATGACGGACATAGCTGCTGGAATGGGAATTGCGCAGCTCGCAAAGCTGCCGCGCTTCGTTGCGCGTCGGCAGTATCTGGCCGAGCGCTATGGCGAACGACTGGCTTCATTGCCGTTGTTGCTTCCCGCCTTACCTCCGCCCGGTGAAATACACGCATGGCATCTGTACGTCATCCGCCTTACGGAGGACGCGACCATATCGCGTGATGCCCTAATCCAAGCCTTGTCGGACAAGGGCATCGGGACCAGCGTGCACTACATACCGCTTCACCGCCAGCCTTACTGGCGCGATCGCTATGGGCTGAATGCGCAGATGTTTCCCCACTCGGAAGCCGCGTATCAGCGGATGCTCAGCATCCCTCTGTTTACCGCCATGGATGACTCAGACCAAGATCGGGTGATCGCGGCGCTGTACGAGCTATTGAGTTGAATGAAACTGATGGCTAAACGGGCATTCGACATCGGCATGGCACTGATGGCTTTGCTGGTCTTGTCGCCGATCCTCGCTGCCATAGCTATCTGGATCAAACTCGACTCGCCAGGCCCCGCGCTGTTCCGTCAGGAGCGGGTCGGCTTGGGCGGTAGGTGCTTCCAGATTCTCAAGTTCCGCACCATGCGGCAGTGCTCTGAGACGAATGGATCCCTGATCACGGTCGGCGAAGATGCACGTATTACACGAGCCGGGTCGGTCTTGAGGCGATACAAACTGGACGAGCTTCCGCAGTTCTTTAATGTGCTGCGCGGCGAAATGAGCGTGGTTGGCCCTCGGCCCGAGGTGCCGCGTTATGTCGCACTCTATTCATCGGACGTGAAGAGCATTGTCTTGAGTGTTCGGCCTGGCATTACCGATCCGGGATCCTTGGCGTTCAGAGAAGAGTCCTCACTGCTCGCGAAAGCGCCTGATCCGGAATCGCACTACGTAAATGTGGTCGTGCCGATCAAACTCGAGCATAGCATTCAGTACGTGCGTACGAGAAATTTCTGGAGTGACATCCAAATCATTGGAAGAACACTAGCAGCGATTTTTCGCGGATAGAACGAATCGCCATGCAAGCTGGGTCGAACCCGTCAGTCAATCAAATTGCTAGACTGAGAACGCGAATAGACGATCATCCGAGTTCTTGGCGTGCCGCTGGTGCGATCAACGCGCTGGAAGCCCCGCTTGCGAGCGATAGGCGTGCGTTAGGGCATATAGTCGAAAACCACTTCGACCCGCTGGTGCGACTTGACGGCACGGCCATCGACTTCGCCAGGAGAAAACTCCGCGGCCATGAAGGCCTCGCGTGCCACTTGCTCGAAGGCGGGAGGGAGTGTCGGCTCCTCGGCATCCACGCGCTGAACGCGACCTTGTTCGTCAATGAAGAGCGACAGAATGCCGACCAGCCGGGCGCTCACTATTTCACCGGGCGGAGGTTCGAGGACGATGGTCGTCTTGGGCATAGGCGGCATTGATAGCCTCTTGCGTGGCAAGTAGCTGTCGCTTTCAACCTCGACCATGACTGCGGGAGGAAGCGCGGCAGGCGGCGCGTTTGACGACCGCTCCTCCTCGGATGCGGATGCACGGCCGGACGTATGAACCACTTCGGCCGCCTGAAGGGACTCACGGGGCGGTAAAGGCAAAGGCGAGGGTGGCGCAGGAAGAAGGGGGACCGTTCGCACCCGCATGGAGGAGGCAGCGTCTCCGATCACACCCGTCGGCGCACCTTTCGGGGCGACAGGCGAAATTCGCGACGAAAGCACTGCGGCGTGAAGCGCCAACGAGAGCGCCGCGCTCACAAAAAGTACGTATCGCATCCTTGCCTGGCCCGGCGCATGCCGGGCCAAGACCGCTTTCATCGAAGTTCAGTCCACCAACTCGCGCCAGGAGGTTCTATGTACGCTGCCGGAGCCGGACGATGTCGCCACCGGCGGCGTCTCGATCACGTTGTCGCCATTGCTCTTCTGGTAAATGATGCGGGCATTGCCGTTGCTGTCCTGCACCCAGGTCATGCCCATGATCAGCCCGTCGGTGCTGAAGAGCCCGCCGGCCGGGTTGGTCGTGACAACGCCGCCATTGGCCACATTGAGGTAGTAGCGCCAGGCCGTGCCGCCCGACGCGCAGGCATCACCGTTCGGGATGGCGGTGGCAACCGACAGGGTGCTGAACTGCAGGCCCAGGTTGGTATTCACGCGTTCACGCGAATGCGGCAGGTCGATCCACCAACCGCCCTTGGTCGCCCAGTTGACCGACGTGTTGGATACCGAGGCCGATGTCGCAGTTGCCACAGGGCCATTCAACGTGAATGTCTGCCTGACAAAGTTTTCAGTGTCGGCGCGCACGTCGCTCCATCCGGTGGCGGTCAGCGTGTCCCTCACCGCGTAGATGCTTTGCTGCGTCGAATCCGCAATGTCTGACGAACCCAGGTACCGGCCCGTCGCAACCACGACCACCGGCTTGCCTGAAATCTCCACGGTTTCCGGTTTTGTGGTGATCGGTTGCGGCGTCGAGTCGTTGATCTGGAACTTGGCGAGCCGCATCGCTGCCCGGTTGGGTTGCAGGAGCCCGTCGATGTCGAAGCGCCAGAGGTTGCCTTGCTGATCGCCGCCGTAGAAGCGCTTGGCTGTGTTGTCGCTGGAGCTTTCGATCCAGGCGTTGATCTTTGCGAGGCCGCTCGGGTCGGTGCTGCTGCCGTCGCTGGTGGGAATGTCCAGCAGCAGGGCGCCGGTGTTGGCATTCAGAACGTAGAGGTGGCCTTTGCCGTCGCCATTGGTGTTGTTGTAGCCGGAAGCAAAGGCAACGATCCAGGTGCCGTCGCCGCGCTTTGCAATCACCGGGTTGCCAAAGCTCAGGCCCAGGTTGGGATCGGTGAACTCCCAAAGAGCCTTGGGATCGTTGGGGTCGGTGATGTCGAGTGCGTAGTAGCCGCGGCCGCCGCTGTTCAGGCCGCCAACAACAATGGTCTTCCAGGCGGTTCCAACCTTGATGTCGCCCATGACCGGTGCTCCGTCCACGGAGTATTGGTGCTTCGCTCCATAGCTCGTGTCGGCCATCTTGTAGAGGTTGGGCATGACCGTGCCCGGAACATAGGCCCAGAGTTCAGTGCCGCCCGCGCTGCCGGTGGCGGCCGAGAAGGCGTGCAGCATGCCGTCGTTCGAGCCAACGTACACCACGGGTGCGCGCGTTGACTGCGCCGTAACGAAATCGGCGTAGCCGGCGTCGGCGTAGCGGAAGGGCGGTTTTCCAACATAGACGGGGGCGCCGTTGATGATGTCGCCCAGCACATGTTCGCGTTTGCGATAAAGCGCGGCGATGCTGTTGTTGGAGCCGTCGACGCTGGCGGTTTCGTAGGTGCGTACGCCGCGCAGGTAGTTGACGAGGTTGGCACCATTGTTGGCCAGCGTCTTGTTGCTGTCAGAAAGCACCGAGCACTGCGCGGCAATGAGGGTCTGGCTGCAGAGATTGTCGAAGTAGCCCCTTTGTGCGGTGCTCAGGTTGCCGTATTCGAAGCTCTGGAGAGCCGAACCGTTGCTGAAGTAGATCCTGCGGTCAGAAGCAGCCGTCGCATCGAGTCTTGCCTGTGCAGACCACGTGGCGGTATTCGCAATGACGCCCGTTGAACCGTTGATTGCAAAGGCCTGCAGATCGCCGGTCCACAGCTGCGTGGTGTAGCTGGCCCGAAAGACCAGGTTGTTGTCACCGGCCACCAGTTGGAGCGAACTGGTCGATGCCGTAGCACCCGAGCCCGAGACCTGCTGCACCGACGTGACGACGCCGTTGATGGCTTCGCTCAGCGCACTGGCATTGAGTGCCGAGTAGTACTGGCCGCGGCCATTGACGGCTGCGTGCCACAGGTCGTCGACGTTGGTGGCATTACCGCCCTGACCGTCATCCAGGTCCGCGCCTTCGGGCACGGGCCAGCTCAAGCTGCCACTGGTCAGATCTACGTAGGAACCTGCGGTTTGGGTCAGGTAATTCTTGTCATAAGGCAAGGTGCCGCTCACGCCAAGGCCAATCGTGAACGAATTCATGTGCTGCCATGCGGCCTTGTCGCTTCCCACTGGGCGCACGATGTTGCTGCAGACATCCTGGCTGCTGCCGGAGCTGCTCGAAGTGCAATTGCCGAGCGCACTGGTGCGCAGGTCCGTCGCGAAGTAGTACTGGGCAACGTCGGCCAGCGTGTTGCCGGTACCGCCCGAGGTGGACGGTGTTTGGGTTGGCGTGCCTGTAATAGGGGCCTGGGCAACCGGCGTCGTGTTGGTTATGTCTGCCGGTGTAGACCATGCACTCCAGGCTCCTGCGACTGGATCCGAATAGACCGTTACGTCATCACCCTTGGCTGTCTGGTAGGTTGTGTTCGCGGTTCCGGTCGTGAAGCTGCTGCTGGCGGTGGGAGGGCCATTGCCTGTGAGCGACTCGGTCGGTGTCGCGGTGCTGATCCAGGCGGAAGTGACTGGCGTGCTGGTGCTTCTGGACGTCTCGACACCGTCGGTTGTCACTACCGTCTCGGAGTAGGACGAGGTTGCCGATTGAGGCGTTGTCCGGGTTCGGGTTTGCGTCTCGGTGTAGCGCTGATTCGTACGCGTGGTGACGGCATACCGTCCCCTGTTCGGATTGTTGGGCTTTGGCGTTGAGGAAATAGTGGTGGAGGTGCGCGTCCAGATCCTGGTTTGCGTCTGCGTGGACACCGAATCTCTCGTCAGCGCCTGGGTGTAGGGCGTCACGGTTGTGACGATGACTTGGGCGTCGTCCCGCATCGGGCGAGCCTCGGTACCGTCTTGCTGCCCGATCTCACTGGTACCGTTGAGCTTCAGGCCCTTGGTCTTGTTCCAGTAGCCGTCCGTCGAGAGGAGCGCATAGTTGCGTTGGCAGGAGTACTGGACCGGGTCGTAGCTCTGGTCAGGAGCTTTGTTCGCGAAGTACCGTCCCGCCTTGGACAGGGCCGAGCGCAACGGTGTCCACCCGTTTGGCGAGGCACTGTAGAGGCTGTTGTAGAAGTTTGTTTTTTGCGCCAGATCGAAATCTTTGACATCGCGAAAGTAGTTGTCGCCATCCACCGCGGTTCCATCACTGATTGTGCTGAAGCCAACGCGATAGCTCGAGTCGAGCGCCGCGATCGCCCGGCCCATGGCGGTACGCATCAACAGGTAGCGCTTGCGGTAGTACGAATACCAGTTGGCGTAGTTTTGAGCTTCGGCGGAAGCGCTGGTGACCGTCACCGGGTGAAAAAGACTGGTCGACGAGTTGGTCGAAGTCATGCATTCGTTGTAGAACGTGTTTCGAACGGCTCCGCTGCTGGTGTACGCCCAGCCCATCTTGGGTTGAGTGCCGCTGTATGTGTAATAGAGCCGGTTGTTCAGATTGACCGTTGAACTCGACGCGTCATAGCCATCGCTACGCGCTGCCGTAAAAACCGCATTGGGATAGGACGTTCCATCCGCGTTGAGCGGTGGCGAATAGGTCATCTCGGGGTCGTAAGCCACACCATTGCATTGTGCGGAGCGGTATCCATACTTGCCGCTGGACATTTGGTCCGGCATGTAATCATTGTCCATACTCCCCGAATCGTCCAGAACGAACAACAGGTTCGGCTTGGCTTGAACGGCAGGCAGCGTGGCCAGCGGCTGGTTCGACAGGTCTGTGGAGGCCGCCTCGACAACGGGGGCGAACAAACCCACCAGAAATGCACAGACCATCACCGCACAGCAGATGGCCTGCCTTTGGGGCTTTCGATCGAGGACAGGAGTGAGTCTATTTTTCATGGTGTTGGGTTTTCCGTCTGGCGCCGGATCGGCGCTCCCTCATCAGAAATGGACAATGGTTTCGGTGAAGCTGGCTGTGTTGCGCGCGCCCAGCACGCGCACCACGATGCGGTAGTACGGTCCGGATGCACCACCGGCAAAAGGCTGCTCGGCGTAGTTCATTTCGCCCTTCTTGGTCACGCTGGCACCGCTGCTCGAAATCGGCTTGGCGCAGCTGATGCTTGCATCCGTGAGGTAGTTGCCTGGTTTGGAGCAGAGCCTGAAGATGACGAAGCGTGCGTTGTTGTTGTTGATGGTGCCGGCATCCGCGGTCGTGACGGTGCAGCCGTTGTATGTGCCTGTCGTGGCGGACTGGCAGGTATTGCCATCCCAGTCGATCAGTTGGCGGTTGTTGCTGGCGGCAAGTTGCCGGCCGGTTACATCGATCGGCGGTTTTGCCGTGACCCCGTCGGCAGCAAGCTCCTGCGTGCTTGCGTAGTAGCCACTCGAAGCAGCGTCGGTGTTCAGGCTGGCGCTGTTGGCAGTCAACCAGTCAATGGCCTGGCGCGCGGCCTGGTCTGCGGACGAGGTGGCATCCTGCTTGAAACCCATGTTGCCGAGCAGGAGCGTGCTGGTATCTACCGAACGCACCAGCGCCAACGTTGCAAGCAAAAGCGCGACCAGGGTCAGCAGAGCAAAAAGCAGTGAGACGCCGCGCTGAGGGCTCTGGCGTCGGGAAAGATTCGATGGTCTGATTTGCATGGCGATGGCTCAGGAATTCCAGAGAACGTTGCGCAGCGGCACGATCGTGTCGTAGACCTTGAAGCGGTAGTGCTCCCATTCGGGGACGTGGCTCACCTTCAGTCCAAGGCACTTGCTGGCGCCATGGCAGGTCGTAGTGCCTGCGATGGTGGCGTTGGCACCGACATCCCACTGAGGCGCCCCCGCTGTGACGGTCTCCTTCTCGTACTGGTTGCTGCGCGCCACTACTGCAATACGAATCGCGAGCACTTGCAGCCAGCCGGCGTTGGTGGTGGGCGTGGAGTTGTCGTAAGTGTCGACAACGCCGTCGCCATTGGTGTCCTTGCCGTACATGGCCTGGACGTTGACGATCTGCGGATAGAGTTCCAATGGCGGGTCGGTCAGCGCTCCGTTCACAGGGGAGCGTTCGACCATCTGGAGGCTATTGGCGCTACTGACCGAGTAGCTGCGATAGACCATCGAACCCATGTTCAGCAGATAGCTGCCCGACGCGTATCCACTCGTCGGAAATATGCTGTTCTGGTTCCATTTGCTCGCAGCGGTGGCGGCGTGGGGTACGCGTGTAGGGCCCAGTGTCGTGGCTGGAGATGTTGTGTCATTGGTCACGCTGAACAGCGCGCAACCCATGCCGGTGCCTTGTATTTTTGGCACGGCGATCATCATGTTGCCGACCACGGCGCCGAATGAGGATGCCACCTCGAAGTAGTTGCTGGACTGCGGGTGGTCTTCCTTGAGGACCATGGGGGCCGAAAAGTTCGTGGTCCGGCCTTGCAAGACAGTGATCGTGTCCGGTGCGTTGGTGTCGGTTTCGGTGCCGTTGGTGATGACGATTGGGGCTAGCGGAAAGACGAACGACGCGCCGCCCGCGTCGTACTTTCCCGTCACCGGGCAGCCGAGTGCATCCGGGCTGGCCGCTGCACCGTAGCCCGCCATCTGCACATCGCGTTGAAGAGTGAAGAGCGACAACGCGCCATTGACCTGCGCATCGCTGCCCATGGTGATCGAGCGCTTCTTGCCTTCGGCGAGCGCGAGCACCTGGCTGATGACCAGCACTGTGAGCAGACCCAGGACAAGGCCGACCATGAGCTCGACCAGGGTGAAGCCCCGCTGGGAACGATGCTTGGAGAAGATGTATTTAGCGGTTCGCATCTCAGTGGTCCATGGCGCCATGCGCCTTCCGCGCCGCATGAAACGCGGCTTTAATTGCTGCTGCGGCGTCCGGCACAGAGGTCGGTTCAAACTTGGTGCGTTTAGCCCGTATCTCAGTGGGACCCGCGGCTCCACGAGCACCCCGTACTGTCGCCTGGGGCTTCGCGCCCTTGAGCACGCATCCTAGAGTTCGATGACGTGGGCCGCACGCCGATGTCGCCGCGCATTGGAGGCGATCATGGAAGTCATTCATTCCCGCTGCGCGGGCCTGGACGTTCACAAACAAACCGTGGTGGCGTGCGTGCGCATCGCTGGCGACGGCCCCCCGTTGCAGGAAGTGCGCACCTTTGCCACCACCACCTCGGCTCTGCTGAGCTTGTGCGACTGGCTCGACTCCTTCCAGGTCGAGGTGGTCGCCATGGAGGCCACCGGGGTGTACTGGAAGCCGGTGTGGCATGTGCTCGAAGGCCACTTCGAGCTGGTGCTGGCCAACGCCGCGCACGTGAAGAACGTGCCCGGGCGCAAGACCGACGTCAACGACTCGATGTGGCTGGCCGACCTGTTGGCCCACGGCCTGATCCGCGCCAGCTTCGTGCCCCCGGTGGCCGTGCAGGAGCTGCGCACGCTCACGCGCACGCGCAAGCAGCTCGTGCGCGAGAGGAGCGCGCACGCGCAACGCATCGAGAAGGTGCTCGAGGACGCCAACCTCAAGCTCAGCGTCGTGCTCAGCGACATCCTGGGCAAGAGCGCGCGCGCAGTGCTGCAGGCCATCATCGACGGCCAGGACGACCCGCAGCACCTGATCTCCTGCATCGGCCGCGTCAAGGCCAGTCGCGCCGAGTTGCTGGAGGCGCTGCGCGGGCGCGTCAGTACGCACCACCGCTTCATGCTCAAGCTGCACCTGAGCCATATCGACGCGCTGGACCAGGCCATCGCCGCCATCGAGAAGGAGGTGGGCCTGGGGCTCGAGCCGTTTCGACAAGCCGCCAAGCTCCTGAGCACCATGCCGGGCCTGAGCGCTGTCAGCGCCCACGTGATCGTGGCCGAGATCGGCATCGACATGTCGCGATTTGCCACGCCCGGCCACTTGCTGTCCTGGGCCTGCCTGTGCCCGCGCAACGACGAGAGCGCCGGAAAGCGCCGCTCCACCCGGCTGCGCCGCGGCGGCCAATGGCTCAAGACCACGCTGGTGCAGGCCGCCTGGTCCGCCGTGAGGGTCAAGGGCGGCTATCTGCAGGCGCAGTTCCATCGGCTGCGCGCCCGACGCGGCGCCAAGAAGGCCATCATCGCCGTGGCCGCCTCGATGCTCACCGCCGCTTGGCACATGCTGCGCGACGGCACCGAATGGCATGACCTCGGTGCCGCTCACTTCGACCGCGCCGACGCTCACAAAACCGCCAACCGCCTGATCCGACGACTTCAGCAAATCGGCTACGCGGTGCAACTCACTCCGGCTGGATAGGAAGCGTTTCATCCTAGTTCGCAGCCTTGGAGACGGTGGTGTGCGTGACGTACTGGTGCGTTTCGCCATTCGGCATCGTCCAGCTGATGGTGACGGCGACATCGCCAGAGCTTGCGTTGACGGTGACGGCGCCGGTTCCACGAGGCAGGCTGCTGCTGACCTTTCTCTGCCATTCGCTGCATCGAGCTTGGGAGGCGCAGCCGGTGCCGTCATAGCTCGCAAGATTGGTGAGGTCGGACCACATGCGTCCATTCAATTCGCTGGCCAGGTAGGTGGCATCGGCGCGCACCTTGGAATCGGTCTGCGCTCGCGTCATCGATGCCTGCAGGCCGACCAGCCCGAGCACGCCGAGCATGAAGATCAGCAACGCCACGAGCACTTCGATCAATGCGACGCCTCGAGCGTGCCGGGCCTCGCGGGGATCGCACCGCGCATGGCGGATTCGGCCGGGCGTACGCATGCGATTCACTCGGTTCAGCATTTGCGGGGATCCTTTGCCGTGCTGTCGACGATGGCCGGTTCGCACATGCGCACCGAGCCCGAGGGCGAGACAACGATGCGCAACGCGCGGGTGCCTGTAGTAGTTCCGGTCACGTCAATCTGGCCAATGGCATCGCTATTGGCAATGCGCCCAAAACCATTGAAGGTGACGCTCGTGCCCTCGGTCGATCCGTCTGCGGCTTGAACCGCCGCCACCGTGACTCTTCCGCCGGTGTCTCCGGCGGGACGTCCTGTAACGATCATGGGAGAACTGGTCGTCGACGGGGCGTCGGCGCAATGTCCGATCGGGGAATTCACGCTCACGATCCATGCGCCGCTGGCACCCGAGAGAGAGCAGTCATCGCTCAGCACTGCCGGGTCGTCGAGCGACACCAGCCAGAGCGACACATTCTGGTTGCGGCGCACAGCTTCGCCGCGCGCCAGTTGGAGCCCGTTTTGCAGCGAATCGGCAACGTTGCGAATGCGGGTGTTTTCCAGCCAAGTGCCGATGCTCGGCATGACGGCAAAGAGGATCAGCGCCAACACCGCGATGGTGACGATCAGTTCGACCAGAGTGAAGCCGCGTTGCCGCATGGTGATCGACATGGTTCGATCAGCAAGCGCTGCTGCTTGTAAGCCAGCACGATTGGGTTACGGTGCTGCCTTTGAACTGGGTGGTCGCGCGGTCGCCATTGTGGTTGAGGGTGTAGGTGTGTCCGACCGCTTGCCCCGCGCTTCCGGTGGCGGTGATGACGTAGTTCTGCTGGCTGTTCGAAGTCGAACAGGTGTAGCTGAAGTACTTGGCGCCGGAAGGCGTAAAGGCGGCCGCGGCATTGGCGGCGCAATTGGTTCCGGAAGGACCGTAGTTGCGGTTGTCCTGGTAGTACTGCTCCATCGTTGCCCGGTAGGCGGACAGTGTGTTGAATGCCTCCGGCAACTGGCCGCGGCGCACATAGTCGTTGTACGCAGGAATCGCGATCGAGGCCAGGATGCCGATGATCGCCACAACGATCATCACTTCAATCAGCGTGAAGCCGGACGAACCGCCCCGTGCCTGGACAGCGTGACGCAGATAGCTTGCTTGTTTCTTCAAGAGGACACCTTTCGGACCGATTCCGGGCCTTCCGCCAGAGGGCGGGCAACAGTTGCAGACAGCTGTCAAAGAATGTCTCTAATTGTGTTTTTCTGCAAAACCGCTCGTCTCCCACCTGCCGCCATTCGTCGGCCCGGCCGGTCGGCACAATCGGCGGAATGACTTCCCGCGCAGCGGCTGCCGAGGCGGTCGCTCTCCCATCTAAGGCCATCGGCGCCCTGCGTGCCGGGTTGGTCGCGTTCCCGTTTCTCTGCCCGCTCGTCGCCGGCCCTTCGGTCCAGGCCTGGCAGTTGCTGGCCACCTGGGTCTGCCTGGCGGGGATGCTTCTGGCCATTCCGGCCTCCGTGCCCGCGCGTGGCATCTGCGCCTGGCTGGGCGCCGGAGCGGCGGCGATCGTGCTTTTTTCCTCCCCGTACGCCACCGCCGCCGCATGGCTGCCCGCCGTGGTCGTGCTCGCCGCCATGGCGGCCGCGGCTTGCGTGGGGGCGGGCATGGCGCGCGGCGGGCCGGCCACGTCGGGGGTGCTGGCAGCGGGCGTACTCGCCGCCGGCCTCGTCAGCGCGGTTCTGGGCCTGCTCCAGTACTACGGCCTGGCCGAGCCGCTGGTACCCTGGACCACCACGCCCGCGTTGGGCCAGGCGTATGGCAACCTGCGCCAGCGCAACCAGTTCGCCACGCTGATCAGCATGGCGCTGGTGGCTGCCCTCTGGATCTACGCGGCGCAGCCGTCAGCGCGCATACGCCGCTGGCTGGTGGCGGCCGCGTTGCTGCTGCTGGTGGCCGCGGCGGCGTCCACCTCGCGCACCGGCCTGCTCCAGCTGCTGTCGATCGTGGGCGTTGCGGCGTTCATCGCGCGGCGGGAGCGCCGAGGTGCGGCCCTGGATGGTGCCGGCGCGCCGCCCTTCAGCCTGCCGCCGCCGCTGGTGCTGCTGGCGATGGTGCCGGTCTACTTCGCCATTGCCTGGCTGCTGCCGCAGCTGGCGGCGGGCGAGGTCGAGGGCATGATGCAGCGCCTGAAGGAGGGCGCGCCGGGCGACCACACGCGGATGATCCTCTGGCACAACGTGCTCTCGCTGATTGCCGCGCATCCGTTGACGGGGTGGGGCTGGGGCGAACTGGGCTTCGCGCACTACAGCACGCTGTACGACGGGGCGCGCTTCCCCGAGATCCTGGACAACGCGCACAACCTGCCGCTGCACCTGGCGGTGGAAATGGGCATTCCGGTGTCGGTGCTGATCTGCGGCGGCTTCCTCTGGATGGTGATGGCGGCAAGGCCCTGGCGCGAGCGCGATCCGGTGCGGCTCATGGCGTGGGGCATGCTGGGCGCGATTGCGCTGCACAGCCTGCTCGAATATCCGCTCTGGTACGGGCCGTTCCAGCTGGTGTTCGGGCTGTGCCTGGGCATGCTGTGGCCGGCGCGGGGTGCCGGCATGGCTTCGACGCGGCAGCGCTTCATGGCCCGGTGGCGCGAGCCGCCGGTCTTGTCTTCCATCGCGGCCGCGGTGCTGATGGCGGTGGTCGGCTATGCCACCTGGGACTACATACGCATCAGCCAGATCTACCTGCCGCGCGACGAGCGCCTGCCGGCCTATGAAGACGGCACGCTCGCCAAGGCCAGGAATTCATGGCTCTTCGCAAGACAGGTCGACTTTGCCGAACTGACGCTGACGGCAGTCACCCCGGCCAACGCCGCCGCGATGCATTCATTGGCCGAGCGCACGCTGCATTTCTCGCCCGAGCCGCGCGTGATCGTCAAGCTGATCGAGAGCGCCGAACTGATGGGGCGCGGCCAGGAAGCCCGCGATCAGGCGGAGCGTTTCCGCATCGCCTTTCCGGCGGAGTACGAGCGCTGGCTGAAGGGACTGCCCGTGGACAGGCTGGCGCCTTAGCCTTCAGGGCCTGCCAAGTAGCTCCCCGACTTGCCCCCATGCTTTTCCAGCACATGCACGTCGGTGATCCGCATGCCCCGGTCCACCGCCTTGCACATGTCGTAGACGGTGAGCAGTGCCACCTGCACGGCGGTGAGTGCTTCCATCTCGACACCCGTCGGCCCCACGGTCTCGACCGTGGCGGTGCACACCACCTGCGGCGCATTGCCTTTCTCGGCCAGCGCAAACGCCAGCGCCACGCGCGTGAGCGCCAGCGGGTGGCACAGCGGGATCAGGTCGCTGGTTTTCTTGGCCGCCTGGATGCCCGCGATGCGGGCGATGCCGAGCACGTCGCCCTTCTTGGCGGTACCCGATTCGATCAGCGCCAGCGTGGCGGGCTGCATCTCGATGCGGCCCGTGGCCACGGCCACGCGATGGGTGGCGGGCTTGGCCGCGACGTCGACCATGTGGGCCTGGCCCTGGGCGTCGAAATGGGTGAGGGAACTCATGTGTGAACGATCGGTGTGGAGGTGCATCATACGAGCCCGAGCCATGGACGAGGAATGCCGCGCTTGACTCCCTTTGCCACCAAGAAGACTTCTGCCGCGCCCGCTTTGCGGTCGCTCTGCGCTACCGTTTTAATAGCGTGCCAGGTTCTGCTGCCGGTTCCGGCCCGCGCGCAGCTGCAGGTGCTGCCAGGCTTGGGCGACGGCGGCGAAATGACGGCCAGTGCCGAGCGCCAGCTGGGCGACCAGATTGCGCGCGAGCTCTACCGCGACACCGACTACATCGACGACCCGGTGATCGCCGCCTACGTGCAGGACATCTGGCAGCGCCTGCTGGCCGCCGCACGCCAGCGCGGCGAACTCACGCCCGAGCTCGACGAGCGCTTTGCCTGGACCATCCTGCTGGGGCGCGACCGCAACATCAATGCCTTTGCGCTGCCGGGCGGCTACCTGGGCCTGAACATGGGCCTGATTGCCACGGTGGGCAGCCGCGACGAGCTGGCCACGGTGCTCGGGCACGAGCTGTCGCACGTCACGCAGCGCCACATCTCGCGCATCATGAGCCAGCAGGGCAGGCAGATGCCGCTGATGCTGGCCGGCCTGATCCTCGGCATGATCGCGGCCAGCAAGAGCCGCAATGCCGATGCGGGCCAGGCCGTGATGATGGGCAGCCAGGCGCTCTTCATGCAGAACCAGCTGAGCTTCTCGCGCGACATGGAGCGCGAGGCCGACCGCGTCGGCTTCGGCGTGATGACGCAGGCGGGCTTTGCGCCGCAGGGCGCGGCCGCCATGTTCGAAAAGCTGCAGTACGCCGCGCGCCTCAACGACAACGGCTCCTATCCCTACCTGCGCAGCCATCCGCTCACGTCGGAGCGCATCTCGGACATGCAGGGGCGCTTCCAGTTCCGCCTCGATGCGGCCCCGGCCATGCCGCTGGCCATGGACCACGCCATGATCGCCGCGCGCGCCCGCGTGCTCACGCGGCCGGGCGTCGACGTGCTGCGGCTGTGGGTCGATGCGGCCTCCAGCGGCGAGTTCGCGAAGAGCAGCGCGGCCCAGCAGGCCGGCACGCTCTACGCGGCGGCGCTGTCGGCCAAGGAGCTGCGCGACTTCCGGGCCGCGCGCGCCCTGGCCGAGCGCCTGACGGCGCGCACCGCCGAGGACGCCTCGGCCGCCAAGCTGGCGCGCTGGCTCAACGCCGAGATCGAGCTTGCCGGTGGAGGCGCCGCAAAGGCCGCCGGCCTGCTCGACGCCAAGTCGAAGGAACGTCCGGAGATGCTGCTCGCGGCCGATACCGCCGTGGCCACGCGTCAGCCCGCGCCGATGGTGCCGGTGCTGCGCGACTGGGTGGCCACGAATCCGCGCGACGCCACCGTCTGGCGGGCCCTGGCCAACCTGTACGGTGCGCAGAACGATGCCGTGCGCGCGGTGCGCGCCGATGCCGAGGCCAACGTCGCCATCCTCGACTACCCGGCCGCCCGGGACCGCCTCAAGGCCGCGCAGGAGCTGATCCGCAAGCCCGGCGCGCCCATCGACCATTACGAGGCGTCGATCATCGACACCCGCGCGCGGGCCGTGGAGGTGCTGGTGAAGCGGCAGGCCGAGGAGCCGCCGCTGAAGTGAGCGAGGAGCGCCCGCTGCCCGCCGCCGGCTCAGCGCTTGGAGAGCAGTCCGCCCAGCGCGGCTTCGATGACCAATCCAAGCAGCGAATAGATCAGCGAGCCGATCAGCGCCGCCACGAAGCCGCTCACGTGAAAACCGGTCAAGAGGCCCGATGCGGCCCAGAACAGCAGCGCGTTGATCACGAACAGGAACAGCCCGAGCGTGACGATGGTGACCGGCAGCGTCAGCACCACCAGCACCGGCCGGACGATCATGTTGAGCAAGCCGATGACGGCCGCGGCAATCAGCGCGGAGCCAAAGCTGCTGACCTGGACGCCGCTGTAAAGGTAGGCCACTGCCAGCAGCGCAACGGCGCTGAGCAGCCATTTGATGATGATGCGCATGCCGCAGGATACCGCAGCAGCCCCAAATGGCAACGAGCCCCGGCGCGTTGCCGCACCGGGGCTCGTTGGGAGGGGCGGTTCGCCCTTATTCGGCCAGTTCGTTCGCAAGCACCAGCAGCGCGCCCATGCCCATCACGGCGCCGGGAAAGGCCCAGCCCGATTGGCGCGGCGTCTGGTCGAGCGTGACCGGCTCCAGGTCGACGCCGATCTTGGGGCGGCGCGCATCGACCACGTGCGTGGCCGAATGCTCGCGCTTGAGCTGCTGCGTCAGTTCGGTCAGCGGGCCCTTGGCCAGCACCGGCGTCACCTGTCCGCCATTGCGCTCGAGCAGCGGCAGCAGCTGCGCCTGCACCTTGCTGAACCACTTGGCGCGCCAGTTCTCGCGCGCGCTGTGGCTCACCCACTTGCTGATGCGGTGGGTCATGCGCGGAGCGCACGCCACGAGCACCCAATGGCGCGCCACGACGCTGTTGGCGTCCGGAGCGAGTTCGGCGAACTGCTCGGCCGCATAGCCGGCATCGTCGACATACAGAATGACCTTTTCCATGGGTGCTCCTTCAAGTAGCTAGAGTGGCAGAGACCGGGCAGCAAGGGAAGAGCATTTTCGCTGATCCCCTGCTGGCGGCCATCAGCTCGACGTTGCGGCTTCTGCCGGCTTGTGGCGGGCCTGGCGCACGGCCACCCACTTGCCGACGGCCAGCACCAGCAGCGCGCCGGCAATGCCCGCGGCGTACCTGATGGTGTCGGTCTGCGGCAGCTTCGGCACCCAGGTCCAGGCTGCGGTGTTCGCCAGTGCGGGGTCGGACACCGCCATGGTGCCGGCAATCCAGCCCAGCAGCATGCCGCCGAGCGTGATGATGACCGGGAAGCGGTCCATCAGCTTGATGACCAGCTGGCTGCCCCAGACGATGATCGGGATGCTCACCAGGAGGCCGAAGATCACCAGCGGCATCTGGTGGGCCTGGCCGGCACCCTGCGCGGCACCGGCAATGGCAATCACGTTGTCCACGCTCATCACCAGGTCGGCCACGATCACGGTCTTGACCGCGCCCCACAGCTTGTCGCTGCTCTGGATGTTGCCGTGCGCGTCGTCATGGTCGGGCGCCAGCAGCTTGATGCCGATCCACACCAGCAGCGCGGCCCCGACCAGCTTGAGGAACGGAATGGCCAGCAGCGTGAGCGCGAAGAAGATCAATATCACCCGCAGCACGATGGCACCGGCCGTGCCCCACAGGATGCCCTTGGTGCGCTGCGCGGGCGGCAGCTTGCGGCAGGCCAGGGCAATGACGACGGCGTTGTCGCCACCGAGCAGGATGTCGATCATGATGATCTGACCGACCGCGACCCAGAATTCCGGGGTCATGAACTGTTCCATAGATTCCTCTTGTCTTCGCGCGGTCCGTCCATCCTGGGCTGGATGGCGCCGGTCCGGCGCATGCGTTGCATTTCGATCCATCCCGTGCGGGAATGGCCGAAGCGATGGCGAAGACCGGGCGATGACCGGGGATTCAGGAACGCTTCGACCAAACCTGCGCAGGTTCAAATCGAAGGTCTTGCTCGACAGCGCGCGCCCTGAGGGCACGTGTTGTCCGGCAGGCCGGAAGTGTTGTGCTTCGTATTGACGACCTGTCGATTGCCGCCGTGGTGCACGGCGGTTGGGAGCTACTCCCCTTCGTGAGCGGAATTAGAGCATCGAGACCCTGTTCTGGCAACCTCAAAATTTTTCGGCTTCAAAAAGAATGCTCTCGAAAGCCTTGTGATTACTGGTGCTGTCGCTACGTGTTTTGTAGCGCATATAACCTTCGACTGACGCGGGACATTGCCGGACTATGATCGCCGCTCGCTGTTTTTTCTCTCTTCATGGCCGCCATTCACATCACCGACATCGAGGCCGCCATCAACCATTGGCGCGAGAAGAGTCCTTCGCCCGACGGCATCACGCTGGCGCCGGAATTGCGCGCGCTCGCCGAGGTCTACGCGCTGATGGTGTTCCACCACGAGGACGAGGTCGACGAGTTCGGCTTCCCCGAAAAGGCCTGGGCCGCCTGGCTCGACTGGTACCACGGCACGCCCGACACCCCCTGCATCGCGATCTGCTCCACCAGCCAGGGCGACGACCTGTGCAAGGGCTGCGGCCGCAGCTTCGACGAGGTGCAGCACTGGCCCGCCATGACGCCGGCCGAAAAGCGCGTGACCTGGCGCCGCATCACCATGGAAGACTCGGCCTGGCGCTTCAACAAGTACGCGGAGCGTGCGCGCGAGGCCGAGCCCCCGCAATGGCCCGATGATCCCGCCGAGCCTCTCGGCCCCGACGACACCCCCTGAAAGAGGCCACCCCATGCGCCGCCTCGCCCAGGCACCGAACCTCGCGATCGCGGCCCTGTGGGTGCATGCGCTGCGGGAAGAGGGCGTGGAGGCGACGGTGCAGCGCGAATACCTGGGCGCCGTCATGGGCCAGCTGCCGCCCGACCAGTGCCTGCCCGAAATCTGGATCGACGACGAAGCGCAGTTCGAGCGCGCGCAGCAGGTGCTGCATGCGGCGCAGCATCGGCCGCAGCGCAACTGGCAATGCATCTGCGGCGAGCGCATCGAAGGCGGCTTCGAGCAGTGCTGGCACTGCGGCGCGCTGATGCCGGCGGTCTAGGGCTACTTCCAGCGCAAGAGCTCCACGTCGATGCTGTTCACGCCGTCGCCCAGCGTCAGCGTGTTCTCCTGGATCGTCGCCTGCAGCTGCATGCTGCGCTGCGCCAGCGCGGCCAGCGCCTGGGAGGCCTCCGTCGGCACCCGGTAGACCTGCAGGTTCTGCGGCCGCGTGAGCTTGTTCTCGATGCCGCGCCACCAGATCTCGGCGGCGTGGTTGAAGCAGTAGACGATCACCTCGTCCGCCTTGCCGCAGGCCTTGATGATGGGCTTGTCCTCGGGCTGGCCGACCTCGATCCAGAGCTTGGTTTCGCCCGTGAAGTCGCGCAGCCAGACATCGGGCTCGTCCACGTTCGACAGGCCGGCGCCGAAGGCCAGCGTGCCGTCGCCGTTGCACACGTCCTGCAGCTTGTGCGCGTTGAGCGCGAGCGCGACGAGCCGGATCATCATCCGCTCGTCGGTCTCGCTCGGATGGCGCGCCAGGGTCAGCGCATGGTCGGCGTAGTAGCCGTGGTCGATGTCGGCCACCGCGAGGGCGGCCTTGAAGATGGTGGATTTGAGGGCCATGGGTGCGCGAGTGTATGCGCCCCCACGGGCCGCGTCAGAACGCCACCGAGGCCTGCAGGTACAGCGTGCGCGGCGGGCCCACGTACTTGCCGCCGTTGTTGTCGACCGAGCGGTTGTAGTAGCGGCGGTCGAACAGGTTCTTGATGCCCACGGCCAGCTTCAGGTTGCTCATCGAGGGGCCGAAGTCGTAGCCGGCGCGCAGGTTCATGGTGGCGTAGCCCGGAATGTTGCCGAGCCGGCCGGTCGCGTCTTCCATCGTGACGTAGTTCGCGCCGTCGTCGGGCGAGCCCGGCGAGCGCTGCTTCGACTGCGCGTACACGTCGGCATTGAAGGTCCACGGCCCGCGCTCGTAGCGCGCGCCGAGCGTGGCCACCTGGCGCGAGTAGAAGGGCAGGTCGCGGCCGGCAAAGGCCCCGGCCTTGGCGATGGCCTGCGTGTAGGTGTAGGTCGCGGACACCGACAGGCCCTTGAGCGAATCGCTCAGGCTGCCGAGCTGGTAGCGCAGGGCCGACTCCAGGCCGCGGTGCCGCGTGGCGCCCAGGTCGGTCCACTGGCCGACGTCGCCGGTGATGGAGCGGGCCAGCTGCAGTTCCTTGTCGAAGTTGATGTTGAACAGCGTCAGCTCGCCGCTCCAGGCCTCGCCTTTGTAGTGCGTGCCGATCTCGTAGGTCTTGGCCTTCTCGGGGTGCAGGCCGCTGGTGGACTGCGCGAGCTGCGCGTACTGCTGCGGCCCGAACGACACGCCGGCGTTCGCGAACACCGACCAGCGCTCGGTCATGCGGTAGAGCACCGACAGCGTCGGCAGCACCTCGTTGGAATCGATCTTCGGATAGTTCGCGCCGGTGACCCGTCCGTTCGACAGGGTGAAGACGTCGTTGTGCGAGCGGATCGATTCGTAGCGCACGCCGGGCGTGACCGTCCAGTTGCCGAAGTCGATGCGGTCGTCGATGTAGACGGCGTGGGCAGTGGTGCCGCCCTTGCTGGATTGGTACGCGGGCTGGGCGAGGGCATAGGCGTCGAAGCCCGGGCTCGGCCGATAGTAGGCGCTGCGCGTCGCCACCTCGGAGGCCTCTTCCTTGAGGTAGCGCGCCCCGACGCTGATTTCCTGCACCACGCTGCCGGAGTCGATCAGGCGCGAGTAGCGCGGCTCGAAGGCGTAGGTCTTGTAGTTGCGCGGCGCGGTGGTCAGTCGCCGCTTGCCGGCATTGGCGCCGGTGCCTTCCTGTTCGAGGTAGCTGCTGCGGTAGGAATCCGTGTAGTAGCTCAGCATCTCGAACTTGTTCACGCCGTCGTCGTGCGTGTACTTGATCGAGCCGTCGGTGCGGCGCCCGGTGAATTCGTCGAACGGGCGGTCCGACTGGAACGGGGTGGCCGCGAACTGCGCGGTGGTCAGCCCGCCCGGCATGCGGCCCTTGCCCTCGAAGTGATGCAGCGTCACCGCGATGTCGTCGGTCTTCGACAGGCGGTAGGCGCCCTTGAGCATCAGGTCGTCGATGCTCGCGTGGTCGTTGCTCTGGCGAAAGCCGTCGCCGTGCGTGCCCGAATAGAGCAGCGCCAGACCGAGGCCGTTCTCGTTGGTGCCGCCGATGAACAGGGTGGGCGAGGTCTTGGTGCCGCCGCCGTGGCCCGCGCTCTCGACGCCCACGCCCACTTCGCCCGCGAACTGCTTCGGAATCGAGCGCGTCACGAAGTTGATGATGCCGCCCACGTTCTGCGGGCCGTAGCGCACGGAGCCCGCGCCGCGCACCACGTCGACCGCCTCCAGGCTGCCGAGCGACAACGGCGCCAGCGACAGCTGCGGCTGGCCGTAGGGCGCATAGGCCAGCGGCACGCCGTCCAGCAGGATGGTCGAGCGCGGCGACAGCCGCGAGGTGAGGCCGCGCACGCCCACGTTGAGCGAGATGTCGCTGCCGCCGGTGCCGTTGCTCTCCTGCACCTGCACGCCGGGAACCTGGCGCAGCGCCTCGCGCACGCTGGTGGCGCCGCTTTCCTGGATCTGCGTGCGCTCGATGATGCTGCGCGCGCCCGGGTGCTCGAGCACCTTGGTCTCGCTGGGCGTGCCGAGCCAGTCGCCCGTGACGGTCACCGCCTCCAGCGACTTCGCGCCGGATGCGGAGCCGGCCGGCTCGGCTTCGGCCGCCAGGCTCTGGAAACTGATGGGGAACAGCGCCATGACCAGGGCGGCGCATTTCTTTTGCTTGAACAAGGGTTCGTTCTCCTCGGATATCAAAAATCGATCGGTCGCCGCAACGTCCCGTTCAGGACGTCGTGCGCTTGTTGTCGTTGGAAGGGGCGATGCCGCGCGCCGCGGCGGCCACCGCGCGCCGCCGCCACCAGAGCCAGATGCCGCTCAGGCCCAGCCCGCCGAGCGCCAGGCCGAGCAGCGCCGTGACCGCCTGGTGCACCGGCCCGCCCAGCACGCCGGTGTGCAGCGGATAGATCACCACCACCGCGCCGTTGCCGGCGTCGAGCTCCTGCCAGCGGCGCACCGCCAGCACCTCGCCGGTCAGCGGATGCAGCCACACCGAGCTGATGCCGTTCGGATGCGGATCGTCGGCCAGCCGGAAGCGCACGCGCATCGGGCGGTTCGGCTTGGCCGGCACCTGCACATAGCCGATCGGCTGGCCCGGGAACACGCTCTTGGCGCGGGCGACGAGTTCATCGAGCGAAAGCCGGGCGCCGCTGGCCGTTCCCTTGGGAACCGTGGGCGGCTTGAGCGGCTCCTGGCCCATGGCGGCGGAAATGAAGTTGCCCAGGGGCCGCCACGCCATGTAGGCGCCGGTGAAAACCGACACTGCAATCAGCAGCCCGAGCACCGCGCCGCCGGTGCGGTGCAGGTCGAACAGCCCGCGCAGCAGGCCGCGGTTCAGCACGATGCGCAGCGAAGGCGGCCAGCGCGCGGGCCACCAGAGCACCACGCCGGTGATCAGCAGGAACAGATAGGCCAGCGCCACGAAGGCCAGGATGCCCTTGCCGGTGTCCTCCAGCAGCAGGCTGCTGTGCAGCTCGAAAAGCAGGTTGTAGGCGCCTTCGTGCGAGCCGCGGCGGCCTTGCTCCGCGCCGGTCGCGGGGTCGAGGTAGAGCGTGCCTTCCCAGGGGCCGCGCACCAGCACCCAGAGCGTCTCGCCGGGGTTGCGCGGCGGGCGCAGCGTGAAGCTGGTGTCGGGGCCGAACTCGGCCAGGATGCGCTGGCGCAGCGGCTCGAGCGGCAGTGCGGGCGCATCGCCAGCGCTTTGCGCCGCGAAGAAGGCGGGGTGCGCGTAGCGGTCGACCGGCAAGGCCACGACCAGCATTGCGCTAAGCAGTGCCGTCAGGGCCAGGACCGGGCCGAGCGTCAGGCCTGTCCAGCGGTGGATCTTGAGCCAGAGGCGTCTCAGGGGGGCGCGCAGCATGAACAACAGGGGCTTCGACAAAGCCCCGTCTGGGTTGTTGGCTGGCGCGCCGCATGCGGCGCGTTGGCTGGATGGGTGGGTGACACGAAGCAAACAGCCGCCCTGGGGCGGCTGGTGCATCGACGTGCGGGAACGCTAGATTCTACTGGCGAGCTCCGCCGCCTTGCCGGTGTAGCTGGCCGGCGTCATGGCAAGCAGCCGTTCCTTTTCTGCCTCTGGAATGTCGAGCGAGCGGATCAGCCCGTGCAGCGCCTCGGCCGTCACCGTCTTGCCGCGCGTCACTTCCTTGAGCTGCTCGTAGGCGCCCTGCACGCCGAAGCGGCGCATCACCGTCTGGATCGGCTCGGCCAGCACTTCCCAAGACGCGTCGAGGTCTTCGGCCAGCGCTTCTTCGTTGAGCTCCAGCTTGCCCAGGCCCGTGGCCAGGCTCGCGTAGGCCAGGGTGGCATAGCCGAAGGCCACGCCGATGTTGCGCAGCACCGTGCTGTCGGTGAGGTCGCGCTGCCAGCGGCTGATCGGCAGCTTCTCGCTCAGGTGGCGCAGCACCGCGTTGGCCAGGCCCAGGTTGCCCTCGGCATTCTCGAAATCGATCGGGTTGACCTTGTGCGGCATCGTCGAGGAGCCGATCTCGCCCTTCTTGAGCCGCTGCTTGAAGTAGCCCAGGCTCACGTAGCCCCAGATGTCGCGCGAGAAGTCGATCAGGATGGTGTTGGTGCGCGCCACCGCGTCGAACAGCTCGGCCATGTAGTCGTGCGGCTCGATCTGGATGCTGTAGGGCTGGAAGCTCAGGCCCAGGCCGAGCGGCGCCGGCGTTTCGATCACCTTGCGGCTGAACGCCTCCCAGTCGAAATCGGGCCAGGCCGCGAGATGGGCGTTGTAGTTGCCCACGGCGCCGTTCATCTTGCCGAGCAGCTGCACCGAGGCAATTTGCGCGCGCGCCTTCGAGAGCCGCACCGCCACGTTGGCGATTTCCTTGCCCACGGTGGTGGGGCTGGCGGTCTGGCCATGCGTGCGCGACAGCATCGAGACGCCGGCGAACTGGTGCGCCATTTCGCGCAGCTTGGCAATCAGCCCGTCGATGGCCGGCAGCATCACCTTCTCGCGTGCGGCCTGGATCTGCAGCGCATGGCTGGTGTTGTTGATGTCTTCGCTGGTGCAGGCGAAGTGCACGAACTCGGCGGCGGCCAGCAGCTCAGGCCGGGCTTCGAACTTGGACTTGATCCAGTATTCGACCGCCTTCACGTCGTGGTTGGTGGTTTTCTCGATGTCCTTGATGGCCAGTGCATCGGCCTCCGAGAAGTGGGAAACCAGCCCCAGCAGGTACTTGCGGGCGCCGCCCGTGAGGGGCTTGAACTCGGCAAAACCGCAGTCCGACAGCGCGATGAACCACGCCACTTCGACCTGCACGCGCCGGTGCATGTAGCCCTGTTCGCTCATCAGCGGGCGCAATGCCGCGAGTTTGGCCGCATAGCGGCCATCAAGTGGGGAGAGGGCGGAAACGGTGGAGAAGCTCATTCCCCGAATTTTAGGTGGCTTGGCGCCGATGCACGTTCGCCACGGATCGGGGCCCGCTCTTTTGCCCTTCCCCTAAAATGAACATGAACAAACGTTATCAAAGCAAGGGGAGAGAGCTTTCATGAAACTGATCGGATCGGCCGCCAGCCCTTATGTGCGCAAGGTGCGCGTGGTGCTGGCCGAAAAGCGGCTCGACTACCAGTTCGTGATCGAGGACGTCTGGGCTGCCGACACCGCCATCGCGCGCTCCAACCCGCTCGGCAAGGTGCCTTGCCTCATCATGGAAGGCGGCGAGGCGATGTTCGACTCGCGCGTGATCGTCGAATACCTCGACACCCTGTCCCCCGTGGGCAAGCTGATTCCCCAGCAGGGCCGCGAGCGCGCCGAGGTCAAGACCTGGGAGGCGCTGGCCGATGGCGTCATGGACGCCGGCGTGCTCTGGCGCCTGGAGGCCACCTGGACCGGCCGCAGCGACGGCGAGCGCAGCGCCGCCTGGATCGAGCGCCAGCGCGCCAAGGTCGAAGGCGGCATCGCGGCCATGGCCAAGGGGCTGGCCGACAAGCCCTTTTGCAGCGGCATTCACCTGAGCCTCTCGGACATCGCCGTGGGCTGCGCGCTGGGCTGGCTCGGGCTGCGCTTTCCCGAGATCGACTGGCGCAGCCAGCACTCCAACCTCGCAAAGTTGTACGACAAGCTGATGCTGCGGCCCAGCTTCATCGACACCCAACCATGAAAAAAGGCGCCTCAGGCGCCTTTTTCGATTCAGGGCGCCGGTGTTGCCGCGCCCCGCCCCTGAGGGGAAATACAAAAATGCTGCGAGGCGCCCCGACGCGAAGGAGGGAGGGAGGGAGGAGGAGAAGAATCGCCTCGGGATTTCGACCAGACAAGACGCCCAGAAGACCTCGCAACATGAAAAACTGGAAGGCATTGGCTGCCCTCGCTCGGTATGAGCACAGTGTGCCAGCCCGGTTCCCCCTCCAGTGGTAAACGTTTGTGACCGTTAGTTCACATTGGCAAGGCCGTCAGCTCCCGGCCGCGAGCTGGCTCTCGATGACCTTGACGAAGGCGCTTTCGTCGGGCGCCGTCATGCTGGACCAGGCCTGCACCACCTTGCCGTCCCGCCCGATGAGGTATTTGTAGAAATTCCACTTCGGCGTGGTGCCGGAGGCCAGCGCGAGCTGCTTGAACAGCGGGTTGGCATTGGCTCCACGTACCGACGACTTCGCGAACATCGGAAACTTCACGCCGAAGGTGCTTTCGCAGAAATCTGCAATTTCCTTGTTCGAACCCGATTCCTGCGAGAAATCGTTGGACGGAAAGCCCAGGACCACCAGCCCGCGCGAGCGGTATTTGCTGTCCAGCGCCTCCAGCCCCTTGTATTGCGGGGTAAAGCCGCAGAAGCTCGCGGTATTCACGACCAGCACCACCTTGCCGGCGTACTGGCACAAGGATTGTGGTTTTTCATCCTGCAACCGCGGGAAGGTGTGTTGCAGGATGGCCGGGCAGGCCGCGGCGGCAACGCCGTCGGCAGGGAGGGCAGGGGGCGCGGAGGGCGCCTGGGCGGCCGCCGTGCCAGCGGCGAACAGGCATGCGGCCAGGGCGGCGACCGGAGCGCAGCGCCTTGGCGCCGACCATCGGACAGGGATTCGCATAGGGGGCTCCTGGGACAAAAAGGTGTGCATTTCGCGTCATAAGACCGCGCTTATCCACACATCATCGCGCGTCTGTCATGGGTGCGCCAAACGGGCCGACTAAAATCGACGGCCTTAGAAAGACTTTGATGCTTTATCCGGAACTCTTCAGACAACTCGAATCTGTCCGCTGGGACATGGACAAGGACATTCCCTGGCAGTCGTTCGATGCTTCGCTGCTGTCGGAAGAGCAGGCGCAGACCATCAAGATGAACGCCATCACCGAGTGGGCGGCGTTGCCGGCCACCGAGATGTTCCTGCGCGACAACCGCCACGATAGCGATTTTTCCGCTTTCATGTCGATCTGGTTCTTCGAGGAGCAGAAGCACTCGCTGGTGCTCATGGAGTACCTGAAGCGCTTCAGCCCCCAGCATGCGCCCACCGAGCAGGAACTGCACGAGGTGCGCTTCGACTTCGACCCGGCCCCGCCGCTCGAAACCCTGATGCTGCATTTCTGCGGCGAAATCCGCCTCAACCACTGGTACCGCCGTGCCGCCCAGTGGCACACCGAGCCGGTCATCAAGCACATCTACACCACGCTGAGCCAGGACGAGGCCCGCCACGGCGGCGCCTACCTGCGCTACATGAGGCGCGCGATGGAAAAGTTCGGCGACGAGGCGCGCGCCGCCTTCACCAAGGTCGGCGTGCTGATGGCCAGCGCGCGCCGCACCGCCCAGGCGCTGCACCCGACCAACCTGCACGTCAACAAGTCGCTGTTCCCGAACGACACCATCCAGAGCCGCATGCCCGATCCCGACTGGCTCGAGCATTGGCTCGACAAGCAGATCAAGTTCGACGCGGTCTGGGAAAGCAAGGTCGGCGAACGCATCCTGCACAACCTGAGCCTCTTGATGAACCGCAGCTTCAAGACCGTGCAGGAGCTCAACCGCTACCGCAAGGAACTGGCCGCCACGCTCGGCCCCAAGCCCGAATACCAGGGCGCATAACGGCTGTCTGTCACAAACCCGGTGGGTCGCCCGTCTTGTGAGCATGGACGACCCGACCCTCGCCTTCAACAGCCGCCGCCGCCGCCTGCAGGGCATCGCCTACCGCATGCTCGGGTCCGTCGCGGAGGCCGAGGAAGTCGTGCAGGACGCCTGGCTGCGCTGGCATGAGGCCGACAAGGCCGCCTTCGACAGCGCCGAAGCCTGGCTGGTCACCGTGGTCACGCGCCTCTCGATCGACCGGCTGCGCGCCGCGAAGGTCCAGCGCGAGCACTACATCGGCCCCTGGATGCCCGAGCCCACGCTGACCGACGGGCCGGACACCCCGGAACAATTGCTCGAGCGCGCCGACAACATCTCCGTGGCCTTCCTGGCCGTGCTCGAGCGCCTGGCGCCCGAGGCGCGCGCGGCCTTCCTGCTGCGCGAAGTGTTCGACGCCGACTACGACGAGGTGGCCCGCACGCTGGGCAAGACCGAGGCCGCATGCCGGCAGCTGGTGCACCGCGCCAAGGCGCAGGTGCAGGAGGCGCGCCCGCGTTTCCAGGTGCCGCGCGAAACCCACCAGCGCCTGCTGCGTGCTTTCGCCGATGCGGCCGCGCGCGGCAGCCTGCAGGACCTGAAGGCGCTGATGGCGGAAGACGTCGAACTCATCGGCGACGGCGGCGGCAAGGTGCAGACCTTCAGCAAGATGCTGCGCGGCAGCCAGCGCCTCGCGCAGCTCTACTTCGCGCTCTGGCGCCGCATGGGCGCCTCGGTGCGCATGGAACTGGCGGAGATCAACGGCGAGCCCGGGCTCTTGCGCTTCATCGACGGCCAGCTGGAATCGGCCCAGACCTTCGAGATCGAGGGCGAGCGCATCGTGCGCATCCGCGCGCAGCGCAACCCCGACAAGCTGGCGCGCATCGCGCAGCATTTTTCCCCGAAATAATTCGCGCGGCGTGTCACAGGGCCGATGGCTGGCCCGTCTTCAACAGGTAGCAAGCAGATTTTTCATCTCAACCACCTGGAGTACATGCCATGAGCAACACCGCCCCCCGCCTCACCTGGTTCAAGATCGCCCCCAAGGCCTTCCAGGCCATGATCGCCGTCAACGGCGCCATCGAATCGTCCAGCCTCGGCAAGGTGCTGATCGACCTCGTCTTTGCCCGTGTCTCGCAGATCAACGGCTGCGCCTACTGCCTCGACATGCATGTGCGCGACCTCCGTCAGCAGGGCGAAGACTGGCAGCGCATCAACAGCCTGGCCACCTGGCGCGAAGTGAATTTTTTCAGCGAGCGCGAGCGCGCGGCCCTCGACTGGGCCGAAATGCTGACGCGCCTGCCGGACCATCACGAAGCCCGCGACGCCGAGTTCGAAGCCCTCCAGGCGCATTTCAGCGAACTCGAAATCGTCGAACTCTCGATCGCGATTGCGCAGATCAATGCCTGGAACCGCATGGGTGTGGGCATGCGCGTGCCGGTGGCGGCGAAGGCGATGCCCTGAGGCATCGGCTCCGGTACCGGCCGCGGCTTTCGAGAGGAGGTCGCTGTAGAATGCGACGAACTATTCATTGGAAAATTCAATGAGCGCCGCATCAAGGTCGATAGAGACCGGCGAGTCCGAACGGGCGGCCCTCGTCCGACAGGTGCTAGCCCAGGGACCAAGGCCCGTCGCCGAACTGTTGGCTCGCCTCCAGGTGAGCCAGGCAACTTTCTCTCGAACTATTCAGAAATTTGGTCGCGAAGTGATTCGGTTCAGGGAGCCCGGCGTGCGCACACCGCGGTATGCGCTCGTGCGAAGCGAACCTGTCCCCTCTCCCCAGCCCGTCTTTCGAGTGGGCGAGGACGGCCGGGTCACCGAGGTGGGCACCGTCACCTTCCTGCGTGGCGGCACCTGGGCTGATCTGGGCGGACCGGACAGCCGCTTTCACGAGGGGCTGCCGCCCGCAATGGCGTTCGCGGCACCGTCCGGCTACCTTGGAGCGCGCATTGCGAGGGCCGTGGCCGCGGAGATCGGCGTGCCGTCCTCGCTTCGGGACTGGTCTGACGACCACCGTGTGAAGTTCCTGTGCTCGGTCGGTTCGGACGTGGCGGGTTCGCTGATGTGGGGTGCGAGCTCGTTCGCTGCCCACATGGCCTCGCGGCAGGTCGCGCCGATCGCGGCCGCCGATATCCCCCGGGCCTACCAGGACCTGGCGAACGCCACCAGCCAGACGGGTGCCGGCAGCAGCGCGGGCGGCGAGCAGCCCAAGTTCACCTGCGAGACTGAGGCCCGTGGGCATCTCATCGTGAAGTTTGCCCGCGCCGGAACCCGGTCTTCGGAGATGCTCATCCTGGAAGAACTGGCATTGCGTGCGCTCGACGAAGCCGGGATCGAGGCAGCGCCAGCGCGCTATTTGGAGATCGGCGGATATGGCTTCCTCGAAGTCGAGCGCTTCGACCGCGTGGGGCGGTTCGGCCGGCGGGGAATGATCTCCGCAGGCGCGATTGATGACGAGCTGTTCGGGATGCGGGACAGCTGGCCGTCGTTCGCACAGCGCTGCGAGGAGGCTGGAATGCTCGGGTCGAGCGCGGTGCGGCAAGTCCTCGTCCTGACCGCCTTTTCGGAGCTGATTGGAAATGGGGACCGCCACTTCGAGAATCTCTCGCTGATGACCGACGAGCGCGGGCGGCCCGTTGACGTGGCACCCGCCTACGACATGCTCCCCATGATGTACGCGCCTGTGGGCGGCAGCATCGAGCCGGAGTTGCGGCTCGTCAGCCCTTCGTTCCAGTCGCTGGGTGCCAGGCCCGAGGTCTGGGAGCCGGCGTTTCAGGCCGCCCACGCCTTCTGGACGAAGGCCGCCGGGGATGACCGGCTGTCCAGGGCGATGCGCAAGATCAGCGCCGGCAACGCTCGGCAGGTGGCCGAGGTGGTTGCGCCGTTGCTTCCTGCGCGCGAGGAGCCGGTCGATCGACCGCGCTGAGACCGGGCAAGACTAGCGGCGCTCGACCACCATCGGTGCGATGCGCAGGCTCTCGCGCAGCTGCGTGACGGCCTCGCCGGCCGCGCTGCGCGAGGGGAAGGGTCCGGCCTGCAGGCGGTGCGTGCCGGCTTCGCTGAACACGCGCAGCTGCGGCGCCAGCGCGGGCAGGCCGCGGGCGGCCTGGTTCTGCAGGCTCTCCGCGCCGTCGCGCTCGCGGAAGGCGCCGAGCTGGACCCAGAAGCCCGCTGCCGCGGCGGACGATGAAGCGCGCGCCGCCGCCGCCGAGACCGCGATGGGCGCCGGCGCCGGTCCCGCGGGCGGCGCCATCGGCGCAAGGTCGGTGACCACGATCGCCTGGCGCGGCGATGGGACTTCCGGCGCGGGTGCCGGCGGCGCAGCCTGCGAGACCTGCTCGGCAGGCGCCATCGGCGTCTGCGGCACGACCGGCATCGTCGAGGCCGATGGTGCAGCGTTCATCGCCACCGGCGCCACCCAGGCCGAGGGCACGGGCACCGGCGCAGCCGCCTGCGACGCCGAGGCATACGCCGTCCCCGAATCGCGCCGCCACGCGCCTGTCCGGATGTCTTCGTTCGTGATGCGCTCGATCTCCACCGGCGCCACGCCGCGCAGCAGGTCGAGCTTGAGCGCCGCCGTGTAGCTCAGGTCGATGATGCGGCCGTCGACAAAGGGCCCGCGGTCGTTCACCCGCACGATCACCTCGCGCCCGTTGGCCGGATTGCGCACCCGCACGTAGCTGGGCAGCGGCAGCGTCTTGTGCGCGGCCGTCATGGCGTACATGTCGTAGGGCTCGCCGCTCGCGGTCGATACGCTGTGGAACTTGCGGCCGTACCACGAGGCAATGCCCGATTCGCGGAACGGCCGGTCGTCGGTGATCGGCTGGTAGGCCCGGCCCAGCACCGTGTAGGGCTTGCTGGTGCCGCCGCTGTTGCGGATGGCTTCGACGCGGGGCTCGGCATCCGGCACGCGGTCCAGGTCGGACGGGATGTTCGTGCCGGGGCCGTCGCGGCCGCCCAGTGCGCCGCCGCCGCTGCGCGTGCCGCTCGCGCAGCCCGCGAGAAGGACGGCGACGGCCACCGCGCAGGCCGCCAGCGCGGGGGTGGCGAGGGAGCGGGCGCGCTCAGCCAAATACCGCCTTCCACAGCGCCAGCATGGCATCGCGCTCGGCGGCCAGTGCGGGCGGGGTGACCTGGGTCGGTTCTTCATTGAGGCGCGCGCGATGCTGCACGCGCCGCAGTTCGCGGTACGCTGCGGCGGCGTTGCGGCCGACGCCTGCAGGCAGCAGACCGGCTTCTTCCGCCCGCACCAGCAGCGCGATGTTCCCGACGTTGGGAATCAGCTCCGGATGCTCGCCCGAGGCCGACAGCACCAGGAACTGCACCGCGAACTCGGCGTCCACCATGCCGCCGGGGCTGTGCTTGACGTCGAAGCGGTCGGCCTTCACCGGCCGCGCGCCGCGCAGCTTGTTGCGCATGGCGATGATCTCGGCCTTCAGCGCCTCGCGGTCGCGCGGCGCCACCAGCACGGCCTCGCGCACCTGGTCGAAGCGCGTGCCCAGCTCGGCGCTGCCGAGCACGAAGCGCGCGCGCGTCATGGCCTGGTGTTCCCAGGTCCATGCGGTATTGCTGCCGCGCCCCAATTGGTAGCGCTCGTAGGCTTCGAAGCTGGTGGTCAGCAGGCCCGAATTGCCGTTCGGCCTCAAGGCGGTGTCGATCTCGAACAGGTCGCCCTCGCGCGTCTTCACGGTGAGCCAGTTGATCAGCTTGCGCACGTAGGCCGCGTAGACCTCGCCCGCGCGCTCGTCGTCGTCTTCGTAGACGAACACGATGTCGAGGTCGCTGCCGTAGCCCAGCTCCTTTCCACCGAGCTTGCCGTAGCCGATGATGGCGAACTGCGGCAGCTCGCGGTGCCTGTTGCGCACATGCGGCCAGCACCAATGGGCCGTCACGCGCAGCGTGGTGTCGGCCAGCGCGCTCAGGTCGTCGGCCACCTGCTCCACCGTGAGCCGGCCGTCCACGTCGCGCGCCAGCGTGCGGAACACCTCGGCATGGTGGGCGTGGCGCAGCAGGTTCAGCAGGCGCTCTTCGTCGGCCTCGCCGGTGCGGCTGAGCGAGGCGTGGCGCGCCTCGAGCTCGCGCTCGAACTCGGCCGCCATGAAGCGGCCCGACAGCATTTCGTCGCTCGCGAGCTCGTCGATCACGCCCGGGTGCTGCATCAGGTAGCGTGCCGGCCACTTCGCGGCGCCCAGCAGCCGCAGCAGCCGTTCCTGCACCGCGGGCCGCTCGACCAGCAGCGCCAGGTAGCTTTCGCGCCGCAAGAGCGGCTCGATCCAGTCGGCCCAGCGCAGCGCGGCATCCACATGGCGCGGGGTTTGTCCGGGGCCGTCGCCATCGGGCTCCTTCAGCCAGTGTCCGGTGCGCTGCACCAGCTGGCGCAGCCGTGCCCGCGTTTCCTCGCGCAGGGCCAGCACGCGGGGCTGCTCGCACCAGTTGCGGATGCGGTCGGCAAAAGCCGGCGGCAGATCGTCGAGCAGGTCGGCCAGGTCGGTGGGCGCGGCCGCCTTCTTGCCGTTGCATTTGCCGTTGCAGGGCTTTTCGCCGCCGAGCAGCTTGTCGAATTCCTGCGCCACGAACTCGCGGTGCGTGTCGAGCTGCTCGAGGAATGCGCAGCAGCCGATGTCGCCCATGGTTTGCGCGATCCAGCGCAGGTCGTCGTCGGCCACCGGCAGCACGTGGGTCTGCTGGTCGTCCAGGTACTGGATGCGGTGCTCCACGCGGCGCAGGAACTCGTAGGCCGCGGCCAGCGTGTCGGCGGTTTCCTGCGGCATCAGGCCGGCGCGCGCCAGCCGCTGCAATGCGTCGAGCGTGGGGCGGGTGCGCAGTTCGGGGAACTGCCCGCCGCGCACCACCTGGAGCAGCTGCACGGTGAATTCGATCTCGCGGATGCCCCCGCGCGAGAGCTTGACGTCGTTGGCGCGCTCGGGCCGTCCGGCGCTGCGGCGGGCCGACTGCTCGCGGATCTGCCGGTGCAGCGTGCGCAGCGAATCGAACACGCTGTAGTCCAGGTAGCGGCGGAACACGAAGGGCAGCACCGTGGCGCGCAGGCCCTGCGCGAGGCCTTCCGTGACCACGTCGCGCGGCGCGACGACCCGGCTCTTCATCCAGGCAAAGCGCTCCCACTCGCGGCCCTGCACCTGAAAATACTCTTCGAGCGCGTCGAGCGACACCACGCTGGGCCCGGAATTGCCGTTCGGCCGCAGCGCAAGGTCGACGCGGAACACGAAGCCGTGCTCGGTGATGTCGCCCACCAGCGCATAGATGCGCTTCACGGCGCGCGAGAAATATTCCTGGTTCGAGAGGCGGCCGCGGCCATCGGCATCGCCGCGGGTCTCGCCGTCCAGGTCGTACAGGTAGATCAGGTCGATGTCGCTCGACACGTTGAGCTCGCGCGCGCCGAGCTTGCCCATGCCCACCACCCAGAGCTGCGCGCGCTGCCCCTCGGGGCCCAGGGGGGCGCCGTGCACCGCGTCGAGTTCCTGGCAGGCGTCGCGGCAGGCGACGTCGAGCGCGAATTCCGCGAGCTCGGTCACGGCGGTGGTCACCACGGCCAGCGGCGCCTGGGCATCGCAATCGAGGGTTACAAGCCGTTCCATCACCAGCTGCCGCACAATGCGCAGCGCATCGCCGACGCCGTCCCCGCGTTCGCGCAATGCCTCGTAGGCCTTCGACATCGACTCGCGCCGCGGCGCGCCAGGGGAAAGCAATGCAAGCTCGGCCGCATACCTGCGGCGCAGGCGCTGGACGAAGCGCGAATAGGAAGAGAACGCGACCTCGGTCGCTTCTGTCGATGGCGTGGCTGGCAACTGGTTCACACTGGTGTGGGTTTCCGTGGAACCCCTCTGAATGCTGGCGGTCATAATTCCGGACACAGCGCGATCCTCAATGAACGACACGGCGTCTTCCCCTTCACGTCTGCTCAAGATCACCGCTGCGACGGCGCGCTGGCTGTTGGGTTTACTGATCGCTGCATGGCTTCTGCTGGCACTGTCAGTGGTTGTCCTACACGCGTGGATTGTGCCGCGAATCGGCGATTACCGTGGCGCGCTCGAGGCACAAGCCAGCAAGGCCATCGGGGTACCCGTGCGCATCGGGTCGATCACCGCCCGTTCGGATAGTCTGTTTCCCGTCTTCGAACTGCGCGACGTGGTGCTGCACGATGCCCAGAAGCGAGAAGCCCTGCGCCTCGTGCGGGTGGTGGCGAGCGTGTCGCCGCGCTCGTTGTGGCGCCTCAATTTCGAGCAGCTCTACATCGAGGGGCCGCAGGTCGACGTGCGCCGCGACGCGCTCGGCAAGCTGCACGTGGCCGGCCTCCACATGTCCACCGACACCACCGGAGAGACCCGCGCCGCCGACTGGTTTTTCGCCCAGCGCGAGCTGGTGGTCGAGGGCGGGACCGTGCGCTGGACCGACGAGCAGCGCCAGGCCGAGCCCCTGCTGTTGACCGACGTGCGCTTTGTGGCGCGCAACAGCGCCCGGCGCCACGGCCTGCGGCTCGATGCCACGCCGCCGGTCGGATGGGGCGAGCGCTTCACGCTGCGCGGGCAGTTCCGCCAGCCGCTGCTGTCGGTGCGCTCCGGCCGCTGGCAGACGTGGGACGGCCAGGTCTATGCCGACCTGCCCTACATGGACGTCACCCGCCTCGGCCGCTATGTCTCCCTCGACGCCCGCATCCGCGAAGGCAACGGCGCGCTGCGCCTCTGGGCCGACGTGAAGAGGGGCCAGATCGTGGGCGGCGCAGCAGACCTCGGGCTCAACCGCATCGACGCCTCGCTGGGCCGGGGCCTGCAGCCGCTGGTGCTGCGCTCGGTGACGGGACGGCTTGCTGGCCAGCTGAACGACGAAAAGCTCGAGTTCTCGACCGCCGCCCTGCAGTTCGACACGGCCGACGGCATGCGCTGGCCCGGCGGCAACCTGTGGCTGCAGCATTCGCCCGCCAAGGGCCGCACGCCGGAGCAGGGCGCCCTGCGCGCCGACCGGCTCGACCTGGCTGCGCTGGCCCTCATTGCCGACCGGCTGCCGCTGGGCGATGCCACGCACCGCGTGCTCGATGCCTATGCGCCGCGCGGGCTGGTCGAGCGCATCGACCTGAACTGGCAAGGTTCGCTGGGCGCGCCCGAGCGCTACCAGGCCAAGGGGCGGGTCAGCGGCCTGCGCGTCGCGTCGCAGCCGGCTCCACCAGCGGCCACCGCCACCCCCGCCCCGCCGGCCACCGCAGCCAGACCCACTGGCGCTGCGCCTGGCTCCCAACGGCCGCACGCCGGCTCGCCCGGCCTGAGCGGCGCCACCATCGAGTTCGATGCCACGCACACCGGCGGCAACGCCGCCCTGTCGATGGCGCAGGGCACGCTCGAATTTCCGGGCGTGTTCGAGGAGCCGGTCATCCCCATCGACCGGCTCGCGGCCCAGCTGCAGTGGAAGCTCGACAAGGGCCATGCGCAATTGCAGGTTTCCAAGCTGCGCTTCGCCAATGCCGATGCCGACGGCGAAGCCGAAGCCGACTGGCGAACCAGCGATCCCGCCGTGTCCGCCGGGCGGGCGCTCTACCCCGGCGTGCTCGACCTGCAGGGCAAGCTGACCCGCGCCGACGGCACGCGCGTGTTCCGCTACCTGCCGCTCGAGATTCCCCAGCACACGCGCGACTACGTGCGCGATGCGGTCACGAAGGGCACGGCCAGCAGCGTCGACTTCCGCGTGCGCGGCGACCTGCACGACATGCCGTTCATGGACCCCAAGCAGGGCGAGTTCCGCATCGTGGCCAAGGTGGCCGACGTCAACTACGCCTATGTGCCGCCGACGTCGGCCATCGCCGCGTCGACGGCATCGAAGGCGCCGGCCTCGGCGGCCCGCAGCGGTGCGCCTGCGCCGGCCTGGCCCGCGCTCACCGGGCTCTCGGGCGAGCTGGTGTTCGAGCGCGCGGGCATGCTGGTGCGCAACGCGCGCGGGCGGCTGGCGGGCGCGACCGGCATCGAGGTGACCAAGGCCGAGGCGCAGATTGCCGACATGTCGCACCATGCCGCGCTGCTGCGCGTCGATGCCCAGGCCAAGGGGCCGCTCGGCGAACTGCTGCGCGTGGGTGCGCCGCTGGCCGGGGAAACCGGCGAGGTGCTGTCGCGCGCGCGCGCCACCGGCACGGCCGACTACCGCCTGCATCTCGAACTGCCGCTTGCCGAACTGGACGCGGCCAAGGTCCAGGCCAGCATCGCGCTGTCCGACAACGAGCTGCAGCTGGTGCCCGAGGCGCCGTCCTTCACCCATGCGAAGGGCGTCGTCGGCTTTACCGAAACGGGCTTTTCGCTGGCCGGGGTCAACGCCAGGCTGCTCGGCGGCGACGTTCGCGTCGAAGGCCGCGGCCGCTTTGCCGGGCCCAACCGCGAGGTGGCACTGAAGGCGCAGGGCACGGCAACGGCCGAAGGCCTTCGCGCTGCGCGCGAGGCCGAGTGGCTGGCGCGCATCGCGGCCAAGGCGAGCGGCAGCGCGCCTTACGCGGCCACCTTCTCGATGCGCGACGGCGCGCCGGAGTTCACGCTCACCAGCACGCTGCAAGGCCTGGCCCTGCAGCTGCCCGCTCCGCTCGTGAAGGCGGCGGACGAACAGATGCCGCTGCGCATCGAGAAGAAAGTGCTGCAGCGCGAAACCCGGGCGGGCGCCGCCGTGGCGGTGCAGGACCAGCTCTCGATGGAGCTCGGCCGCATCGGCGCCGTTCAGTATGTGCGCGACATCTCCGGCGCCGAGGCGCGGGTGCTGCGCGGAAGCATCGGCATCGGCCTTGCCGCAGGGGAGACCGCCAGCGTGCCCGACAAGGGCGTGCTGGCCAACGTCAACGTCGCGAAGCTCGACATGCCCGCGTGGCAGGCGCTGGTCGGCGACACCGGAGGCGGCGCGGCCGAAGCAGCGGGCGGCGCCGAGCGCCCCGAAGACGCGGAAATGGGCTACCTGCCCACGCGCATTGCGGTGCGCGCGCAGGAGCTCGGCATCGCAGGGCGCACGCTGCACAACGTGGTGCTCGGCGGCACGCGCGACGGCGCGCTCTGGCGCGCCAACATCGACGCCACCGAACTGAGCGGTTACGCCGAGTACCGCCACGCCCAGGCCGGGCGGCTCTATGCGCGGCTCGCGCGGCTCAAGATCGCGCCCACCGAGGCCAGGCAGGTCGAAACCCTGCTCGACGAGCAGCCGGGCACGCTGCCCGCGCTCGACATCGTCATCGACGACTTCGAACTGCTGGGCAAGCGGCTCGGCCGTGCCGAAATCGACGCCGTCAACCGCGGCGGCGCGGGCCGCGAATGGATGCTCAACAAATTGAGCTTCACCATGCCCGAGGCCAATTTTTCGGCCAAGGGCACCTGGGCCGCCGCACCGGGCGGCACGCCGGGGCGGGCAGAGCAGCGCCGCACGGCCATGACCTTCAGGCTGGACATCGCGGACGCGGGCGACCTGCTCACGCGCTTCGGCATGTCCGGTGTCCTGCGGCGCGGCAGCGGGCGGCTCGAAGGCGACGTCAACTGGCGCGGCTCGCCGTTCTCGCTCGACTATCCGAGCCTGAGCGGGCAGCTTCAGGTCAACGTCGAATCGGGCCAGTTCCTCAAGGCCGATCCCGGGCTCGCCAAGCTGCTCGGCGTGCTGAGCCTGCAGGCGCTGCCGCGCCGGCTCACGCTGGATTTCCGCGACGTCTTCAGCCAGGGCTTCGCCTTCGACTTCATCCGCGGCGACGCGAAGATCCACAACGGCGTCGCGAGCACCAACAACCTGCAGATGAAGGGCGTGAACGCGGGCGCGCTGATGGATGGCTCGGCCGACATCGTGCGCGAAACGCAGAACCTGCGCGTGGTGGTGGTGCCCGAAATCAACGCGGGCACGGCCGCGCTGGTCGCCACAGCGATCAACCCCGCGATCGGCCTGGGCACCTTCCTCGCGCAGTGGGTGCTGAGCAAGCCGCTTGCGGCCGCCGCCACGCAGGAGTTCCATATCGAAGGCACCTGGACCGACCCCAAAATAGCCAAGGTGCCACGATCCATCCTGCCGAACGTACCTGGCCTTCCCGCGGCGCCGGCCGGCGGGCAGGGCAAGAAAACGGAGACCACGCAATGAAAGTCGCAGCCATCCAGATGGTGTCGGCCATCGCCCGCGAAGCCAACCTCGCCCGCGCCCACGGCCTGCTCGCGCAAGCCGCCGCGGCCGGCGCCGAACTGGCGGTGCTGCCCGAGTATTTCTGCATGATGGGCGCGCGCGACACCGACAAGCTGGGCCTGCGCGAGTCCGCCGGCGCGGGCGCCGTGCAGGGCTTTCTTGCCGATGCGGCGCGCGAGTTCGGGCTCTGGATCGTGGGCGGCACGCTGCCCCTCGAAAGCGGTGACGCCGAGCACGTGTTCAACAGCTCGCTGTGCTATTCGCCCGCTGGCCAGTGCGTGGCGCGCTACGACAAGATCCATCTCTTCTTCTTCGACAACGGCACCGAGCGCTACGACGAGCGCCGCGTCATCGCGCCGGGCGCCGCCCCCGTGGTGTTCGACCTGCCCTCGCGCGACGGCCACCGCTGGCGCGTGGGCATGAGCGTCTGCTACGACCTGCGCTTTCCCGAGCTGTACCGCGCGCTCGCCAGGCAGGGCGCCGAACTGCTGCTGGTGCCCAGCGCCTTCACCCGCACCACGGGTGCCGCGCACTGGGAAGTGCTGCTGCGCGCGCGGGCCATCGAGAACCTGGCCTGGGTGGTGGCGCCCGCGCAGGGCGGCACGCACGAGAACGGCCGCCACACCTGGGGCCAGTCGATGGTGGTCGACCCCTGGGGCACGGTGGTGGCGCAGCAGGCCAGCGAAGAAGGCGTGGTGCTGTTCGACCTCGATGCCGGGCAGATCGAGCGCGTGCGCGCGCAGCTGCCCGTCTTGTCCCACTGCGTGCTCTAGATGGAGGAGGCCTTGGCTGTCGCACCGCCGCGGTGGGCGCTGTCGGCGTTTGCGCGCCTGCGCTCGCTCTGGCAGCGCTGGTTCCTCTGGCTGATCCTGGCCGTGCTGGTGTCGGCGCTGCTGGTCACTGTGGTCTGGCTCGCGGGGCGGCACGAGGTCGAGCAGGTGCAGGCGACACTCGACCGCGACACCGCCGATGCGGTTTCGGATCTTCGCATCGGCCTGCAGCGCAACGCCCAGAGCCTGCGCGCCACGCAGGCCTCGGGCCTGGACCGCACGCATTGGCCTGAAGCCGCGGCCTCCCTGCTGCGCGAGCACCGCGAGTGGATCCGGCTCGAATGGCGCGACGCCGCGCTGCGTCCGCTCGAAGCAGTGAACACGCCCTACCGCATGCGCCTGGTCGCCGACGAGAGCCGCGGCGCCGACCAGTCCGACGTGGGACTCGCCTGCGCGGCCGCGCGCAAGCTCGGTGCGCCGGCCTATTCGCCGAGCCACTACGTGCCGATACTCGGCGGAGGCGGCGTCGAGGTGATGGAGCTTTGCGTGCCGATCGACGCGGGCGGCTTCCTGGTGGCGAGCTACTCGCTGCGCGACACGCTCATCGAGCTGGTCGGCCACACGCTCACGCGCGGCCAGGAAGTGGCCTTTACCGAGGCCGACGGCACGCGCCTGGTGGCGCTCGGCACCTCGCGCCGCACGGGCACGCGCGTCTTCACCTCGCAACAGCTGATCGACCTGCCCGGTGCCGCGCTGATGCTGCGCGTCGACGGCTGGCGGGCCGCGCCCGATCTTTTTCCGAACGTGCTGACGGCGCTGGTCACGGCCATTTCGATTGCGCTGGTCTCGGTGCTGGTGCTGCTCGCGCGCGACACGCGCCGCCGGCTGCGCGCCGAACGCGACCTGGCCGACGCGCTGGCCTTTCGCAAGGCGATGGAAGACTCGGTCATCACCGGCCTGCGCGCACGCGACCTGCAGGGGCGCATCACCTACGTGAATCCCGCGTTCTGCGAAATGGTCGGCTTCAGCCCCGACGAACTGATGGCCGGCAGCGGCGAGGCCCTCGAAGCTCCCTACTGGCCGACCGAGCTCGCGCACGAATACCAGCAGCGGCAGGCCCGCCGGCTGGCCGGCGGCATGCCGCCGCGCGAGGGCTTCGAGTCGGTCTTCATGCGCAAGGACGGCACCCGGTTTCCGGTGCTCATCTTCGAAGCCCCGCTGATCAACGCGCAGCGCGTGCAGACCGGCTGGATGAGCGCCTTCATCGACATCAGCGAGCAGCGCCGCATCGAGGAACTCTCGCGCGCCAGCCAGGAGCGCCTGCAGGCCAGCGCGCGGCTTGCCACCGTCGGCGAGATGGCCTCGCTGCTGAGCCACGAGCTCACGCAGCCGCTGGCCGCCATCGCCAGCTATGCGACGGGGTCGCTCAACATGCTCGGGCCCCACGCCAAGGGCGAGCAGGCCGAAGTGGCCATGGCGGTGCGGCGCATTGCCGAGCAGGCCGATCGCGCCGGCCAGGTCATCCGCAGCGTGCACGACTTCGTGCGCCGCCGCGACCGCACGCGCGAGGCGGTGGCGCCGCAGGCGCTGATCGATGCGGTGCTGCCGCTGGTGCGGCTGCAGGCGCGCAAGCTCGGCGTGAGCATCGAGGTGGTGCTCGAAGACCGCTTGCCCGCGGCCGTGTGCGACCGCACGCTGGTCGAGCAGGTGCTGCTCAACCTGGCACGCAATGCCATGCAGGCCATGGACACGCCGGACCACGTGGGCGACCGCGTGCTGCGGCTGCGTGTGTCGCGCGTCGTCGCGGTCGGCGGCCCGGGCGCGGAGGACGCCCGGCGCTGGCTGGAGTTCTCCGTGGCCGACCTCGGCTGCGGCATCAGCGAAGAGGTGGCGGGCCGCCTCTTCACGCCTTTCTTCACCACGCGGGCCGACGGCATGGGCCTTGGCCTGAGCCTGTGCCGCACGGTGGTGGAGCAGCATGGCGGTGTGCTCATGTTCGAGCCCAACCGCCCCCGGGGCACCGTGTTCCGGTTTACCCTGCCGAGTACATGATTCACCCCCAGGCTTCGCGCTCGTTTTTGGAATTGAAATGCAACCGCTGATCGACGGTCTGATCTTCATCGTGGACGACGACGCCAGCGTGCGCGAGGCGCTGGCCTGGCTGCTGCGTTCGCGCCGCCTCGAGAGCGAGCACTTCGCGAGTGCCGAGGCCTTCGAGCTGCGCCTGGCCGAAGGCCCGCTGCCCGAGCAGCCGCTGTGCCTGCTGCTGGACGTGCGCATGCCCGGCACCAGCGGCCTGGTGCTGTTCGACCGCCTCGCGGAGCGCGGCCTGCTGGACGCCATGCCGGTGATCTTCCTGACCGGCCATGCCGATGTGCCGACGGCGGTGGATGCGGTGAAGCGGGGTGCCTTCGACTTCTGCGAGAAGCCGTTCTCCGACAACGCCCTGGTCGACCGCCTCGAGCAGGCGCTGGGCGCTTCGCTGCGGGCGCTGGAGGTGCGGCGCGTGCGGCGTGGCCTGGCCGGCCGCATCGCCGAACTCACCGACCGCGAGCGCGACGTGATGCGGCTCGTGGTCGAGGGCCTGCCGAACAAGCTGATTGCCGATCAGCTGGCGATCAGCGTGCGCACGGTGGAGGTCCACCGCGCGCGCGTGTTCGACAAGATGGAAGTGAAATCGGCGGTCGAGCTGGCCAACCGCCTGCGGGATCTCTAGGAGATCAGACCTTTTCCGCCACGAAGATCTCGACGCGGCGGTTCTGGGCCCGGCCTGCCGGCGTGCTGTTGTCGGCCAGCGGTTCGCGCGAGCCGCGGCCATCGGTGGTGATGGCCGTGGTCGAGACGCCGCGGCTCACCAGGTGGTTGCGCACGCTGTCGGCGCGGCTCACCGAGAGGCGCTCGTTGCCTTCCTCGCTGCCGGTGTTGTCGGTGTGGCCCACCACGCGCACGCTGGCCGCGGCGGCACTGCGCAGGCCTTCGGCCACCTTGTCGAGCACCTGGGCCAGGTTGCGCTTCACGTTGGCGCGGCCCACGTCGAACGACAGTTCGTTGGGAACCACGAAATGCAGCTGGTTGTCCGCGGTCTGCTCGATCACCACGCCCGTGCCCTTGGTCGAATTTTCCAGCTCGGTCTTGAGCGCCGCCAGGCGCGTGGTCCAGCTGTTGGCTGGCGCAGCCGCCTGGGCGGCCGGCGCGGCGGCCGATTCCGGCGCGGGCGATTGCGAGGCGCACCCCACAACGAACAATGCGGCCGCAGCCGCACCCGAAACAACAAGCTTCCTCATGAGTTTTTCCCTCTTTGTGAACATGAAACGATGACGATGGGCGCCGGCCGCTCCCGCACGGCCGGCTTTCTTTTTATTTATTTATTTATTTGTCCAATGATCCGGTCAGCCCCGCGGCGCGCGCTCGCCCACGTAGATTTCGACGCGGCGGTTCTGCGCCCGGCCGGCATCGCTGTTGTTGTCGGCCACCGGTTCGTGCGAACCGCGTCCCTCGATGCGGAAGGCCGCGGCACTCACGCCGCGCGCCACCAGGTAGTCGCGCGTGCTTGCGGCGCGGTCGACCGACAGCGGGTTGTTGATGGCGTCCGAGCCGGTGCTGTCGGTGTGGCCGATGATGCGCACCTCGGCGTTCGGGTTGTTGCGCAGGCCGCTCGCGAACTGGTCGAGCACCGGCGCGAAGTTGGGCTTGATGTTGGCGCGGCCCACGTCGAAGGAGACGTCGCTCGGGATCGCGAGCTTGAGCTCGTTGTTCGGGGTTTGCGTCACGGCCACGCCGGTGCCCTGGGTGGCGGCTTCCATCTGGCGCTTCTGGTTTTCCATGCGCTGCGACCACAGGTAGCCGCCGAGCGCGCCGGCTGCGGCGCCGACCACGGCACCCGTGCCGATGGCGCCGCGGTTGCCGCCGGTGGCGGAGCCGATGGCCGCGCCGCCCAGTGCGCCGATGCCGGCGCCGATGCCGGTGTTGCGCTGGGTGTCGGTCATGCCGCCGGCGCAGCCGGACAGGACGAGGGCGGCAGCGGTGGTGGCGAGTACAAACTTTTTCATGGCAATCCCTTTCAAGGTTGAATCAGGCGGGCCACAGCTTAGCCTCGGCAAGCACGCGATGGTACGGCCTTCCCAGCTTGCAGGAAAGAAGAAAACTTTCTCCAAAGGCCCGTGAATGCTGCGATGATTGCTACTAAAGTAATAGCTGATGGCCTGTTCTCCGACATTCCGCTGCGGCTTCTGGCTACGCAAGTAATTCACGCTTCGGGCGGGCGATCGGTCTTTTCGTCGGCTCCGTTGCCATCGGCGGCTTCGTCGTCGTGCAGTTCGCCCTTTTTTCGACCGGAAAACATGGTCCACCAGACGATCAATATGAACACGAGTCCGGCCCCAAGGGCTTCAAGCAAAATCAAACCCATGAGAAATGGACTCCAGTGGCTGGTTGGGCTCGCGATCGTAACAACGCTGGCCGGCTGCTCGATCGCCCCGCGCGCGCCCGACACGCCACCCCGCGCCGACGTTACGCCGCCGCGCGACCTCGGACCGCTGACCGGTTCGCTGGCCCATCCCAAGAGCCGGTGGGTGCCCGTCGGCTGGTCCGAGCTGCCGGGTTTCGGCGACGACCCGCTGCACGAAGCCTGGATTGCGCTGCTCGCCAATTGCGCGCGGCCCAACGCCGCCTTTGCGCCGCTGTGCCGCGACGTGCGCCAGCTGGCCATCGCCACGCCGGAGGAGCAGCGCCAGTGGATGACCGACAGGCTGCAGCCCTATCGCGTCGAGTCGCTCGCGGGCTCGAGCGAAGGCAAGCTCACGAGCTACTACGAGCCGGTGTACGAAGCTTCGCGCGTGCCCACTGCCACTTTCAGCGTTCCGATCTACCAGGCGCCGGACGGACTGGTCCCGCGCCGGCCCTGGTACACCCGGCAGGAAATCGAAACCCTGCCCGAAGCCCAGGCCGCGCTGCGCGGCCGCGAGATCGCATGGATGGCCGACCCCATCGACGCGCTGATGCTGCACATCCAGGGCTCCGGGCGCCTTCGCATCACCGAGGCCAACGGCATCCAGCGCACCGTGCGCGTGGCGTTCTCGGCCACCAACGAGCAGCCGTACAAGAGCGTGCAGCAATGGCTGATCGCCCAGGGCGTGGCCAAGGTCGGCAAGTGGCCCGACGACACCAAGGCATGGGCCGCGCAGAACCCGCAGCGCGTGACGCAGCTGCTGTGGAGCAATCCGCGCTATGTGTTCTTCCGCGAGGAAACCATGAGCGAGCTCGACGCTGCCTTCGGCCCGCGCGGCGCGCAGGGCGTGCCGCTGACGGCGGGGCGCTCCATTGCGGTCGACCGCGAGAGCATTCCGTACGGCACGCCGGTCTGGCTCGCGTCGAGCGGGCCGGCGGCGCAGCTGCAGAAGCTGGTGGTGGCGCAGGACACCGGCAGCGCCATCCTGGGGGCCGTGCGCGCGGACTACTTTGCCGGCACCGGTGCCGATGCGGGGCGCCTTGCCGCCAGCATGAACCAGCCGCTGCGCCTGTGGGCGCTGTGGCCCAAGCAGTAAGACTTAGGAAGTAAGCAGACTGTCATTCCGTATTCACGGCGATGTCATGGGCGGTTTCTAGCATGGGGTGTTTTTTTTCCAATACCCCACGAGATCCTCCATGTCAGACCGCATTGATTTCAACGACGAAGACTCCAACCGATCCGCCAATCCCACATTCGACAGCGTGCTGACCAGCCGGCTCAACCGGCGCGGCCTGCTGCTGGGCGGCGTCGGCTCTGCCGTGCTGACTGCCTGCGGCGGCGGCAGTGGCGGCGGCGTGGCATTCCCCATCATTCCCCCGGCACCTGCGCCGGCACCTGCACCAGCCCCCGGACCTGCGCCCGGACCGACCGAGAAACTCCTGGGCTTCGGCGCCGTATCCAAGAGCCTGGCCGACAGCGTGCTCATTCCCGCCGGCTACAGCGCCAGTGTCTTGTATGCCCTGGGCGATCCCTTGACCGGCGCCACGCCGGCCTATGCCAACGACGGCACCGACACCGGCTTCGAGAACCGCGGCGGCGACCACCACGACGGCATGGAGTGGTTCGGCCTGGGCGCCGACGGCAAGCGCTCCGACTCGAGCATCGATCGCGGCCTGCTCGCGGTGAACCATGAGGCAACCACCGACGAAACGCTTTCCTCGTTCTTCCTGCACGCCAACGGCGGCACCACCACACTGCCTCGCCCGGCAGCGGAAGTGGACAAGGAAACTGCCGTTCACGGCATCGCGGTCCTCGAAGTGCGCAAGGACGGCGCCGGCAAATGGAGCTACATCCAGGATTCGGCCTTCAACCGCCGCGTCACGCCCTTGACCGAGATCGACATCGCCGGCCCCGCGAAGGGCGACGCGCTGATGAAGACCAAGTACTCGCCCACAGGCGTGAAGACGCGCGGCACGCTCAACAACTGCGGCACCGGCAAGACGCCGTGGGGCACCTTCCTCACCGGCGAGGAGAACTGGTTCGGCTACTTCACCCGCGCCGCAGGCGACGATGCCGCGCGCGGCAACGATAAGAGCGTGACCTCGCTCAAGCGCTACGGCCGCAACGCCGGCGCGACCAGCCGCCACGGCTGGGAAACCGGCGGCGCTGACGACAAGTACCAGCGCTGGAACATCAGCAAGACCGGTGCTTCCGTCGACGGCACGGATGACTACCGCAACGAGATGAACGGCATGGGCTTCGTCGTCGAGTTCGACCCGTACAACAAGTCGAAGCTGGGCGTCAAGCGCACCGCACTGGGCCGCTATGCGCACGAGAGCATCGCCTTCAGCAAGCCGGTCGCGGGCCAGAAGGTGGCCTGCTACATGGGCGACGATGCGCGCAACGAGTACTTCTACAAGTTCGTTTCCGACGCGGTCTGGTCCGAGGCCGATGCCAACCCGGCCGATCCGCTCGCCACCGGCGCCAAGTACCTCGACCAGGGCACGCTCTACGTGGCGCGCTTCGATGCCGACGGCGCGGGCACCTGGCTGGAGCTGTCGCTGTCGAACCCGGCGGTGGCGGGCTTTGCCGGCTATTCGTTTGCGAACCTGGCCGACGTGGTGGTCAACGCGCGCCTCGCCGCCGACGCCGCGGGCGCCACCAAGATGGACCGCCCCGAGTGGTGCGCCACCAACCCGGCCAACGGCGAGGTCTACCTCACGCTGACCAACAATAGCAACCGGCGCATCGAGCCGGCCTCGTCCTCGCAGCTGGCCCCCGATCCGGCCAATCCGCGTGTCTACACCGACTTCAAGGGCGCGACGGCGCAATCCGGCAATCCGAACGGCCACATCCTGCGCATGGCCGATGCTGGCGGCAATCCGGCGAGCACCAGCTTCCGCTGGGACGTCTACGCCTTCGGCGCCGAGTCGGGCGCCAATGCCGACACGGTCAATCTCTCGAAGCTCACAGCCGACCAGGACTTCTCCAGCCCCGACGGCCTGGTGTTCAGCCGCTCGACCGGCATCTGCTGGATCCAGACCGACGACGGCGCCTACACCGACGTGACCAACTGCATGATGCTGGCCGCGCTGCCGGGCCAGGTCGGCGACGGCGCCAAGAAGACGCTGACCTACCAGCGCGCGGACAGCACGCAGTACACGGTCGACACCATGATCGGCAAGCAGCCGACGGCGGACACGCTCAAGCGCTTCCTGGTAGGCCCTTCGAGCTGCGAGCTCACCGGCCTCTGCGAAACGCCGGACGGCAAGGCGATCTTCGTCAACATCCAGCACCCGGGCGAAAGCACCAAGCAAGCCGACCTGACGGATCCCTCGAAGTACACCAGCCAGTGGCCTTCCAATGCGGGCTATGGTGCAGGCAAGCGCCCGCGCTCGGCAACCATCGTCATCACCAAGGATGACGGCGGACGCATCGGCAGCTGACGACGGCCGGCGATGAACCAGGCCGCCCACGCGGGTGGCTGGCTCACCCTTTGAACTGAAGCGGCGCTCCCGGCAACGGCAGCGCCGTTTTGTATCTGACCTGCTTGAGCGCAAAGCTCGACCGGATCTTCTCGATGCCCGGAATCGGCGTGAGCTGTTCCAGGATGAACTTCTCCAGTGCCGCCATGTCGGCCACCGCGATGCGGATCAGGTAGTCGCTGTCGCCCGTCATCAGGTAGCACTCCATCACCTCGTCATGCTCGGCAATGCGCTGCTCGAAGTCGGCGAGCGACTGCTTGCTCTGCGTCGTGAGGCTGATCGAGATGAACACGTTGAGCCCCAGGCCCAGCGCCTTGGCGCTTGCGAGCGCCACATAACGGTCGATCACGCCATTCGCCTCGAGCATCTTCACGCGCGCGAGGCACGGGGAGGGCGAGAGGTGCACGCGCCGCGCCAGTTCCACGTTCGACAGTGCGCCGTCGCGCTGCAGCTCGTCAAGGATGCGCAGGTCGATCGTGTCCAGTTGCATGAAATGCCGCCAAATAAAGAATTGCCGGAATTTTATGCTGCGATGCTCGCATGGGATTGGCTGCACCGGTAGCTAATTTGTCGCAGGGCGGCCTAAAGTGCCGGCATGAACGCCCCGATTTCCGCCGACCAGATGCGCGCGCTGCTGCTCGACACGCCGCTCTCGCACGACCCCGATCCCGCAGAGACCGCCGAATGGCGCGACGCCTTCCTGGCGCTGGCCCAGGCGCACGGGCCCCAGCGCGCCCGGCAGATGCTGGCGGAGCTCGCCCGCCTTGCGCGGCAGCAACGCATCGGCTGGCAGCCCGAGCTCGCGACGCCTTACGTCAACACCATTGCCGTGGAAGACCAGCCGCCGTTCCCGGGCGACCTCGCGGTCGAGGAAAAGCTCGCCTCCCTGATGCGGTGGAACGCGCTCGCGATGGTGGCCAGGGCCAACCAGGCCTATGGCGAGCTCGGCGGCCATATCGCCAGCTATGCGAGCGCGGCCGATCTGTTCGAGACGGGCTTCAACCATTTCTTCCACGCGCGCAAGGACTCGGGCGAAGGTGCGCACCGCGGCGACCTCGTGTTCTTCCAGCCGCACAGCGCACCCGGCGTCTATGCGCGTGCCTACCTCGAAGGCCGCCTCGGCGAAGAAGACCTGAAGCACTATCGCCAGGAACTGACAGCGCCCGCATTCACCGAAGGCAGCGGCGCGCGCGGCCTCAGCAGCTATCCGCATCCGTACCTGATGCCGGACTTCTGGCAGTTCCCGACCGGCTCGATGGGCATCGGCCCCATCAGCTCGATCTATCACGCGCGCTTCATGCGCTACCTCACGCACCGCAACCTGCTCGACTGCGAAGGGCGGAAAGTGTGGGGCGTGTTCGGCGACGGCGAGATGGACGAGCCCGAATCGATGAGCGCCCTGACGCTGGCCGCGCGCGAGAAGCTCGACAACCTCGTGTGGGTCGTCAACTGCAACCTGCAGCGCCTGGACGGCCCGGTGCGCGGCAACGGCCGCATCATCGACGAGCTCGAAAAGCTCTTCGCCGGCGCGGGCTGGAACGTCATCAAGCTGGTCTGGGGCAGCGACTGGGACGGCCTCTTCGCGCAGGACGCCAGTGGTGCGCTGGCGCGCGTGTTCGCCGAAACCGTCGACGGCCAGATGCAGACCTTCGCGGCCAAGGACGGCCGCTTCAACCGCGACAACTTCTTCGGCCAGAACCCCGAGCTCGCGCGCCTGGCCGAAGGCATGACCGACGAGCAGATCGACCGCCTGAAGCGCGGCGGCCACGACCTCGTGAAGATCCATGCGGCCTATGCCGCCGCTGCCGCCCACAAGGGCCGGCCCACCGTGATCCTCGCCCACACCAAGAAGGGCTACGGCATGGGCAGCGCCGCGCAGGGCAAGATGACCACCCACTCGCACAAGAAGATGGGCGACGTCGACCTGCTGGAATTCCGCGACCGCTTCAGCCTGCCGCTGACCGATGCGCAAGCCATTGCGATGGACTTCTACCGTCCGCCCGAAGACAGCGCCGAGATGCAGTACCTGCGCAGCCACCGCGCCGCACTCGGCGGTGCCATGCCGCGACGCGAGACCGCGTGCGAGGCGGTGCCCAAGCCCGACATCGCGAGCTACGCGCAGTTCGCCACCGCGGCGGCCGGCAAGGAAATGAGCACCACCATGGCCTTCGTGCGCATGCTGGGCAACCTGCTGAAGGACAAGGCGCTGGGCCCGCGCATCGTGCCCATCGTGGCCGACGAGGCGCGCACCTTCGGCATGGCCAACCTGTTCAAGCAGGTCGGCATCTATTCGAGCGTGGGCCAGCGCTATGCGCCCGAGGACATCGGCTCGGTGCTGAGCTACCGCGAAGCCACCGACGGCCAGATCCTCGAGGAAGGCATCAGCGAAGCCGGCGCCGTCGCCAGCTGGACGGCCGCGGCCACCAGCTACAGCGTGCACGGCCTCGCGATGCTGCCCTTCTACATCTACTACTCGATGTTCGGCTTCCAGCGCGTGGGCGACGCCATCTGGGCCGCGGCCGACCAGCGCGCGCGCGGCTTCCTGCTGGGCGCCACCTCGGGCCGCACCACGCTCGGCGGCGAAGGCCTGCAGCACCAGGACGGCAGCAGCCACCTCGTGGCCGCGACCATTCCCAACTGCAGGGCCTACGACCCCGCCTTTGCGGGCGAGATGGCGGTGATCGTCGATGCGGGCATCCGCGAGATGCTGGTCGAGCAGAAGGACGTGTTCTATTACGTCACGCTCATGAACGAGAACTACGCCCAGCCCGATGTGCCGCAAGGCGCGGAGGCCGGCATCCTGCGCGGGTGCTACCGCTTCGGCGTGTATGGGCCAATCTCGGGCAAGGCGAAGAAGAAGGTCACGCTGATGGGCTCGGGCGCCATCCTCACCGAAGTCGTCAAGGCCGCGCAGTTGCTGGCCGACGAAGGCATCGAGGCCGAGGTGTTCAGCGTCACGAGCTGGAGCGAGCTTGCGCGCGATGGTCTGGCCTCCGAGAAGCGCGCCATCGCGGGCGAAAAGGAAGTCGGCGTGCCGTTCATTGCGCAGCAGCTCGGCGCCGGCAAGGGCCCGATCGTTGCCGCCACCGACTACGTGCGCGCAGTGCCGGAGAGCGTGCGCGCCTTCCTGCCCGGAGGCCGTCGCTATCTCACGCTGGGCACCGACGGCTTCGGGCGCAGCGACACGCGCGCGGCGCTGCGGGAGTTCTTCGGGGTGGATGCGGCGAGCATTGCGAACGCGGCGCGGCACGCACTCGGCTGAGTCTTCCGGGGGGTGCCTTGTCGGTGCCTTGCCGCGCGGGCCTGCGTTAGAGTCGCAGGCCCCATCCCTTTCGCGCCCATGACCGCCCGCTTCCAATCCATCGCTCCCGGTGCCCGCCTCGCCGACCAGGTGGCCGACGCATTGGCCGCCGAAGTGCGCAGCGGGCGCCTGTCCGAGGGCGACCGCCTGCCGACCGAGAGCGCGCTGGCCGCGCAGTTCGGCGTGAGCCGCACGGTGGTGCGCGAGGCGGTGTCGCGGCTCAAGTCGCTGGGGCTGCTCGATTCGCGCCAGGGCAGCGGCGTGTACGTGCGCGCCGCGGGCGTGGAGCCGCTGCGCTTCGAGATGCCGCACGTGGCGTCGCGCGAAGCGGTGATCCAGATGGTCGAACTGCGCCGCGCGCTCGAGGCCGAGGTGGCCGCGCTCGCGGCCGAGCGCCGCACGTCCGACGACGTGCAGCGCATCCGCGCGGCCATCGACGCGCTGCATGCGGCCGTGGCCGCGGGCGGCAATGGCGCCGAGGAAGACGTGCGCTTTCACAGCGCCATCGCCGAGGCCGCGCGCAACCCGTTCCTGATCGGCACGCTGCAGTACCTGCGGCAGTTCCTGCACGGCGCCACGCGCGTCACGCGCGCCAACGAGGCGCGCCGTGCCGACTTCGCGCGCGAGGTGGCGCAGGAGCACGCCCGCATCGTCGAGGCCATCGAGGCCGGCGATGCGCTGCGGGCCCGCGAGGCGGCCAAGTCCCACATGGACAACGCGATCCGCCGCATCGAGCAGGCCGACCCCGCGTTCTGGCAGCAGGAGGGCGCGCAGCTCGCGCGGCCGCTGGTCGAAGGCTGGCCGGTCGGCAGCTGAGCCGCGACACACAAGGAAACCAAAAAGGCGCCGCAGACGGCGATGCCTTCGGGTTTACCCGAGGCAAAGCTCCGAAATCAAATTTGTATGATGACCTGACAAATAAGGCGGCAACCGCGCGCGAGCCAGCGGTGGCAAGGCCTCTTTTTCATCCAAAGCGGGACAACCCTTTTCATGACTTCCTCCACCCTTCCGGCGGGCGCAATGCCCGTGTCCGCCGATGCCGCGCTCGAGAAGCGCGCCTACGCCAAGGTGTTCTGGCGCCTCGTTCCCTTCCTGATGCTGTGCTATGTGGTCGCCTACCTCGACCGCGTGAACGTGGGCTTTGCCAAGCTCCAGATGGGACAGGACCTGGGCTTCAGCGAAACGGTGTTCGGCCTGGGCGCGGGCATCTTCTTCCTGGGCTACTTCCTGTTCGAGGTGCCGAGCAACCTGCTGCTCAGCCGCGTGGGCGCACGCATCTGGATTGCGCGGATCATGATCACCTGGGGCTTGCTGTCGGCATGCTTCGTGTTCGTGGAAACGCCGACCAGCTTCTACATCCTGCGCTTTTTGCTCGGCGTGGCGGAAGCGGGCTTCTATCCCGGCGTGATCCTGTACCTCACCCACTGGTATCCGGCGCACCGGCGCGCGCGCATCATCGCGGTCTTCATGTCGGCCATTCCGGTGGCGGGCATCTTCGGCAATCCGCTGTCGGGCTGGATCATGGACGCCTTCCACGGCGTGTCGTCGATGCAGGGCTGGCAGTGGATGTTCATCATCGAAGCCGTTCCGGCCGTGCTCGTGGGGGTGATGGTGCTGCTCTACCTGGACAACGGCATCCAGCATGCGCGCTGGCTCTCGCCCGAAGAAAAGAGCCTGCTGCAGCGCGAGGTCGAGCGCGACCAGGCGCATGGCGCCAAGGGGCCGCACTCGGTGGCCGCCATGTTCCGCGACATGCGCGTGTGGTGGATGGCGCTCATCTACTTCGCCTTCGTGATGGGCCAGTACGCGCTGACCTTCTGGCTGCCCACGCTGGTCAAGGCCACGGGCGTGAAGGGCAACCTGCACATCGGGCTCCTGAGCGCCATTCCGTTCATCTGCGCGATCGTCGCGATGAACCTCTTCGGCCGCAGCGCCGACCGCCGGCAGGAGCGCCGCTGGCACCTGATCGTGCCCGCGCTGATGGGCGCGGTGGGCTTCACGGTGGCCGCGTCGTACACGCAGAATACGGTCGTGTCGCTCGCATTCCTCTCGCTCGCCGCGGCCGGCGTGCTGACCTGCGCGCCGCTCTTCTGGTCGTTGCCCACCGCCTTTCTCTCGGGCACGGCGGCAGCGGCCGGCATTGCGGCCATCAACTCGGTGGGCAACCTCGCGGGCTTCGCGAGCCCGTACCTCATCGGCTATCTCAAGGACCTGACGGGCAGCACGCAGATCGGCATGTACGTGCTGGCCGGTGCGCTGGTGCTCGGGGCCATCGGCGTGTGGCTCACGCCCAAGCAACTCGTCAACCGTTGATCGAAAGAACCCCCACATGACTTCCAACACCAACACACCCGTCGTCGGCGTCGTGGGCCTCGGCGCCATGGGCAGCGGCATGGCGCAGTCGCTGCGCCGCGCGGGCCACGCGCCGCATGTGTTCGACGTGCGCTTGGACGTGGCCGAGGCCTTTGCGCGCGACGGCGGCGTGGCCTGCGACACGCTGGCCGCGCTCGGCGCGCAGTGCGACATCGTGGTTTCCGTGGTGGTCAACGCGGCGCAGACCGAGTCGGTGCTGTTCGGCGACGCCGCCACGCCCGGCTGCGCGGCGTCGATGAAGCCCGGCAGCCTGTTCGTGATGTGCTCCACCGTGGACCCGAACTGGTCGGTCGCGCTCGAGGCGCGCCTGGCCGCGCAGGGCATCCTGTACCTCGACGCGCCGATCTCCGGCGGCGCCGCCAAGGCCGCGAGCGGCCAGATGACGATGATGACCGCGGGCACCCCCGCGGCCTACGCAAAGGCCGGCGCCGTGCTCGACGCCATGGCGGCCAAGGTTTATCGTCTGGGCGACCGCGCCGGGGCGGGCAGCAAGGTCAAGGTCATCAACCAGCTGCTGGCCGGGGTGCACATTGCCGCGGCCGCCGAGGCCATGGCGCTGGGCCTGCGCGAAGGCGTGGACCCGGCCGCGCTGTACGAGGTCATCACGCACAGCGCGGGCAACAGCTGGATGTTCGAGAACCGCATGGCGCACGTGCTGGCGGGCGACTACGCGCCGCTGTCGGCCGTCGACATCTTCGTGAAGGACCTGGGCCTGGTGCTCGACGTGGCGCGCGCCAGCAAGTTTCCGCTGCCGCTGTCGTCCACCGCGCACCAGATGTTCATGCAGGCGTCCACCGCGGGCTTCGCGCGCGAGGACGACAGCGCGGTCATCAAGATTTTCCCCGGCATCGAACTGCCGGCCCCTGACAAGAAAGCCTGAAGAAGGAAGACAAGCACCATGAACATCCTCATCACCGGCGGCTGCGGCTTTCTCGGCGCGCGGCTCGCTCGCACGCTGCTTGCAGGCGGCCCGCTGGCATTGGCCGGCGGCGCGGCCCAGCCCATCTCGCGCGTCACGCTGGCCGACCGCGTGGCGCCGCCCGCCGACCTGCAGGCCGATGCCCGCGTGCAGTTCGTGCCGGGCGACCTGTACGAGCAGGCCGCCAACGGCACGCTGCCGCTGGCCGACACCCACGCGGTGTTTCATCTGGCCGCGGCCGTGAGCGGCGAATGCGAGGCCGACTTCGACCTGGGCATGCGCAGCAACCTGGACACCACGCGTGCGCTGCTCGATGCCTGCCGGCGCGCGGGCCATGCGCCGGTGTTCGTGTTCTCCAGCTCGGTGGCGGTGTTCGGCGATTCGCCCGAGCAGCGCCTGCCCGCGGTGATCGAGGACACCACGCTGCCCACGCCGCAGAACAGCTACGGCATCCAGAAGTTCATCGGCGAGCAGCTGGTGGCCGACTTCACGCGCAAGGGCTTCGTGCAGGGCCGCAACGTGCGGCTCATGACGGTCTCGGTGCGGCCGGGCCGGCCCAACGCCGCGGCCTCCAGCTTCCTGAGCGGCATGCTGCGCGAGCCGCTGGCCGGTGAGCGCGCGCGCTGCCCCGTCGCGCCCGAGACCGCGGTCGCGCTCGCATCGCCCGGCAACACCGTCGCGGGCATCGTGCGCGCGGCCACGGCCAGCGCCGCCGAATGGGGTGCACGCACCGCCGTGAACCTGCCGGCGCTGACCACCACCGTGCGCGAGATGGCCGATGCGCTCGAGCGCATCGCCGGCAAGGACGCCACCGGGCTGATCGACTGGGAACCCGACGCGGCCATCGCGAAGATCGTGACCAGCTGGCCCAGCCGCATCCATGCGGCGCGCGCCGAGGCGCTGGGGCTGAAGGCCGACGCAAGCTTCGACGCCATCCTGCGCGACTACGTGCGCGAGAACCCGCAGGCGGTGAAGCTGCCGGTGGCAGCAAAGGACTGAGCCATGGCCAAGTTAGTGCTCGGCTGCATTGCCGACGATTTCACAGGCGCCACCGACCTGGCCAACAACCTCGTGCGGGCCGGCATGCGCGTGGTCCAGGCCATCGGCGTGCCCGCCACGCCGCTCGATGCGGAAGTCGATGCGGTGGTGGTTGCGCTCAAGTCGCGCACCATCGCACCGGCCGAGGCCATCGCGCAATCGCTCGATGCGCTGCGCTGGCTGCAGGCGCAGGGTGCGCAACAGATCTACTTCAAGTACTGCTCCACCTTCGACAGCACGCCGCAGGGCAACATCGGCCCGGTGACCGAGGCGCTGATGGAGGCGCTGAAGTGCGACTTCACCATCGCCACGCCCGCCTTCCCCGACAACAAGCGCACCGTGTTCAAGGGCTACCTGTTCGCGGGCGACGTGCTGCTCAACGAGAGCGGCATGCAGAACCATCCGCTCACGCCCATGACCGACCCGAACCTCGTGCGCGTGCTGCAGGCGCAGTGCACGCGCAAGGTGGGGCTGATCGACCATGCGGTGGTGGCGCGCGGCGCGGCGGCCGTCACGGAGCGCATCGAGCAGCTCAAAGGCGAGGGCGTGTCGATCGCCATCGTCGATGCGGTGTCGAACGACGACCTGCTGCGCCTTGGCCCGGCGCTCGCGAAGATGCCGCTGGTCACGGCAGGCTCGGGCGTGGCCATCGGGCTGCCGGCCAATTTCGGCCTCGCGCCGTCGTCGCAAGCCAGCGCGTTGCCGGCGGCTGGCGGATTGCGCGCCGTGGTGTCGGGCAGCTGCTCGCTGGCCACCAACCGGCAGGTGCTCGACTTCATCCAGCGCGGTGGCGCGGCGCTGGCCGTGGATCCGCTGCGCATTGCCGCGGGCGTGGATGTCGCGGCCGAGGCGCTGGCCTGGGCCGCGCCGCTGATTGGCAAGCAGCCGGTGCTGGTCTATTCCACCGCCGAGGCTGGCGCCGTGAAGTCGGTGCAGGGCAAGCTCGGCGTCGGGGAAGCCGGCGCGATGGTCGAGCGCACCATTGCCGCCATTGCGCGCGGCCTGGTCGAGCGGGGTGTGCGCCAGCTGGTGGTGGCGGGCGGCGAAACCTCGGGTGCCTGCGTGCAGGCGCTGGGCATCGCGCAGATGCAGATCGGTCCGCAGATCGATCCCGGGGTGCCGTGGTGCCATGCGCGCACGGATGTTGAAGGCCTGCCTGTGCACATTGCGCTGAAGTCGGGCAACTTCGGAGGGGACGACTTCTTCACCAAGGCCTTTACAGTGCTGGCATGAGGTCCAACTCCGGTGTTAGCGCACTTGTCCTTTCGGGGCGTGCTCCCGCCGACGGGGCATGCGGCGAAGCGAATGTCCTCCGGCCTGCGGCCTCCCCCTTGATTTCGCTGCGCAAGGCACCCCATCGACGGGAGCGTTGGACAGAGCGGTCGGTGATCAGCGGTTCACCGGCAGCGTGCCCAGGTGCACAGGGCATCGGGTGCTCCCCGCAGCGAAATCAAGGAGGAGCCGAAGGCGGGGGACATTCGCGCAGGGGAGTACCCGGTGGCCTGTGCACACGTCCTGAATGCAATCCCAACAACGCACGGCAAATGAACTGACATGAAAGAAACCCAAGCCCGAGAAGAAATCTGCCGCGTCGGCCGCAGCCTGTTCGAGCGCGGCTACGTGCATGCCACCGCCGGCAACATCAGCATGCGGCTGGACGACGGTTTTCTCATCACGCCGACCGATGCCTGCCTGGGCTTTCTCGACCCGGGACGTCTGGCCAAACTCGATGCGCAGGGCCAGCAGACCGGTGGCGACCGCGCCAGCAAGACCATCGCGCTGCACACGCGCATCTACGCGGCCGCGCGCCGCTTCGATGCGCACACGGCCTGCGTGATCCACACGCACAGCACGCACTGCGTCGCGCTCACGCTGACGAATGCACCGGGCGACGAACTGCTGCCCGCGCTCACGCCGTATTTCGTGATGAAGGTGGGCCACGTGCCGCTCATTCCGTACCACCGCCCGGGCGCGCCCGAAGCGGCCGAGCTGGTGGCGCAGGCCATCGAGCGCCGGGGCGCGGCCGGCACGCCCATTCGCGCGGTGATGCTCGAACGCCTCGGCCCCAATGTCTGGCACGAGAGCCCGGCCGCCGCCATGGCCGTGCTCGAGGAACTCGAGGAAACCGCAAGACTCCAGCTGCTCGCCGGCCCCGCCAGGCCCGAGCCGCTCGGCAACGAACAGATCGATGAACTGCGCCGCACCTTCGGTGCGCGCTGGTAGCCAGTAGTAGTAAAAACACGCCATGCCCCAATTCGCAGCCAACCTCTCGATGCTCTATCCGGAGCTCGACTTCCTCGACCGCTTCGAAGCCGCCGCGAAAGACGGCTTCAAGGCCGTCGAATATCTTTTCCCCTACCCCTACGAGCGCCGCCAGATCGCGGCCCGCCTGAAGGACAACGGCCTGCAGCAGGTGCTCTTCAACGCCCCCCCGGGCGACTGGGACCGCGGCGAGCGCGGCCTCGCGTGCCTGCCTGGCCGCGACGCCGAATTCCGCGCAGGCATTGCCACCGCCATCGACTACGCGGTGGCGCTCGACTGCCCGCGCATCCACGTCATGGCGGGCCTGGTGCCCGAAGGCCTGGAGCGCGAGGCCGTGCAGCCCGCGTACGTGGACAACCTGCGCTGGGCCGCCGCCGAGGCGGCCAAGGCCGGCCGCGACGTGCTGATCGAACCCATCAACACGCGCGACATTCCACGTTTCTTCCTGAACCGACAGGACCATGCGCACGAAATCGTCGACATGGTGGGCGCGCCCAACCTCAAGGTGCAGATGGACCTTTACCACTGCCAGATCGTCGAGGGCGACGTGGCCATGAAGATCCGCAAGTACCTGCCCACCGGCCGCGTGGGCCACATCCAGATTGCCGGCGTGCCCGAGCGCCACGAGCCCGACATCGGCGAGCAGAACTATCCCTACCTGTTCGACGTGATCGACGAGGTGTCGGCGCAGTGCGGCTGGCAGGGCTGGGTCGGCTGCGAGTACCGGCCGAAGCGCGGCTCGGAACCCGGTGGCACCTCGGCCGGGCTGGGCTGGCTGCGGGCGTTGCAACAGCGCGCATGAAGCTCGAGTCGCTGCGCATTCCACTGCGGCTGCGAGGCTTTGCCGCGGGCGATGCGCAGGTCTTCGACGTCACGCTGGCCGGCGACAGGGTCGAGTCCGTCGTGCCGAGCGCGTCGCAGGCGCATGCACGCGGCACCTTGCTGAGTGCGCTGGTCGAGGCGCATGCGCACATCGACAAGAACTACACCGTGCAGGAGGCCGGCGCGGCCGAGGGCAACCTGTTCGCGGCCATCGAACGCATGGAGAAACACCGCGCGGGCTGGACCGGCGAAACGCTGCGACCGCGCATGGAGCGCGCGCTGCGTGAGGCCTGGCAATCGGGCACGCGCGCGCTGCGCACGCACATCGACTGGGTGCAGGGCGAGCCGCCCGCCGCGCTGGCGGTGTTCGAGGCCTTGCGCCATGAATGGCGCGGCCGCATCGAGCTGCAGTTCGTCTCGCTCACGCCGCTGGACCTGTTCGCCGATTTCGCGGCCGGCGAGCGCATTGCGCGCGAGGTGAAGCGCGCGGGCGGCACGCTGGGTGCCTTCGTCTATCGCAACGAAGGCCTGGTGCACAAGCTGGGCCGCGTGTTCGACCTCGCGCAGGAGTACGGCCTGGGCCTCGACTTCCATGTCGACGAGGGCCTGGACGCCGATGCGAGCGGCCTGCGCAGCATCGCGCAGCTGATGCGCGCGCGCGACTTCCGGCGCGGCGTGGTCTGCGGCCACTGCTGCTCGCTGGCCATGCAGGACGACGCCGTCGCCAACGAAACGCTGGCGCTGTGTGCCGGCGCCGGCATCCACATCGTCGCGCTGCCGACCACCAACCTGTATCTTCAAGGCGCCTGGAACCGCACGCCCGTGCCGCGCGGCATCACGCGCATCCACGAGGCGGCGGCACGGGGCTTGCGTGTGAGCCTGGCAACGGACAACGTGCAGGACGCCTTCTATCCCTACGGCAGCTACGACCTTCTGGAAACCTTCGGCCTTGGCGTGCAGATGGCGCACCTGGCGCCCGCGGGCGAATGGTTCGATGCGATCACCGTCAGCCCCGCGAAGGCGCTGGGTCTCGCGTGGGACGGGCGCATTGCGCCGGGCTGCCCGGCGGACCTGGTGCTGCTCGCGGCCACCGGCGAACATGAACTCGTCGGCCCGCGCGGGCGCCAGCGCACCGTGATCCGTGGCGGTCAAGCAATCCTGGAGCAAAAACAATGAGCATGGGCAAGCCAATGGCCAACTACGCCGCCGCCAAGCGCGTGGGCGATTTCGTCTTCATGAGCGGCGTGGTCGCGGTCGATCCGGCCACGCGCCGCGCCGTGGCCGGCTACGACGCCATTCCCGAGGAAGGCCGCACGACGCTGCAGGGCCTGGGCTATGCCACGGGCCAGATGTCGGTCGACATCTTCGAGGCGCCCATCGTGGCGCAGAGCTGGTTCGTGCTCGAGCGCATCCGCCAGATCGCGGCCGAGCACGGCGGCACCATGGAAGACGTGGTGAAGCTGGTGCAGTACTTCCGCCACCTGCCGCACTACGCCTTCTACAACCGCGTGCGCGGCCTGTTCTATCCGGTCGAGCCGCCGGTCAGCACGGTGGTCGAGGTGTCGCGCTTCCTGCCGGGCGACGAGGTGCTGGTGGAGGTGGAGGCCACCATGTACCTGCCGCAGCGCGCTACTTGACCCCTGCGCCTTTCAGCAGAAATTCGGTCACTTGCTCGATCAGGTAGCGCCGGTCCTTGTCGTCGCCGTCCTGCGCCACGTTGCGGAAGTAGGCGGCCTGGGTGGCGTGGTCGGCATAGAACTGCGTCACGGCCCAGATGTGGAACAGCACCAGCATCGGGTCGGCCTTGTCCATCAGGCCCTGGTTCATCCAGTTCCGGATCACGGCGGCGGCCTGGTCGGTGCGCTGCTTGCTCGTGTCCATCATGGTGTTGAGCACCGGCGCCCCGCGCATCATTTCGGCGGTGAAGATGCGCGAGCGCAGCGGGTGCTCGAAGGAGAACACCATCTTGCGGTGGATCAGGTCGCCCAGCACCTTGCGCGGGCCGAAGGCTTCGTCGGCGAAGCCGAACACCACGATCCAGTCGTTGAGGATGTCCTGCAGGATCTGCCGGTAGAGCGCTTCCTTGCTCTCGATGTAGTAGTGCAGCTGCGCCTTCGAGAGCCCGGCCTTGTCGGCAATGGCCTGGGTCGATGCACCGGCCAGCCCCTCGCTCGCGAACACCTCGATGGCGGCCTGGTTGATGAGGCCGAGCACCTGCGTGTACTTGCGCGAGCGGCCGCGCGTGGCGGGCGCCTCGCCGTCGCTTTCTTCGATGCTCACAGCTGAAGCACCAGTTCCCGGCCCTTGGCGCGCGAGCAGCACAAGGCCACCTTGTGGCGCCGCTCGCTGCCCGTGAGGCAGAAGTCGCGGTGCTCCGCGCCTTCGCCGTCGCCCTCGACCACGCAGGTGCCGCACAGGCCCTGCTGGCACGACACCGGGATGTCGATGCCGACTTCATGCAGCGCATCGACGGCGGTCTGGTCGGCGGCCACCGGCACGCTGATGCCGCGCTGCGCGAGCCTCAGCGTGAACGGCAGGCCGGTGCCCGTGTTCGCATCGGTCGGCGCGGCGAAGTATTCGGCGTGCAGCGTGTCCTCGGGCCAGTGCGCGGCCGCCTCGCGCACCGCATTCATGAAACCTCCGGGGCCGCAGACATACAGGTGCGTGTTCGGCGCGCGCTCGGCCAGCAGCGCATGCAGGTCGATGCGTTGCGAGGCGTCGCCCTGGTCGAGGTGCAGGCGCAGATGCGGCGCCAGCGCGGGGTTGTGCAGCGCGTCGGCAAAGGCCAGGTGCTCCTCGCCGCGCGCGAACACGCACAGCGTGAACGATGCGCCGCGCGCCGCGAGCGCCTGCGCCATGGCCAGCAGCGGCGTCATGCCGATGCCGCCGGCCATCAGCAGATGGTGCCCGGCCTCTTCGCGCAGCGGGAAGGTGTTGCGCGGCGCGCTGATCGCCAGCAGGTCGCCCTCGCGCACGCGCTCGTGCATCGAGGCCGAACCACCGCGGCTTTCGGCTTCGCGCTTCACGCCGATCACATAGGACGAGACGGCGTTCGATGGCGCGCGTGCCAGCGAGTACTGGCGCGAGAAGCCGCCGGGCATGTGCACGTCGATGTGCGCGCCGGCCTCGTAGCCCGGCAGCGCGCGGCCCCACGGGTGGGCCAGCTCGAAGGCCAGGATTTCCGGCGTCTCGCGCGAGATGCGTTCGACGCGGACGGTGAGCGTGCGTTCGAGGCTCATGGTGGGGTCTTCCTGCTAGATGCTCTGCAGCTTGCGCGCAACGCGTTCGATGAAATGGGTGCGGTCGCGCGCGGTGACGGCGTTCATGTCGTGCAGCTGCAGCCACGTCACCTTGCAGCGCCACGCGAACAGCGCCCGCAGCGCGCGCGTGAAGAGCCGCCGGCCCGGGTCGCCGATGACCATCACGAACCAGCGCGGCGAGCCGCCCGTGGTCACCACCGTCAGCCGCCGGATGTGCCGCATGCCCGACCTTGCGAGCTGTCCCTTGCGCTCTGCGGGCAGGAAGGCCACGCCCGGGAGCCACACGCGTTCCAGCCAGCCCTTGAGCATGGAGGGCGGCCCATGGAACCAGGTGGGGTAGACGAACACCAGGTGCTCGGCCCACAGCAGCGCTTCGACGTGCGGTTTCACGCGTTCGCGGATCAGTTCGGGGTTGTCGAGATAGGCGATGCGCTCTTCGCGCGTCAGCGTCGGGTCGAAGCCTTCGGCGTAGAGGTCGATGGCCTTCACGGGGTGCCGCGGTTCGAGCGCCTCGAGGGCGGTGCGGTAGAGCGCGTGGTTGAAGCTGTCAGGGTTCGGATGGCAGTGGACGACGAGCGTTTTCATGGTTGAGGGCCGGTTCGCTCAGGACTTGCAGTCGCTGGCGAGACGGGGTCAGAGCCCAAGGAGTGAAAGGCCGCGCGGAGCCTTATGGCAACCCAGGCGCCGGCATCTGACCCCGGCGCAAGCCCCGCGCGACCCACGGGAAGAAAAAAAGCGTGCTTACTTTCCAGCGAGCTTCTTGCGGACGTCGACACCCACGCCCTTGTTGACGAATTGCGTGGTCACGACCTTCGAGAGATCGATGTCGCCGGGCTTGTACAAGCCGGCCTTCACCATCTTGTCGTAGAAGTCCTTCACGCGGGCTTCGTCCATCGCGCCGATGCCCTTGGTGAGCGATTCGCCGCTGTCGACGATGCCCATCTTCTTCATCAGCTCGATGGAGCCCTGCGATGCGGCGACGGGCGAGTCGGGGTTGATCTTGGCGATCATCTCGTTGGCTGCCTTGTTGTCGCCATAGAGGTAGTTGTTCCAGCCGATGATCGAGGCCTCGACGAACTTGCGCACCGTCTCGGGCTTGGTCTTGACGAGGTCGGCGCGCGTCTCGACGGTGGTCGAGTAGGTCGAGAAGCCGTTGTCGGCCAGCAGCTGCACCACCGGGTCGAAGCCGGCCTGCGCCTTGATCGAGAGCGGCTCCGAGATGGCGTAGCCCTGCTGGATCGATTTCTTGTCGGCCAGGAACGGGCCCACGTTGAAGGTGTAGGGCTTGAGCTGCGAATCCTTGAAGCCGTGCTCCGACTTCATCCACTGCCAGAAGCTGAACTGGCCGTCCTTGCCGATGAAGGCCACGGGCGCCTTGGCCATGTCCTTGAAGGTGTCGAAGCCCTGGCCCGGGTGCGCGAACATGGCCTGCGGATCTTTCTGGAAGAAGGCCGCGACCACCACCGTGGGCACGCCGTTCTTCACGTTGTCGAAGGACTGCAGCAGGTTGCCGGTCATCAGGAAGTCGACCTTGCCGGCCGGCAGCATCGGCCGGTTGTTGACCATCGGGCCGCCCTGCTGGATCTCGACGTCGAGGCCGTATTTCTTGTAGGTGCCATCCACCAGCGCCTGGTAGAAGCCGCCGTGGCCGGCCTGTGCCTTCCAGTTGGTGGCGAACACCACTTTTTCCTGCGCCTGCGCGGCGAAGGCGGCGGCCGCGAGGGCGAGGCCGAGGGCGAGCGGACGGATTGTCAGAGCGGGAACGCGCATGGCAGTGGACTCCTGGGTTGAATGCGACGGGGTATTTTCATGTCAGCTCGCCATCGCGTGGAGGCGCTGCTGTTCAGGGCGTGTGCACAGGCCGCCGGGTACTTCCCTGCGCCCTGAAGGCCCCTTACGGAGACGAATCGAAGAACGGCTCTTCATGTCAACGCTCGACAGCCATATCGGAAGTCCAGCCACGCGTCTTGCCGGGGTTCATGAGCCCCATCGGATCGCTGCGCTTCTTGAACTCGATCTGCTGCGTGTCGATGGTCTTCATGCCGCCGTCCTCGATGGTCACGACATGCGGGTTGAAGATCTTGCAGCCGCCCTGCGACTCGATCTCGCGGATCACTTCGTACTGGTGGGCCTCGCCCTTCCAGCGCACCAGCAGGATGCCGAAGGTGGCGCATTCGCCGCCGGCCCGCGCGAAGTCCTGGTGCTGCAGAACATCGTCGCCGAAGATCTGCAGATGGCGTTCGACCACGGCCGGGTCGAAGGGCTGGGCGTAGGCCACCTGCAGGTAGGTCCAGCCGCGGTCGGCCTTGAGTGCCTGCAGCGTCGTGTGGTTGAACGCGCACTCGTAGGCGGGCGGCAGGCCGTCGGCGAGCAGTTCGGCCTCGGTGCCGGCGACCGAAATGGTGCCGCCTTGTGCGTCGGCCAGCGCACGAAAGTCCGCCATCGAACCGGGCGAGACCATCGCGAACGCCGCATGCCGGTCGCGCGGAAAGCGGTCGCGCATGGCCGTGTAGTAGGGCGAGAAGCGCGCCTCGACCGTCGAGAGCAGGAAGATGTCGAGCGTGGGCGCCTGCGCCGCGACGGCGAAGGACAGCGCTGCGCGATACGTTTCGAAGAGCACCGTGCAATGCACCCATTCGACAGCCGGGCTCAGCGCCACCTCCACGTCGAGGATCACGCCGTTGGTGCCGTAGGCGTGGTGCACCTGCTGGATCTCGTCGCCGTGCAGTTCGATCACGCGCGGCTCGCGCTCCACCGTCATGACGCGCGCGCGCAGCAGGTTGCCGGGGTCGCGCAGGATGCCGTGGCGGAACGAGCCGATGCCGCCGAAGCCGCCCGCGATGAAGCCGCCGATGGAGGCCGCGTGCCAGGTCGAGGGCCACATGCGCAGCGCCTGGCCGGTTTCGCGCGCCGCAAGGTCGATGTCATGCATGCGCGCGCCGGCCTCCACGCGGATGCGGTCCGGCTGGATGTCGAGCACGCGGCACATCTGCGTCACGTCGAGCACGATGCCGCCTTCGAGCGGCACGCACTGGCCGTAGTTGCCGGTGCCGCCCGCGCGCACGGTGAGCGGCAGCTTCCACTTGGCGGCCGCGGCCGCGGCCTGGCGCACATCGTCCTCGGTGCTGACCTTCACCACGAGGTCGGCCACGCAGCCCGCGAGCTGCGCTGTGAGGATGGGGCTGTACCAGTAGAAGTCCTTCGACAGCTGCTTGCGCTGGGCCGGCGCGGTGATGAGGTTGAGGCCGCGCAGGTCGGCGCGCACGGCGTCCCAATCGACGGCAGGCACGATGGTCCTAGCGTTCACGGCGCATTTCGCTTTCGTGCCAGTGGCCGAGCACCAGCCGCGACAGGGCTGCGAACACGATGAAGATCACGATGCCCAGCAGAGACACCAGCAGCAGCGCCGCGAACATCATCGGGATCTCGGTGCGGAAGCTCGATTCGAGGATGCGCGACGCCAGCCCCGTCTCCTTGCCCGCCGTGCCGGCCGTGAACTCCGCCACCACCGCGCCGATCAGGCTCAGGCCGCCCGCGATCTTCAGGCCCGCCATGAAATACGGCAGCGCGCTGGGGGCGAGCAGGTAGCGGAAGGTCTGCCACGGCGAGGCCTTGTAGAGCTGGAACAGGTCGCGCAGGTTGCTGTCGGCGCTTTTCAGGCCGATGACGGTGTTCGACAGGATCGGGAAGAAGGCCACGATCCAGGCGCAAAGCAGGAGCGCCGCCATGGTGCTCGATACGTAGATCAATATCAGCGGCGCGATCGCGATGATCGGCGTCACCTGCAGGATCACCGCGATCGGGAACAGGCCGATCTCCACCCATTTGAAGAGCGCGAAGGCAATGGCCAGCAGCACGCCGCCCACGATGGCCGCGCCGAGCGCGAGCAGCGTGAGCTTCACCGTGAACCACAGCGCGCTGGAGAGCGAGCCCCAGTTGTCGAACAGCGTGCGCAGGATCAGCGAAGGCGCGGGCAGGATGTAGTGCGGGATGTTGTTGGCGCGAACCATCCACTCCCACGCCAGCAGCAGCGCGATGACGATGCCCGCGGGCACCACGATGCGCAGCATCGACTCGCGCCGGCGCACCTTGTCTTCGTGCGCGCGCAGCGTGGCTTCGGAGGGCGCCATGTCCGCATCCGCGAGGGCGATGGGCTCAGTGATCGATGTCGACGCCATGCAGGGCTCCATGCAGGGATTGCGACACCGCCGTGCAGTGCGCGTTGTAGCGGCTCGAGGTGCGGAATTCTTCGCCGCGCGGGTAGGGCTCGTCGATGCGGATCTCGTCGATCACCCGGCCTGGGCGCGCGGCCATGACCACGATGCGGCTCGAGAGGTACACCGATTCGTACACGCTGTGCGTGACGAACACCACCGAGAAGCGGTGCTCGCGCCAGATCGCGAGCAGGTCGTTGTTGAGCTTGATGCGCGTCATCTCGTCGAGCGCGGCAAAGGGTTCGTCCATCAGCAGCAGGCGCGGATGCGTGACCAGCGCGCGTGCGATCGACACGCGCATCTTCATGCCGCCCGAAAGCTCGCGCGGGTACACGTCGGCGAAGCGCGAGAGGCCGACCATCTCGAGCACCTGCTGCACCACGGGCGCCGCCGCGTCGCGGCTCGTGCCGGCGAGCTTGAGCGGCAGCCACACGTTGTCGAACACCTTGGCCCAGGGCATGAGCGTGGGCTCCTGGAACACGAAGCCCAGGTCGCGGTCGCTCTGTGTCTTGCCCGTGTTGGCTCCCGACCAGTGCATGTCGCCCGAACTGAGCCGGGTGAGCCCGGCGATCAGCCGCAGCGCGGTGCTCTTGCCGCAGCCGGAGGGGCCGAGAAAACTGATGAAGTCGTGCTCGCCGATGTCGAGCGTCATGCCCTGCAGCGCGAGCGTGCCGTTGGCGAAGCGCTTGCTGACGTGGCGCAGGCTGACCAGCGGCGGCGTGGTGGATGGGGTGGGGCTTTCCATGGCGCGTTCCTTGGAGCGCAAGCCTAGCGCCAGGCGGGTTCGTTGGCGAGGCGCGACAGCGGGAAGCGGTCCACCTCGCGCAGCAGTTCGGCGAAGCGCCGCCCCACATGGTCGAGCACCGCGGCGCCCTTCTCGGCCGTGGCGCGCGTGGCATCGCCGGCCGCGCCCGCGGGATTGATGTCGTGCATCTGCCAGCCGAGCTTGCCGCTGGGCGTGATCGAGAGGAACCTGTTCTCGGCGGCCAGGTCTTCGGTCATCGAATGGAAGTTCTGGAACCGGTCGCGGCGCACGTCGTCGGGCGCGAGGTGCAGCATCACCGAGCTTTCGAGGTCGCCGGCATGGATGCCGTGCCGGCCTTCGTGCGCGGTGAAAAGCCCTTCGGGCAGGCCCAGCGTGTACCAGTTGGCGGCGACGACCATCATGTCGTGTTCTTCCCGCAGGTCGCGCGCCACGATGTCCATCACGCTCATCTGGCCGCCGTGGCTGTTGTAGAGCACCAGCTTGCGCACGCCGGCCTTCGCGACGCAGGCGCCGATGTCCTTCCACAGCGAAATCAGCGTGGTGGCCGAGACGGTGAGCGTGCCCGGATAGCGCGAATGCTCGTTGCTCTTTCCGTAGGCCACGGTCGGCAGGAACAGCACCGGCAGGTCGTCGGGCAGGTGCGGGAGGGTGGCGTGCACCATGCCGTCGATGGTGGCCGTGTCGGTCGACATCGGCAGGTGGGGCCCGTGCTGCTCGGTGGCGCCGACCGGCAGCACGGCGATGAGCCGTTCGCGGTCGAGGCGGGAGAACTCTTCGCTGGTCAGGTCGGACCAGAAGCGGCTGCGCAGGGGGACCGGATTCATCGTGGCATACCTCGTGGTGGCGGGCAGTAAGGGCGGGATGATGGTCTAAATTATCCGTTCGGTCAAAAAAAGGTGGCTTGGCAATAACCCCCATGTCACTGCCGCGTGAAATGCGGCGCCCACTTGATGGCGACCTTCCTTGGGCATATAAGTCATCCATGGTTCCTTGACTCGTCGCAAGACGGAAAGGGGGCGCTATGAAGAGACGCATCTACTGGCTGATGCCGGACCTGGCGAGCGCCAGGCAGGCGATGGACGATCTGGTGTGGGCGCGCATCGACGTTGCGCACATTCATTTCGCCGGACCGGAAGGCATGGACATGGCCGGGCTCCATGCGGCCAACGTGTGGCAGACCTCGGACCTCGTCCACGCCGCCAAGACCGGGGGGGTGGTGGGCAGTGCCTGCGGCATCGTCGTCGGCCTCGCGGCCGCGCTGCTGTTCCCGATCGTGGGCGACGGCCCCGAATGGGAAGTGGCTGTGCTGGTGGCCATCCTGGGTGGCGTGGTCGGCGCCTGGTCGGCCAGCATGATCGGCATTTCCATCCCGAGCCCCAGGCTGCAACGTTTCGAGGGCGCCATCGCGCAGGGGCAGATCCTGCTGATGGTGGACCTGCCGCGTTCGCGCGCGCGGGACATCGAGGCGCTGCTGCGGTCCGCGCATCCCGAAGCCCGGTTCGAGGGCGAAGAGCCGCAAGTCCCGGCGTTCCTCTGAAGCGCGCATGAGTCCTGAACCCATGCCGAGCCAAGGGAGCGCACATGATCATGGCTGTCGCCCTGTTGCTCATCGTGCTCGGCTCGGTGCTGTTTCACGTCTTCAATCCATGGTGGACGACGCCCCTTGCTTCGAACTGGCAGCTGATGGACGACACCCTGACCATCACGCTGGTGATCACGGGGATCTTCTTCGTCGCCATCAACGTGTTCGTCGCCTACATGCTGGTGCGCTTTCGCCATCGCGAGGGGCACCGTGCGGCGCATGAGCCCGAAAACAGGAAGCTCGAGCGCTGGCTGATCGGCGGCACCACCGTCGGCATCATGGCGCTGCTGGCGCCCGGCCTCGTGGTGTACGCGAACTACGTCAGGGAGCCGCACGACGCCCTCGTGCTGGAGGTGTTGGCCCAGCAATGGCAATGGCGCTTCCGCTTCCCGGGTGAGGACGGCAAGCTGGGCGCGACCGATGCGCGCTTCGTGAGCGCCACCAATCCGTTCGGGATCGACCCCGCCGACCCGCCCGGGCAGGACGACCTCCTGATCGCCGCCAACGAGGTGCATCTGCCGCTCGGCAAGCCGGTGCTGGTGCTGATGCGTTCGAACGACGTGCTGCACGACTTCTTCGTGCCGAACTTCCGTGCCCGGATGAACACGGTGCCGGGGCAGGTCAGCCGCTTCTGGTTCACGCCGACCGTCGCGGGCCGCTACGAAGCGCTTTGCGCGCAGCTGTGCGGCGTGGGCCATCCCAATATGCGCGGCTACGTGGTGGTGGAAGATCCGGCGAACTACAAGTCCTGGTACGCAGCGCTGCCGACCTTCGCCAAGTCGCAGGCCAAGGCGCCCGAGCCTCCGGCCGGCGCCGTGGCGGCCGGCGGCGGCACGCGCGTCGAACAGGGCCGCGCGCTGGCGGATGCCAAGGGCTGCGTGGCCTGCCACACGATCGACGGCAGCCCGCGCGTGGGGCCGACCTGGAAGGGCCTGCACGGCAAGACCGAAACCATGGCGGACGGCTCCACCGCGCTGGTCGACGAAGCCTATCTGCGCAGCTTCATCCGCGACCCGCAGGCCCGCCACGTGAAGGGCTTCCCGCCGGTCATGCCCAAGATCGAGTTGAGCGATGAAGAACTGGCCGCGCTGGTGGCCTATATCCAGAGTCTGGGCAGTCCGCCGGCGCAGGCTGCCGCCGAACAGAAGGCTCCGCGATGACTCCTCCTTCATCCATGGGGCACGCCGTGCCCCACACCGACGACGTCGGGCACCCCGCGCCGCAGAGTTTCCTGACCCGCTACGTCTGGAGCCAGGACCACAAGGTGATCGCGGTCCAGTACGCCTGCACCGCCATCGCGGTGGGCGTGGTGGGCGTGGTGCTGTCCAACCTGATGCGGCTGCAGCTCGGCTTTCCGGGCCAGTTCGAGTTCATCAACGCCGAGCGCTACTACCAGTTCGTGACCATGCACGGGATGATCATGGTGATCTACCTGCTCACGGCGCTGTTCCTCGGCGGCTTCGGCAACTACCTGATTCCGCTGATGGTGGGAGCGCGGGACATGGTCTTTCCCTACCTCAACATGCTGAGCTTCTGGGTCTACCTGCTGTCGGTGGTGGTCCTGATGGCGAGCTTCTTCGTCGCGGGCGGTCCCACCGGCGCGGGCTGGACGCTGTATCCACCGCAGTCGATCCTGCCCGGCACGCCGGGCCATGCGGGCGGCATCGTGCTGATGCTGGTGTCGCTGCTCATCTTCATCGTGGCGACCACGATGGGCGGCCTCAACTACGTGACCACCGTGCTGCAGGCGCGCTGCGAAGGCATGACGCTGCTGCGCATGCCGCTCACGGTGTGGGGCATCTTCGTGGCCACCATCCTCGCGCTGCTCGGTTTTCCGGCGCTGTTCGTCAGCGGCGTGATGCTGCTGCTCGACCGGACGCTGGGCACCAGCTTCTTCATGCCGGCGCTGGTGTCGATGGGCCAGGTGACGGGCTACAAGGGCGGCAGCCCGCTGCTGTTCCAGCACCTGTTCTGGTTCTTCGGCCATCCCGAGGTCTACATCGTCGCGCTGCCGGCCTTCGGCATCGTCTCCGACCTGATCAGCGTGCACGCGCGCAAGTGCATCTTCGGCTACCGCATGATGGTGTGGGCCATCGTCGCCATCGGCGCGCTCAGCGTGGTGGTGTGGGCGCACCACATGTTCGTGAGCGGCATGAATCCGTACTTCGGCTTCTTCTTCGCGACCACCACGCTGATCATCGCGGTGCCCACCGCGATCAAGGTCTACAACTGGATCCTGACGCTGTGGCGCGGCGACATCCACCTGACGGTGCCGATGCTGTTCGCGCTGGCCTTCCTGTGCACTTTCCTCATCGGCGGGCTCACGGGCCTGTTCCTGGGCAACGTCAGCGTGGACATCCCGTTGTCGGGCACCTATTTCGTGGTGGCGCACTTCCACATGGTGATGGGCGTGGCGCCGCTGCTGGTGGTGTTCGGCGGCATCTACCACTGGTTTCCCAAGGTCACCGGCCGCATGCTCGACGACCGGCTCGGCCGGCTGCATTTCTGGATCACCTTCCTCGGCACCTACCTGATCTATTTTCCGATGCACTACCTCGGCGTGCTGGGCATGCCGCGGCGCTACTACAACTTCGACGGCTACAAGTTCATCCCGCCCTCGGCATTCAGCCTGAACACGTTCATCACCGTGGTCGCGCTGATCGTCGGCGTGGCGCAGCTGCTGTTCATCGCCAATCTCGCCTGGAGCGCCTGGCGCGGCCGGCGGGCCGACGCCAATCCATGGCGTGCCGCCTCGCTCGAATGGCAGACGCCCGCCACGCCGCCGGGTCACGGCAACTGGGGCCCGCGGCTGCCGGTGGTCTACAGGTGGGCCTACGCCTATGGGGAGCCGGGGGCGGCGGAGGATTTCATCGCGCAGAACGCGCCGCCGGAAGCCGGGGCCGGGCAGCCCGAGCCGGAGGGCCAGAGCGAGGTCCGGGGAGCGTCGGCATGAGCGCAGCCACTGCCTTGAGCGCCCGCGGTGCCGACCGCGGCGGCCGTCCTCGCGATGCCCACGCGAGCGCGGCCAGCATCGGCCTGTGGGTCTTCATGGGCGTGGCCATCGCGCTGTTTTCCCTCTTCATCGTGGCCTACGTGGTGCGCATGAGCGGTGACGATTCGATGACGATCGCGCTGCCGTGGCAGCTCTGGCTCAGCTCGGCGCTGCTCGTGGCCGGCAGCGTGGCGCTGCAATGGGCCGGTGGCGCATCGCGCCGTCCCGGCCCGATGCGGGCCCGTCGCCTGCTGCTGGCGGGCGGCCTCTGCGCGGTGGGCTTCCTGGGCGCGCAGCTTTGGGCCTGGCAGGCGCTGCTGAGCGCGCAGGTGATGCCGGCCGGCAATCCGGCGGGCAGCTTCTTCTATCTGTTGACCGCCATGCACGGGCTCCACCTGGCGGGCGGGCTGGTCGGGTGGGCCTGGATGGCGAACGCCGCGTGGCCCGATCCGGCCAGGGCCGCATGGCGCATCGCGCTGTGTGCGCGCTACTGGCACTTCATGCTGGCGGTGTGGCTGGTGCTGTTCGCGCTGCTGGGCTGGGTGACGCCGGAGGTGGCGCGCTTCATCTGCGGCACATCCTGAGGAGGCATCTCGTGAACAACACCGCAACGATCGCAGCAACGCCCTTGAGTCCGACCCTCGCCGCCAGCGGCTGGCGCGGGCTGATTGCCGACTGGTCTTCCGATCGCCAGGCGTTCCACGTCTCGTGGGGCAAGGCGATGATGTGGATCTTCCTGCTCAGCGACACCTTCGTCTTCAGCTGCTTCCTGACCGGCTACATGACGGTGCGCGTCTCGACCACCGTGCCGTGGCCCAACCCGAGCGAGGTGTTCGCGCTCCATGTGGGGGGCGCCGACATCCCGCTGCTGCTGATCGCGATCATGACCTTCGTGCTCATCAGCAGCAGCGGCACGATGGCGATGGCCGTCAATTTCGCCTACCGCGGCGACCGCGTGAACGCCGCCGCGCTGATGCTCGTGACCGCGACCTTCGGCGAACTCTTCGTCGGCATGCAGGCCTTCGAGTGGTCCAAGCTGATCCTCGAGGAGGGCGTGCGGCCCTGGGGCAACCCGATGGGTGCGGCGCAGTTCGGCTCGGCCTTCTTCATGATCACGGGCTTTCATGGACTGCACGTGTCGGCCGGCGTGGTCTTCCTGTTCACGGTGGCCTTCAAGCTGATGCGCGGCGACTACGACAAGGCCGGCAACTACCAGATCGTCGAGATTGCCGGCCTGTACTGGCACTTCGTGGACCTGGTGTGGGTGTTCATCTTCGCGCTGTTCTATCTCTGGTGAGGACGACCATGAACCCCGTCTCAGGCCAGCAGCATCCGATCGGCCTCTACCTCAAGATCTGGGGGCTGCTGTTCGTGCTCAGCACGATGTCGTACCTGGTCGACTACTTCCATGTCGAAAGTTATCTGCGCTGGGCCCTGATCGTCGCCTTCATGCTGCTGAAGGCAGGGCTGATCGTCGCGGTCTTCATGCACATGGCCTGGGAGCGGCTGTCGCTGGTCTATGCCATCCTGGTGCCGCCCCTGTGCCTGCTGGTTCTGGTCGGGCTGATGGCGGCGGAGGGCGGCCACACCTTCCTGACGCGGCTGCAGTTCTTCCACTGAAGGCGTTGCGGCCGCTCAGCGCCGCACGATGTAGCGCGTGATCACCGGCGGTGTCTCGCCGACGTGGAACGCGAGCCGGCGTTCCCGCAGCACCATGTCGCTGGCCGTGGCGCGGTTGAAGCGGCGCAGGTGGTCGGTCCACGATTCGTCGACGATCTGCTCCACATAGCGGCTCGGCTGCGCAGTGTCGTGCAGCAGCTCCCAGCCGATGGCGCCCTGGCTCAGGCGCGCGCGGCGCGTCTGCTGCATCACGAGGTGGAAGGCCGCGGCGCGCGCCGGCTCGATGAGGTATTCGACCATGATCACCACGCGGCCGTCTTCCTGCGGCGCCTCGGCCGGCGGGCCGGCCGCCCAGCCCGCTTCGGCGGGACGGGTGTCGTCTTCGCCGACGCCGTCGGTCACCCAGCGCAGGGCCACCAGCATCAGCAGGGTGCCGCTGGCGGCGGCGATGGCGAGGCTCAGGTTCAGCGCCGTGACCGTGGCCACCTGGCCCCAGAGCGCTGCGCCGATCGCACTGGCACCCATGATCGCCATCTGGTAGGTCGACATGCCGCGCGCGCGCACCCAGTCGGGCAGCGCGAGCTGCGCCGACACCGAGAGCGAATTGGCCACCGTGATCCAGGCCATGCCGCCGAAGAACATCGCGGGCACCGCCACCCACGCGTTGGGCGCAAAGGCCATCACCGCGGTGGCGAGCGACTGCAGCACCGTGCCGCGCAGCACCAGCTGGTCGCGCCCCAGTGCCTGGCGCAGCCGCGGCAGGAACAGCACCGCGAGGATCGCGCCCGTGCCCATGGCGGCCAGCAGCAGCGTGAAGGTGCCGGCCCCGCCGCCCTTGAGATTGCGCGCCAGGAGCGGCAGCAAGGCGAGCAGGGCGGTCGAGTGGAAGAAGAAGATCGTGATGCGCGAGAGCACGGCCCGCATGCGATGCGACTGCCAGACGAACTGCACGCCCACGCGCATCGCGCTGATGAGCTTCTCGCGGCCCAGCGGATTGGGCGTGTGCTCGCGGCGCCAGCGCAGCACCACGAAGCCCGAGGCCACCGACAGCACCGCGTTGAGCGCAAACACCCACACGGTGCCCGCACTCGCGATCAGCACGCCCGCCGTGAGCGGCCCCACGATGCGCGAGGCGTTCATCGCAATGCCGTTGAGCCCGAGCGCCGCGGGCAGCTGCGGGCGGGGCACCAGCTCGGGCACGATGGCCGCGAACACCGGCCAGCGCAGCGCCAGCCCGATGCCGTTGGCGAAGGTGAGCGCCAGCAGCAGCGGCGCGGTCATCAGGTCGAAGGCCAGCGCCGCGCACAGCACGATGGCCGTGCCCGCCAGCCAGAACTGGGTGGCCACCAGCCAGCGCCGGCGGTCGAGGATGTCGGCCAGCGCCCCGCTCGGCAGGCCCAGCAGGAACACCGGCAGCGTGGAGGCCGACTGCACCAGCGCCACCCAGATCGGCGAGGTGGTCAGCGAGGTCATCATCCACGCCGCCGCCACGTCGTTCATCCACATGCAGATGTTGGCGATGAGCCAGGTGCTCCACAGCATGCGGAACACGGGCAGCCTGAGCGGCTCGAGCGCCGCCAGCTTCGGCGGCTGCGGCCGGGCCGGGGGAATGGGTGTCTCTTCGGGGGAAATCGGTGGCATGTCGCCCGATTGTGCCGATGCCGTCAGGGCCGGTCGGAAAACCGCGCGGTTTCCGCAGCGGATCTATCCCCTGTCGCTGCGCGCCAGGCGGTGTTCGAGCCGCCGCAGCATCGTGGTGAGCACGAGCGTCATCACCCAGTACACCACCGAGATCGCGAGGTACGGCTCCCAGTAGCGCGCATAGGCGCCCGCCACCGTGCGCGCGGCATAGGCCAGCTCGGCCAGGCCGATGGCCGAGACCAGCGAGGTGTCTTTCAGCAGCGCGATCGCGTTGTTGCCCAGCGGCGGCAGCATGCGCCTGAAGGCCTGCGGCAGCACCACGTAGCGCATCACCTGCATGGGCGTGAAGCCGATCGAGCGGCCGGCATCGAACTGCCCGCGCGAGATCGACTGGATGCCGGCGCGGAACACCTCCGAGATGTAGGCCGCCGAATTGAGCGTGAGCGCCACCACGCCGGAGATCAGCGCGCCATGCTCCTGCTTGAGCTCGCGCGCCAGGTCGCCGCTGATCAGGAGGCCGGTCGCCGGGTGGATGAACACCGGCATCACCGCAAAGTGGATCAGCAGGATCTGCACGAACAGCGGCGTGCCGCGGAAGAAGCTCACGTACACCGTGGCCGGCCAGCGCAGGAAGAAGCGCGCCATCCAGCTCCAGGGCGCATGGCGCGGCCGGGCGAGCCGCGCGAGCGCCAGGCACAGGCCCCAGCTCGCGCCCAGCAGCACGCACACCACCGTCATGCGCAGCGTCATCCAGGCGCCTTGCCAGAACAGGTCCTTGTATTCGACCAGGATGTCCCAGCGGAACCATCCGAACAACAGGATCGGCTGTTCCATCTACGACTCCCTCCCGCCCAGGCCGGACGCGCTCATCGGGCGTTCGGGTCCTTGTTGAACCACTTCTTGTAGATCGTGGCGTAGCTGCCGTCCGCGCGGATCGCGGCCAGGCCGGCCGTGAGCTTGTCGAGCAGCGCCTTGTCGCCCTTCTTCACGACGATGCCGAAGCCTTCCTCGGGGAAGGACTTGTCGTCGAGCGTCTTGAGCTCCGGGTTCTGCGCCACGCGGTAGGCGATCACGCCGTTGTCGCCCATGGCGGCATCGACGCCGCCGCCGGCCAGCTCGGAAATGATGAGCGGCGTGCTCTCGAAGCGGCGGATGTTGGGGTTGGTCTTGCCGAACTCGCGCGAGGCGATGTCGTCGGCCGTGGAGGCGCTCACCACCGCGATCTTCTTGCCGGCCAGGTCCTTCAGCGAGGCGACCGTGCTGCTCTTGGGCAGCGCGATCAGCTGGCGGGCCGCGAAGTACGGCGGCGTGAAGTCGTAGCTCTGCTTGCGCTTGTCGTTGATGGTGACGCCCGAGATCACGAGGTCGACGTCGCCGTTGTTGAGCGCGCCGAAGATGCCCGTGAACGGCGTGTTGACGACCTTGATCTTCAGGCCCTGCTGCTTGGCAATGGCGTTGATGATGTCGATGTCGAAGCCGACGATCTGCTTGTCCTTGTTCTCGAAGGCGAAGGGCGCGTAGGTGGCGCTGGAAGCCACGGTGAGTTCGCGGTTCTGGGCCTGGGCGCCGAAGGCGAGCGCGGCGGCGGCAAGGCCGAGCGCCAGGGCGCGGCGGATGGGGTTCATGGGAGTTTGTTCCTCTTGGTGCGCCGGCTGGCGGTGTTGTATGGGGCGGGCGGGAATTCTAGGTTGCAGCTAGCGTGCCAGATGCCCGAGCGGCCAGGCGCTGCTGGCTTTCACCTCGCCCAGCGAGAAGCTGGTGTGCAGGTCTTTCACGTTCGGCAGGTTCATGAGGTGCTGGCGCGCGAAGGCCGAGAAGCTGTCCAGGTCCTGCGCCACCACCTGCAGCTCGAAGGTGCCGGTGCCGCTGATGTAGTGGCAGGCCACCACCTCGGGCAGCTTGCGGATCGCGTCTTCAAGCTTGCGGGTGGCGTCGTTGGTGACGCGTTCGGTGTCCACGCGCACGAAAGCGAGCACGCCCAGCCCTATCTTGTGGCGGTCGATCTCGGCGTGGTAGCCCTTGATGAAGCCCGCCTCCTCCAGCGCGCGCACCCGGCGCCAGCAGGGCGCGGCCGACAGCCCCACGCGCTGCGCAAGCTCGGCGTTGGTGAGGCGGCCGTCGGCCTGCAGTTCTTGCAGGATTGCGAGGTCGAACTTGTCAATGCTTTCCATGGATGGCGATATTAAGCAAGATTCTTCCTGGAAGCTGCTTTTTTGGGGCACAGAACGCAAACACCTGTCGCGTGCCCCGGCATACACTTTGCGTGATCATGGGCTCGCGCCCTATCCGGGCACAGACCCACACCCCATCAGCCAGGCCCACACGGCCCTGCCACACGGAGACAGACAAACATGAACGCACCGCTGCCCGAGCACATTCGCCGCGCGCTGGAAACCGTCACGCTCGACGACAAATACAGCCTCGACTACGGCCGGGCCTTCATGAGCGGGGTGCAGGCGCTGGTCAAGCTGCCGATGCTGCAGCGCCTGCGCGACAAGCAGGCCGGCAAGAACACCGCGGGCTTCATCAGCGGCTACCGCGGCTCCCCGCTCGGCGGCTACGACCAGGCCCTGTGGAAGGCCAGCAAGTTCCTGAAGGAACAGAACATCGTCTTCCAGCCCGGCGTGAACGAGGAGCTCGCCGCCACGGCGCTCTGGGGCACCCAGCAGCTGGGCTTCTCGCCCGCGGGCACCAACAGGTTCGACGGCGTCTTCGGCATCTGGTACGGCAAGGGCCCGGGCGTGGACCGCTGCTCCGACGTCTTCAAGCACGCCAACATGGCGGGCACCACCGAATGGGGCGGCGTGATCGCGGTGGCGGGCGACGACCACATTTCCAAGAGCAGCACGGCCGCGCACCAGAGCGACCACATCTTCAAGGCCTGCGGCACGCCGGTGTTCTTTCCGACCAACGTGCAGGAAATCCTGGACCTGGGCATCCACGCCTTTGCCATGAGCCGCTTCTCGGGCATCTGGTCGGGCATGAAGACGATCCAGGAAATCGTGGAGTCGAGCGCCACGGCCATGATCGACCCGGACCGCGTCGAGATCGTCATTCCCACCGATTTCCAGATGCCGCCCGGCGGCCTGCACATCCGCTGGCCGGACCACGCGCTGGAGCAGGAAGCGCGCCTCATGCACTACAAGTGGTATGCCGCGCTCGCCTACATCCGCGCCAACCGGCTGAACCACAACGTGATCGAGGGCCCGAACGACCGCTTCGGCATCATGGCCAGCGGCAAGGCCTACAACGACACCCGCCAGGCCCTGATCGACCTGGGCCTGGACGACGCCACCTGCCGCCAGCTGGGCATCCGGCTGCACAAGGTGGGCGTGGTGTGGCCGCTGGAGGCGCAGCTCACGCGCGACTTCGCCACCGGCCTGCAGGAAATCCTGGTGGTGGAAGAAAAACGCCAGGTCATCGAATACCAGCTGAAGGAAGAGCTCTACAACTGGCGCGCCGACGTGCGCCCCACCGTGCTCGGCAAGTTCAACGAGCTCGACGGCGATTTCTCCGGCGGCGAATGGGCCATGCCCAACCCCACCGCCAACACGCTGCTGCGCGCCAACGCCGACCTGAACCCGGCGCTCATCGCCAAGGCGATTGCGCAGCGCCTGCGCAAGCTCGGCATCCTGGAGCAGGCCGGCGCCGACATGCGCGCGCGCATCGACGCCCAGATGGCCATCCTCGAAGCCAAGGAGCGCTCGATGGAGGTGCTCAAGCTGGGCGGCGTGCAGGGGGCCGACCGCCAGCCGTGGTTCTGCTCGGGCTGCCCGCACAACACCAGCACCGTGGTACCCGAGGGCTCGCGTGCCATGGGCGGCATCGGCTGCCACTTCATGGCCACCTGGATGGACCGCTCCACCATCGGCTTCACGCAGATGGGCGGCGAGGGTGTGCCGTGGGTCGGCCAGCAGCCCTTCACCACCGACCAGCACATCTTCGCGAACCTGGGCGACGGCACCTACTTCCACAGCGGCCTGCTCGCGATCCGGCAGAGCATCGCGGCCGGCGTGAACATCACCTACAAGATCCTCTACAACGACGCCGTGGCCATGACCGGCGGCCAGCAGGTCGGCGAGCGGCCCGAGGGCCACTCGGTGCTGCAGATCGCCGAGAGCCTGCATGCCGAGGGCGCCAAGAAGGTCGTCGTCGTCACCGACGAGCCCGAGAAGTACGAAGGCGTGAACATCCCCGGCGACCACGTGGCGGTGAAGCACCGCGACCTGCTCGAAGAGGTCCAGCTCGAATTCCGCAAGATCTCGGGCACCACGGCCATCATCTACGACCAGACCTGCGCCACCGAGAAGCGCCGCCGCCGCAAGCGGGGCACGGCCGTCGATCCGGCCAGGCGCGTGGTCATCAACGAGCTGGTCTGCGAGGGCTGCGGCGACTGCAGCGTGCAGAGCAACTGCCTGTCGGTCGAGCCGCTGGAAACCGAGTTCGGCCGCAAGCGCACCATCAACCAGAGCAGCTGCAACAAGGACATGAGCTGCCTCAAGGGCTTCTGCCCCAGCTTCGTCACGGTCGAAGGCGGGCAGCTCAAGAAGAAGGCCAGGGACAAGGCCGATTCGCCGCTCGCACTGGGCCCGCTGCCCGAGCCGGCCGTGCCGGTGCTGGCGCGGGACCAGGTGTGGGGCATCGTGGTGGCCGGCGTCGGCGGCACGGGCGTCATCACCATCGGCCAGCTGCTGGGCATGGCGGCGCACATCGAGGGCAAGGGCATCGTCACGCAGGACGCGGCCGGCCTCGCGCAAAAGGGCGGCGCCACCTGGAGCCATGCGCTGATCGGCGAATCGCAGGACGCGATCCGCACCACGCGCGTCGGCACCGCCGCGGCCGACCTGATTCTGGCGGCCGATCCGCTGGTGGCCGTCAACGCCGAAACCCTGGCGCGCATGCGCGAAGGGCGCACGCACGTGGCGCTCAACACGCACAGCACGCCCACGGCCGCCTTCGTGCGCAATGCCAACTGGGTGAATCCGCAGGACGACTGCGCGAACGAGATCGCGCGCGCCATCGGCGCCGATGCGCTCGGCACCTTCGATGCCGATGCCGCGGCCACCACGCTGATGGGCGACAGCCTCTATGCCAACCCCATGCTGCTGGGCTTTGCCTGGCAAAAGGGCTGGATCCCGCTGGCGCTCGAGTCGCTGATGCGCGCCATCGAACTCAACGCGGTGGCGGTCGAGAACAACAAGACCGCCTTCGCATGGGGCCGCCAGGCGGCCGCCCATCCGGACGAGCTGCAAAAGCGCCTGCGCCCGGGCCAGGTCATCGAGTTCAAGAAGCGCGAAACCGTCGAAAGCCTGGTGGCGCGCCGGGTCGAGTTCCTCACGGGCTACCAGAACGCGGCCTATGCCGGCGAATACCGGCAGTTCGTGGACAAGGTCCGGCAGGCCGAGTCGGCGCTGGGCAAGACCGCCCTGACCGAAACGGTGGCCCGCTACCTGTTCAAGCTCATGGCCTACAAGGACGAGTACGAGGTGGCGCGGCTGCACACCGACCGCAGCTTCCTCGACCGCGTCGAAGGCATGTTCGAAGGGCAGATGGGCAAGGATTTCAAGCTCAACTACCACCTCGCGCCGCCCATCATTGCGAAGAGGAACGCCAAGGGCGAGCTGCAGAAGCAGAAGTTCGGCCCCTGGATGCTCGCCGGCTTCAGGCTGCTGGCCCGGCTCAAGGGCCTGCGCGGCACGGCCCTGGACATCTTCGGGCGCACCGAAGAGCGCAGGACCGAGCGCGCGCTCATCGGCGAGTACCGCGCGAGCATCGAGGAGGTGGTTGCGGGCCTTGCCGCCGGGAACCATGCGCTGGCACTGGAAATTGCGAGCCTGCCCGAGCAGATCCGCGGCTACGGCCACGTGAAGGACCGCAACCTCGCCGCCGCCCGCACCCGCTGGAGCGAGCTGCTCGCCAAGTGGCGCCATCCGCAGCAGGCGCAGCGCGCCGCCGCCTGATTCTTCGAAAGGAAGCCGGCCCGCGGTGGCCGGCCAGCTCGCGCGGTTGCTACTGAAAAGAGAGCAAAGGACGCGCGGCTGGCGCCCCTGGAAAGCCCCGCCCCCCGCGCCGGATAAGCGCGCGGCGCGGGGCATTGCCACGAATACAATGCCCGCTGCTGTGCGCGGCCCACGCCGCTTCAAGCGCTGACTCGCGGCCTTTTCCTCGGGGCCGCGGAACCGCGGGCCCGGCCCGCGCTTCTGACATTCCTCTTCTCTCTGTTGGAGACTCTCTTGTTCATTTCCTCTGCTTTCGCCCAAACCGCGCCCGCTGCTTCCGGCGGTGGCGACATGTTGTCCTCGCTCGGCAGCATGCTGCCCCTGGTGCTGATGTTCGTGGTGCTGTATTTCGTCATGATCCGTCCGCAAATGAAGCGCCAGAAGGAAGCCCGCGCCATGATCGAAGCGCTGGCCAAGGGCGATGAGGTGGCAACGGCCGGCGGCGTGCTCGGCAAGATCACCTCGCTCGGCGACCAGTACCTTGGCCTCGAAATCGCCAACGGCGTGGAGATCAAGATCCAGCGCAGCGCTGTGGTCCAGGTCCTGCCCAAGGGCGCCGTCAAGCAGTAAGCCAAGCAATCAACGCGCGGCTCGGCCTTGCGCTTCGTGGCGCATGGCCTCAAGTCACGCCGGTGTCCCATCTCTAAAAAGTTTGTGAAAAGCGCGCGCTCATGAACCGTTATCCGGTCTGGAAGTACGCGATCATCGTGATCGTGCTGCTTGTGGGGTTGATCTACTCCCTGCCCAATTTCTTCGGCGAGGCGCCTGCCGTGCAGGTGTCCGCGGCCAAGTCGACCGTCAAGGTCGACGCAGCCACCCAGAGCCGGGTCGAGGAGGCGCTCAAGGCCGCCGGGCTCGCGCCCGACCTGCTCACGCTCGAGGGCGGTTCGCTGCGCGCGCGCTTCGCCACCCCCGACGAGCAGCTCAAGGCGCGCGACACGGTGCAGCGCACGCTGGTGCCCGATCCGGCCGATCCGCCCTATGTGGTGGCGCTGAACCTGGTCTCGCGTTCGCCGGCCTGGCTCACGGCGCTGCATGCGTTCCCGATGTACCTGGGTCTCGACCTGCGCGGCGGCGTCGACTTCCTGCTCCAGGTCGACATGAAGGGCGCCATCGACAAGAAGGCCGAGTCCTTCGCGAGCGACCTGCGCACCACTTTCCGCGACAAGGGCATCCGCGGCACCTCGGTGAGCCGCAACGGCCAGACGGTCGAGGTTTCGTTCCGCGATGCGGCCGCGCTGGAAGCGGCCAAGCGGCTGATCCAGGACCAGTTCCAGGACCTCTCCACCACCGACAGCCAGGACGGCAGCAACTGGCGCCTCGTGGCCACCATCAAGCCCGAAGCCGCGCGCCGGCTCCAGGACGCGGCGCTGAAGCAGAACATCACCACGCTGCACAACCGGATCAACGAGCTCGGCGTGGCCGAGCCGGTGATCCAGCAGCAGGGCCTCGACCGCATCGTGGTGCAGCTGCCCGGCGTGCAGGACACGGCCAAGGCCAAGGACATCCTGGGGCGCACCGCCACGCTCGAGATGCGCCTGGTGGACGAAAGCGCCGAAGGCCGCGCGGCCGAGCTGAGCGGCGGACCGGTGCCTTTCGGCTCCGAGAAATTCCTCGAACGCAACGGCCGCCCCGTGATCGTGAAGAAGCAGGTGCTCGTCACCGGCGAGAACCTCACCGACGCGCAGCCCGGCTTCGACCAGCAAAGCAACCAGCCCAAGGTCGACCTGACCATGGACGCCAAGGGCGGCCGGATCATGCGCGACGTGAGCCGCGAGAACTACAAGAAGCGCATGGCCATGCTGATCTTCGAGAAGGGCAAGGGCGAAGTGCTCACGGCCCCGTCGATCAACGGCGAGCTCGGCAACCGCTTCCAGATTTCCGGCTCGATGACGGTGGCCGAAGCCGCCGACCTCGCGCTGCTGCTGCGCGCCGGCTCGCTGGCCGCGCCAATGGAAATCATCCAGGAACGCACCATCGGTCCGAGCCTGGGCGCCGACAACATCGAGAAGGGCTTCAAGAGCGTGATGTATGGCTTCCTGGCCATCATGGTGTTCATGTGCGCCTACTACGCACTGTTCGGCCTGTTCTCGTCGATCGCGCTGGCCGTCAACCTGATGCTGCTGGTGGCCATTCTCTCGATGCTGCAGGCCACGCTCACGCTGCCCGGCATCGCGGCCATGGCGCTGGCCATTGGCGTGGCCATCGACTCCAACGTGCTGATCAACGAACGCGTGCGCGAGGAACTGCGCAACGGCGCCGCGCCGCAGGCGGCCATCCATGCCGGGTACGACCGTGCCTGGGGCACGATCCTCGACTCCAACGTGACCACGCTGATCGCGGGCATCGCCCTGCTGGCCTTCGGCTCGGGTCCGGTTCGCGGCTTCGCGGTGGTGCACTGCATCGGCATCGTCACGTCGATGTTCTCCGCCGTGTTCTTCTCGCGCGGCCTCGTGAACTTCTGGTACGGCCAGAAGAAGAAGCTCAAGACGGTGTCGATCGGCACGGTCTGGCGCCCCAAGACCGACGGCACTGCCGTGGCTGAAGGCAAGTAAAGGTCAAGGACAAGCGCCATGGAATTCTTCCGCATCCACAAGACCATCCCGTTCATGCGCCACGCGCTGGTGCTGAACATCGTCTCCTTCGTCACCTTCGCGCTGGCGGTGTTCTTCCTGCTGCACCGCGGGCTGCACCTGTCGGTGGAGTTCACGGGCGGCACCGTGATGGAGGTGGCCTACCAGCAGTCCGCCGACATCGGCAAGGTGCGCGAGGCCATCGGCAAGCTCGGCTATCCCGACGTGCAGGTGCAAAGCTACGGCACCTCGCGCGACGTGCAGATCCGCCTGCCGGCGCAAAAGGGCATGAACTCCGACCAGCAGAGCGCGCAGGTGATGCAGGCGCTCAAGACGGTCGATCCGTCGGCCACGCAGCGCGGCATCGAGGTCGTCGGCCCGCAGGTCGGCGAGGAGCTCACCACCAACGGGCTCAAGGCGCTCGGCATGGTGGTGGTCGGCATCATGATCTACCTGGCGATCCGCTTCGAATGGAAGTTTGCGGTGGCCACCGTGCTGGCCAACCTGCACGACGTGGTCATCATCCTCGGGTTCTTCGCCTTCTTCCAGTGGGAGTTCTCGCTCGCGGTGCTGGCGGCGGTGCTGGCGGTGCTGGGCTATTCGGTCAACGAGTCGGTCGTGATCTTCGACCGGGTGCGCGAGAATTTCCGGCGCTACCGCAAGATGAGCACGGTCGAGATCATCGACAACGCGATCACCTCGACCATCAGCCGCACCATCATCACGCACGGCTCGACGCAGCTGGTGGTGCTCTCGATGTTCTTCTTCGGCGGCCCGACGCTGCACTACTTTGCGCTGGCGCTGACCATCGGCATCCTGTTCGGCATCTATTCGTCGGCCTTCGTGGCGGCGGCCATCGCGATGTGGCTGGGCGTCAAGCGCGAGGACCTCGTCAAGGGCCCGACCAAGCGAGACGGCGGCTCCGAAGACGACCCGAACGCCGGCGCCGTGGTCTGATTGCGCCAGATCAGGGGAACGCACCGCGCAAGCCCGCAACCATGCCGCAGGTGATGCACACTTGTGCGGTTGCGCTTGCCGATGCAAGCTCTCGGTTTTCGCCGAAAAATAGAGTCCCGTTGGTCTTCCCGATCCATCAATGAGCATTGCGCGGTCCGCCTCCTCCCTGCAGCTCGCACGCGAGACGCGTGAGCGTTTCGTTCGTGCCACCGAGGGCGTCATCGTCCCGCTGGCGCAAGCGATACGGAACCGCCTGACGCAACAGGCTTCGGAAATCGGCAGTGCGCGCGCCATGCAGGAGAGCCGCGACGACTTCGTGGCGTTCCAGGGCCAGGCCTCGCAATGGGTGTCGCTCGCGCAGGCGGGTTGGCGCAGATCGGTGGGCGCCCCGGGTGCGGCGCCAGCCGCGTCGTCCGGCGCGAAGCTGCGGCTCGAACTCATCGATGACGATGCGATGGAGAGCAGCATCCTTTCGTCTCGCCTGGCGCAGCTGATTCATGACAAGGCCAGCTTCGAACTCAGCGACCTGCGGCTGCGCATCCAGTTTCTGGAGGGCACCAGCGAGCTCGACGCCCACGACGTGCTCAGGCCCGAAACCCTGGCCAAGCTGCTGGTGGACCAGTGGCTGGCGGCCGGCCTGAGCCGCACGCTGTGGGCGCGGGTGCAGGACACCGTGCAGCAGCAGCTCGTCGGCGTGGTCGTCAAGGCCTATGAAGACGCCAACGCCTTCCTGGTTTCCCAGGGCGTGATGCCCGAAATCGATCTCAAGAGCTTTGTCCGCCGCACCGGCAGCAGCAGCGGCGGCGGCAGTGCCACCGGACCGGCGACGATGCCGGCATCGCCCTACGCCGGCGGCGCGGCGCAGGCCGCGGGTGCCGTGCAGCGGCCGGGCAGCGCCGACACTTCCTCCCCGCAGGCAGGTGCTTTTGCGCCGTCCGCGCCGGCCTTCACCACGGGCGGCTCGCCGTTGATGGTCGCCCGCCAGCGCGCGCAGACGGCGCTGCTGAGCCTCAAGCGCTTCGTCGCCGCCCGCATCGGCGCGGAAACGCCGGCTTCGCCTTCGCCTTCGATGACGACGACGGGAATGGACGGCCATGCGGCCGCCGCGGGGTCCGCCCGCGCCGCCTCCAGGACCTTTGCCGGCGTGATCGCCGAGGCCGAGGCCGCCTACCGGGTGGCGGCCTCGCAGTACATGCAGGGGTCCGTGCCGGGCTCCGCGGATCAGGCCACCCTCATCCAGCAGACCGCCGTCGACCTTCGGCGGCGCAGCACGGAGCTCAAGAAAAGGGCGCCCACCACCGCCGACAAGGCCACGGTCGAGATCGTGGCGCTCATGTTCCAGGCCATCCTCGCCGAGGAGCGCATTCCTTTCTCGGCGCGCGTGTGGTTTGCGCGCCTGCAGATGCCGGTGCTGCGCGTGGCCATTGCCGAGCCCGAGTTCTTCGGCACGCTGCAGCACCCGGCGCGCATGCTGATCGACCGCATGGGCTCGTGCGTGATGGGCTTCGATGCCGCGGCCATCTCGGGCAGTGCGCTCGAGGGCGAGATCCGGCGCGTGGTGCAGGTGATCGAGCAGTATCCCGAAACCGGCCAGCGTGTCTTCAAGCTGGTGTTCGACGAGTTCGTGGCCTTCCTGAACCGCTATCTCACGCAAAGCGACGCCACCCAGCGCGTCATGAGCGTGGCGCAGCAGGTCGAACAGAAGGAAACGATGGCGATCCAGTACACCATCGAGCTGCGCAAGATGCTCAACGACATGCCGGTGCGCGAGGAGATCCGCGAGTTCCTCTTCAAGGTCTGGGCCGAGGTGCTGGCCATTGCCGCGCTGCGCTATGGCGCCCAGGGCGAGCAGACGGTGATGCTCAAGCGGGTGGCCTCCGAACTGGTGTGGGCGGCGAGCGCCAAGCCCAACCGCGCCGACCGCGCACGCGTGATCCAGGACCTGCCGCAGCTGCTGCAGCGCCTGCGCCTGGGCATGAACCTGCTGGGCATCATCGACGAGCCGCAGGAAGCCCACATCAAGGCCATCGGCGCCACCTTGTCCGACGCCTTCCTGTCGAAGACCGAAGCCATTCCCGCGGCCAAGATCGAGGCCATGGCCGAGCGCCTGGCGCATCTGGAAGATTTCGTCAGCGACGACGGCGGCGCCTCCAGCCTGCCGCTCGATGCAAACAGCATCGAACTGCTGCTGGGCGTGGATGCCGCCTCGATCGAGGTCGTGGCCGACACCGTGGGCGGCGTTCCGGCCGAAGACATGCTGGCGTGGGCCCACGAACTGGAGGTGGGCAACTGGTTCATGCTCGACCACAACGACCGCGTCAGCCAGGTGCAGTTCGTCTGGCGCAGCGACCGCAAGCAGCTGCACCTGTTCGCCTCGGCCGACGGCCGCAGCTTCCTGGTCCAGGTCGGCCGGCTGGCCAGCTACCTGCAGGCCGGCCTGCTGGTGCCGGCCGAGGAAGAAACGCTCACGGTGCGCGCCACGCGCGAGGCGCTGGCCAAGCTCGACGCCAACCCGGAGCGCCTGCTGAACTAGGCGCGCGCAGCCTAGTGCGCTGTACGCCCCTCGCGGCTTTCGCAGAGTTCGTCAAGCACCAGCGCGTCGGGCTCGATGCCGGTGCTCCAGTGCACCATCAGCACGATGATCTTGAGCTCGTCGAGCGCGACCGGATCGCCCGGCGCCGCCATGGCGCGCTCGATGACGATCTCGCGCAGACCGCAGGACAGCACGTTCGACGATTCGAGAAAGCCGATGAAGCCGAGGCAGTCGGCACCCAGGTGCTCCTGCTCGGCTTGCGAGTAGACCCGCATGGCGTCGTCCGATTGGGGCAGGGCCGCTTCGGGCGCGCCCCGCAGCGTGACCGTGGCCACGGCGTCGTCGTCGGCGCTTCGCTCGAGCTGCATGCCCTGCGTTGCAAGGCTCAGGCCGTCGAGCCAGTGCAGCGCATCGCGGATTTCTTCTGCCTCGAAGCCGTGGGCGCTGAGCTTGCGGCCCAGTTGTTCGGGTTCGGGGCAGGCATCGCCGCGCCAATAGTTTTCGTAGACAAACACGAGCACTTCGAACATGGGCCCAATATAGCCGAGGAAACCGTGGCTCGCCCCCAGGCTTCGTGCACTTCGTGTCATGCGCGCCAACCCCCTACCGGGGGCAACACCCGCGGCCCGGCAAAGCCGGTTCCGCGGTGTTTCACGAAAAAGCGGGCGCGGGCCCGGGCGTCAGCCGATGGCTGCTCTTTGAAACAGGCCGCCGGGCAGGCGCGCGACGTGGCCGTCGAGCTCGAGTTCGAGCAGCCTGGCCTGCAGCGCGGCGGCGCTCCAGCCGGTGCGCGCGCTCAGGGCGTCGAGACTCACGGGATCGAAGCCGAGGGCGTCCAGCAAGGGGTCTTCGCAAGCGGATGCGCCGCCGGCGTTCCCGTTCGCGGAAGCCGGCGTTGCCGCGCTGCCCGTGTGCAGCGACGGCAGCTGCTCGAGGATGTCGTTGACCGATTCGACCAGCTTCGCGCCCTGCCGGATCAGTGCATGGCAGCCGCGCGACTGCGGCGAATGGATCGAGCCCGGAATGGCGAACACTTCCTTGCCTTGCTCCGAGGTGAGCCGCGCGGTGATCAGCGAGCCCGATGCCAGCGCGGCCTCGACCACCAGCGTGCCGCGCGCCAGGCCGGCAATGAGGCGGTTGCGCTTCGGGAAATTCTGCGTGAGCGGAGGCGTGCCGAGCGGCAGTTCGCTCACGATCAGCCCCTGCAGCGTGATGCGGTGCGCCAGGTCGCGGTGCCGCGCGGGATAGACGCGGTCGAGGCCCGTGCCCACCACGGCCACCGTGGCGAGCCGCGGCGTGTCGCCGGCCGCATCGAGTGCGCCCTGGTGCGCGGCGCCATCGACGCCGAGCGCGAGCCCCGACACCACCGGCAGGCCCGCGTCGCCCAGCGCGCGCGCGAAGGCGCGGGCATTGGCCGCGCCCTGGGGCGTGGGGTTGCGGCTGCCCACCACCGCGATGCTGTGGCCGAGCTGGGTCAGGTCGAAGTCCGCGGCGCCGAGCACGTAGAGCATCAACGGCGGGTCGGCCATTTCGAGCAGCGAGGCAGGGTAGGCCGCATCGCCCAGCGTGACCAGGCGGCGCGTGGCGCCGTCACCGTGGCCCGGCTGCAGCCAGTGCCAGGTCTGGTCGACCTGGGCCTGCAGACCCTGGGGCGGCTGGTGCAAGGCATCGGCCTGCGCCGGCGACACCACCTGCCGCAGCGCCTCGCCCGTCTGCGCAAAGACGTTCTCGGGCAGGCCGAAGGCCGCCAGCAGCCGGCGCGCGGCGCCATCGCCGATGCCCGGCGTCAGTGAAAGCCGCAGCCAGCCTGCGAGTTCTGCTCGTTCCAAATGAAAGCGGAAAAAGAAAGCGGGTAAAAAAAGGAAAAGCGTCAGGGATTGACGAGGAAGTCGCCCGCACGCGGAGTGTCGGTGATCTCGAGCACCAGTGCGTAGGAAACCTTTTCGAACGGCCGGAACACCATCAGCAGGCCGATGCGTTCGTTGGGGAGCTTGATGGTTTCCTTGCGCGCGCCGGTCCGGTCGAGAATGGTTTCGCCGTTCTTCAGGATGGCCAGCACGTGGCCGCTGTCGATGCCGTCGCGGGTGCCCCTGTTGATGGCCACCACCTGGTTCTGGGCCGCGAACTGCACCGCGTTGCCATAGACCGAGATGATGCGGCCCTCGACCTGCGAGGAGGGGGCGCGCGGCACATAGCTCAGCAGCTGGCGCGGCGGTTCGGGCAGCAGGCGGTCGCCGGCGCGGATTTCCTCGCGCGCCGCGATGATGTCGATGCTGGCCGGCACCACGGTGATGACGTCCTTGTCTTCCGTGGTCTCGACCGTGGTCGATTCGCCACGCTTGAGCTGGGCCTTGCCCAGGTACTGCGCCTCATAGCCGAGGATTTCACCGGTTCCCGGGTCCTTCAGCGGCGTGGCGTTGCGGAACACGCGGAAATTCTTCAGCGGGCCCGGGGTTTCGAGCAGCGGCGTCTCCGCATTGCCGCGCGCATAGGCACGGTCGCCGCGCGACAGCAGGACCCGGCTGTCGTTGCCGGCGACGATGCGCGGCGCGGCCTGCAGCGTGTCGGCATCCACCACGATCGGTTCGCTGAGGAAGGGCTCGATGAGGCTCGGGTTGAGCGTGGGCAATGCCATGCCGGCCAGCGAATCGAAGCGCGTGCGCGGCGACAGCTTGATGGTGCCGCCGTCGGCGCTGCCGCCCGCGCCGCGGCGCATGGTCAGGCGCGCACGGCCGCCGGTCTTGTCCAGATAGAGGATCTGGCCCGGGTAGATGCGGTGCGGATTCGCGATTTCGCTGATGTTCATGCCCCACAGTTCCGGCCAGCGCCAGGGGCGCAGCAGGTAGAGGCGCGAGATGGCCCACAGCGTGTCGCCGGGCTTGACCGTGTATTCGTCCGGCGCGTTGGGCGCCAGTTCGCTCAGCGGAACGCCGTTCTGGGCGGTTTGCTGGGCGGTGGCGCGCTGCTGCGGCGTGACGGGATAGTTCTGCGCCCACGCCGCAGTGGTCGTGCCGCCGCTTATCACCGCAAGGGCTGCCAACGTGGCGAAAAGATGCGGGCGCTGGCGGACAGTGATTCGGAGCTTTTTCATGTCTGAATGGGTGAGCGTGCCACGTATCGGCACACATACGAATCTCACAATTTGCTACGAATTCTGCGCCCGAAGCCCTTTGGAGGGCAACGTTTTCAGGCGATCCGGACTCGCCGCGTCGCGGAATTGGCGAAAATAGCCACAACTTTCTCCCTGTTTCATGGCCAAACGAATCATTCTGAGTTACCCGGACAAGCGCCTGCACACGGTGGCCAAGCCCGTGCAGGGCGTCGATGCGCGCATCAAGGCCCTGGTGGCCGACATGCTCGAGACCATGTACGACGCCAGCGGCATCGGCCTGGCCGCGACCCAGGTCGACGTGCACGAGCGGCTGGTCGTCATCGACGTGTCCGAGGAGCGCAACGAGCCGCTGGTGCTCATCAACCCCGAAATTATCTGGGCAAGCGACGAAAAGGTGTTGAACGAAGAGGGCTGCCTCTCGGTGCCCGGCATCTACGACGGCGTCATGCGCTCCACCTCGGTCAAGGCCCAGGCGCTGGACGAGAACGGCGAACTGCGCACCATCGAGGCCGAAGGCCTGCTGGCCGTGTGCATCCAGCACGAGCTCGACCACCTGCTGGGCAAGGTGTTCGTCGAATACCTGTCGCCGCTCAAGCGCAACCGCATCAAGAGCAAGCTGCTCAAGCAGCAGCGTGAAGAAGCCAAAGAGGGCCGGGCATGAAAGTGCCCTCCCTGCGGTCCTGGGCACTCGGTCTTGCCGCCGGGCTGCTGCTGGCGGGCTGCGCCAGCGAACCCACGCGCATCGTTCCCGGCACCACCGCCGCCGAAACCCTGCAGCGCCTGGGCGCGCCCACGGGCCGCTACCCGCTCACCGGCGGCGGCGAACGCCTCCAGTATTCGCGCATGCCGGCGGGCTTCGAGGTCACCGACATCGACGTCGATGCCTCCGGCAAGGTCGTTTCCGTGACCCAGGTGCTCAGCGAGGCGCGCTTCGGCCACGACATCAAGGTCGACCAGTGGCGCCAGAACGACGTGCTCGCCTTCTATGGCCGGCCTTTTGAAACCAGCCGCGTCAGCTCGTTCGACGGCGTGGTCTGGACCTGGCGCTACAAGGCGGTGAACGAGCGCCGCATGCTCTATATCTACATCGACCCCACCGGCGTGGTCCGCCGCTATCACACGGGGGACGACCTCGCACTCGATCGGATCCGCGATTGACCCCGCTGAAGGTCGTTTTCGCGGGCACGCCCGAGTTCGCGCGCGTCGCGCTCGAAGCCATTGCCGCCGCCGGCCATGAGATCGCGCTGGTGCTGAGCCAGCCCGACCGGCCCGCGGGCCGCGGCATGAAGCTGCAGGCCTCGCCCGTCAAGCAATGCGCCGCCGCCCACGGCTGGCCGGTGGCGCAGCCGCGCAGCCTGCGGCTGGACGGCAAGTACCCGGAAGACGCCGCCGCCGCGCGCGAGTCGCTGCTGGCGGCCAGGCCCGACGTGATGGTGGTGGCGGCCTACGGCCTCATCCTGCCGCAATGGGTGCTCGACCTGCCGGCGCACGGCTGCCTCAACATCCACGCCAGCCTGCTGCCGCGCTGGCGCGGCGCGGCGCCCATCCACCGCGCCATCGAGGCCGGCGACGCGCAGACCGGCATCACCATCATGCAGATGGACGCCGGCCTCGACACCGGCGACATGCTGCTGCGCGAAGCCGTCGACATCGGCAGCGACAACACCGCGCGGCTGCACGACCGCCTGGCCGAGCTGGGCGGCCGGATGATCGTCCAGGCGCTGGCCGACATCGGCCGCCTCACGCGTACGCCGCAACCGGTCGAAGGTGTCACCTACGCCAGCAAGGTCGAGAAGCACGAAGCCCAGGTCGACTGGAACCAGCCCGCCGCCGCGATCGTGCGGCGGATCCGGGCCTTCGACCCGTTTCCGGGCGCCAACAGCCCGCTCGACGGCGAGACCATCAAGCTCTGGGCCGCGCACGCGGTGCCGGCCGAGGCCTCGGCCGCGCCGGGCACCCTGCTGGCCGTGACCGAAGCCGGCATTGCGGTGGCGGCGGCCGGCTCGGCGGTGATGCTCACCGAACTCCAGCGGCCCGGCGGCAAGCGCCTGGCCGTGGCCGACTTCCTGCGCGGCTTCGAGCTGAAGCCCGGGCAGCTGTTCGGCTGATGTTCTTTTCCCCGGCCATCCGCCGCCGCCCCGAATTCCGCGCCGGCATCCGCGACATGTCCTCGGCCGCGCTGGGCATCGGCGCCTGGGGCCTGATGACCGGCGTGGCCATGGTCAAGTCGAACATGAGCGTGCTGGAGTCGGTGGCCATGACGCTGCTGGTCTACGCCGGCAGCTCCCAGCTCGCGGCCATTCCGCTGCTGTTCGCGGGCGCGCCGGCGTGGGTGATCCTGGCCACGGGCTTTTGCGTCAACCTGCGCTTCGTGGTCTTCAGCCTGCATCTGCGGCCCTACCTCATGCACATGCCGCGCTGGCGCCGCATGACGCACGGGTACCTGACGGCCGACCTGAGCTACGCGCTCTTCACCAGGCAGTACGCGGCACCGCCGGCCACCCTCGCCGAGCAGCAGTCGCAAGAGGCCTACCTCACCGGCAACTACTTCGTGACCTGGTGCTCCTGGATGGGCATGAGCCTCCTGGGCATCGCGCTGGCCAATTTCATTCCGCAGAACTGGGGCCTGGGTTTTGCCGGCGTGCTGAGCCTGGTGGCGATCGTCTGCTCGATGGCCACCACGCGGCTGCGCGTGCTGGCCGCGCTGATCGCCGGCGCCACCGCGGTGGCGGCCCATGCCTTGCCGCTCAAGCTCAACATCGTCGTGGCCATTGGCGCCGCGGTGCTGCTGTGCTTCTGGCTCGAGAAGCAGTTCGGGCTCGACCCCGACGCGGAGGACGACAAATGAGCGGCATCACCGATCTGTGGACGATGGGCGTGATCGTCGGGCTGGCCGCGGTCACGGTGCTCACGCGCTGCTTCTTCTTCATCCTCGACCGGCCCTGGGGCCTGCCGGAGTGGGCGCACCGCGCGCTGCACTATGCGCCGGCCGCCGCGCTGGCGGGCGTGATCGCGCCCGAGATCGTGATGACCCAGGGCCACCTGATCACCACGCTGCACGACGCGCGCCTGTATGCGGCCGTGGTCGGCGCTGCCTATTACTACTGGCGGCGCGGCGTGCTCGGCACGATGCTGGCGGGCATGGCGGTGTACCTGCCCCTGCACCTCGGCCTGGGCTGGTAGCCGACGGCTGCCGCCGGACCTTTCCTTTCAGTCCAGCTTGACGCCGGCGGCCGCGATGATCTTGCCCCAGCGATCGCTCTCGGCCCGCGAGAGCTTGTAGAAATCCTGCGGCGTGCCCGGCAGGGCTTCGAAGCCGAACTCCGAGAACAGCTTCACCACCTTCGGTGCCTTCATCGCCTTGTGCAGTTCGCCGTTGATGCGCGCCACCGCTTCGGGCGGCATGCCGGCCGGGCCGATCAGGCCGTGGAACGCATAGGCGTTGACGTCGCTGAAGCCGGCTTCGACGAACGTGGGCACCTCGGGCAGTGCGCTCGCGCGCTGCGGCAGCGCGATGGCCAGCACCCGCACCTTGCCCGCCTTGATGATCGGCAAGCCCGAGGCCAGGTCGAGCATCATCGTGGGCACCTGGCCGCCCATCACGTCGGTCATGGCGGGCGCGGCACCCTTGTACGGCACGTGCGTGATGGTCAGGCCAGCCTTCTGCTTGAAGAGTTCCATCGCCATGTGGTGCGGCGAGCCGTTGCCGGGCGACGCATAGCTCACCTTCTCCGGGTTGGCCTTCACGTAGCGCACGAACTCGGCCACGTTCTTGGCGGGAAAGTCGGGATGCACCACCAGCGCCACGGGAAAGCGGCCGATGGCGCCGATGTAGGTGAAGTCGCTCGCGGGCTTGTAGGGCAGCTTGGCGAACATGTGCTCGTTGAAGAGCAGTGCCGCGTTCTCGGCCTGCATGATGGTGTAGCCGTCGGGCTTGGCCTGCATCAGCACCGAGACGCCGATGTTGGTCGACGCGCCGGGCCGGTTGTCGATGACGAGCGGCTGCCCGAGCGACGGCTGCATCGCCTCGGCCAGCGAGCGCGCCAGGTTGTCGGTGCCGCCGCCGGCCACGTAGGGCACGATCCATTTGACCGGCTGGCCCGGGTAGGCGGCGGGCTGCGCCGATGCGAAGGGGGTGGCCAGCGCGAGGGCCGCGGCCAGCAGGGGAATCATTCGCTTCATCGTCTCTTGTCTCCGTTGCTTGTTTTGAAATCTGTTCAGGTCATTCGCCGCGCAGCGTCTGCCACAGCTCGCGGTCGCGCTCCGCGGTCCACACCACGGGGTGCTCGATGCCGCGCAGTTCGTCGTACGCGCGCGAGACGTCGAAGGGCAGCACGTGCTGGAACACGGGCCAGCTGCCGAACCGCGGCACCATCGCCGCTTCTGTCCGCGCGAAGCAGCCCTTGAGCGTTTCGCCCGCGGCGATGCCGGTCTTCACGCTGTCGAGCAGCGCCCCGAGAAAGGCCTTGGTGAGCCCGATGGCCTCGGCGCATTCGGCTTCGCCCTGCAGCACGGCCCCGCGGCCCGGCACCAGCACGCGCGGCTTCAATGCGAGCACCGCATCGAGCGTGCCGGCCCAGTCGCCGATGTAGGCGTCGCCCGCGTAGACGCCGCAGTGGTTCTCCACCACGTCGCCCGAGAACAGCACGCCGCAGTCGGGCAGCCACGCGACCGTGTCGCCGCTCGAATGGCCGCGGCCCAGGGCCATCAGGCGAAGCTCGCGGTTCTGGCCGCGATGGGGGCCGAGCCAAAGGCTCATCTCGCCGTGGAAGCTCTGCGTCGGAAAGGTCAGGCCCGGAATCTCTTCGACGCCCGCGAAGAGGCGCGGGAAGCGGCCGACCTCCGAATCGAAATCGGCCTGGCCGCGCGTGCGGATCCAGTCCAGCGTGCCATTGCTCGCGATGATGGCCTCGACCTCGTCGAACGCGCTCGCGCCCATCACGCGCACCGCGTGGTAGTGCGTGAGCACGATGGTCCTGATGGGCTTGTCGGTCACCGTGCGGATGGCGGCCAGGAAGTCGCGCGCCATGCGCGGCGTGGGACGCGTGTCGATCAGCACCACCTGTTCGTCGCCGACGACGAAGCCGCAGTTCGGATCGAAGTCGCTGATGTAGCCATACACGTTGGGTGCGAGTTCGCGCAGTTGCGGCTTCTGCTCGCGCGTGTCGGAGGCCGAGGCAAAGGAGACGTTGGCGGTCATGGTGTGGTGGTTGTCGTGGGGTCTTCGGCCGCGGCGTGGATGCAGGCGAGCAGCACGGCCTGGTCGCCGCACTGGTTGGCCAGCAGCAGCACGAGGCGGGCGTTGAGGTCGGCGCTCTGCGCTTCGCCCAGGCCTTCGTGCGCGGCCAGCAAGGCGGCGTAGAAGCCGTCGGGGTCGGGGATGCGGGGCTCGGTGATCATGGGGCGTGGGGGTCGAGGGCGAGCGCCGTGCGCAGCGCCGTGGCGATCGCATGAGGCGTGGCGTGCGGCAGCGTCGCGGCGCGGTAGGCATCGGGCCGAACGAGGACGAAGCTGCCCGCGTCGTGGAGGCCGAGGTGGCGCGTGAGCTTCTCGTCGGCTTGCAGCGCCGGCAGCCCGCTGTCGCCGCCGATGGCCAGCAGGCGCAGCGGCAGCGACGCCGTGGCATCCATGGCCGCTTTGGCTGCGGCGCGCGTGGGTGCCAGCCACAGGCCCAGGCACTGCGTGCCCTCGGCCAGCAGCTGCATCAGCGTGGTCTCGCGGCCATCGGCCCGGCGCAGCGGAAGGTTCTGCACCGTACGGCCGCCTTCCGGCAACTGCGGCGCGGGCGGATAGTCGTTGGCGACCGACATGCGGCCGGTATTGACCAGGGCGCGCGCAAACGGATGGCGCGCCGCCAGCGCCACCACCGCGCGGCGCAGCGTGTGCTCGGCCGGCGAGCGCGGCGCGAGAAAACGCGCCGAGCGGCTGGTCACCTGCCGGTTCTGCTTCGCGGCGGGTTGCCGCTCCGCGTCGTAGCTGCCGAGCAGCGCATCGTTTGCCTGCCCTTGCGCGACCAGCGCCAGCTTCCAGCCGAGGTTCGCCGCATCCTGGATGCCGCTGTTGCCGCCGCGCGCGCCAAAGGGGCTCACCACGTGCGCGGCGTCGCCGATGAAGAACACGCGGCCGTGGCGGAAGCTGTCGAGCAGGTGGTCGCGGTAGCCGTAGGGGCCGATCCAGACGAACTCGAACTCCACGCCCGGCCCGAGCTGCTCGCGCAGCCGCGCGCCCGCCACCTCGGGCCGGCTGATGTGGGCGGTGTCGCAGTCCTCGGGCATCTGGTAGTCGATGCGCCAGACGCCGTCGGCCATCAGATGCTGCCAGACGCCGCGGCCTTCGTTGAAGGGCGCATCGACCCAGGTCCAGCGCTCGGTGGGCAGCGGCTTCTTGAAGCGCACGTCGCTGATGCACCAGCGGTCGGTGCTGCGCGAGGAATGCGCGTCGATGCCGAGCTGCGTGCGGATCGGGCTGTTGGCGCCGGTCGCGTCGATCAGCCGGTCGGCCTCGATCGTGTAGCTGCCTGCGGGCGTTTCGATGTCGATGCGCACGCCATCGCTCAAGGGCTCGACGCGCGTCACGCGGCTCTTCCAGCGCACATCGGTGAGCCCGAGTTCGAGGATGCGCTCGACCAGGAACCACTCGACGTAGAACTGCTGCAGGTTGATGAACGGCGGCTGCCTCGAGACGCTCTGTGCCTGCAGGTTGAAGTTGTAGACCTCCTGTTCGCCCGAGAAGGTGCGCCCGAACGACCAGGTGATGCCCTTGGCCGCGATGCGCTCGTAGATGCCCAGGCGCTCGAATATTTCGAGGCTCTTCTGCGCGTAGCAGATGCCGCGCGACGACGCGCCGCGCACGCCGACGGTGTCATCCTCGTCGAGCAGCACCGCGCGGATGCCGCGCTGCGCAAGATCGCAGGCCAGCGTGAGGCCGGAAGGTCCCGCGCCGACGATCACGATCGGGTGGCGAACGATTCCCGTACTACCCAGTTCCGGCGGTGGCGTGAAGGGCCAGACCGGCAACTCGTAGGCCGGCGCAAATGCAAAGGGTTCCATGTCTCTTCTACAGCGCGTGGGCGAATTCGGCGATGGCATCGGCCGCCTTGGGAATCAGCTCGGGTTGCCCCGCGAGATAGTGGTTGCCGCCCACGATGTCGACGTTGCGGATGCGCGCGCCGCCCGCGGCCATCCACGCATCGCGCGTGCTCGGGAAGGTCGACTGGTCGCCGGTGTAGGTCAGCAGCAGCGTGGGGCAGGTGGTGCGCGCGAGGTTGGCCGGCCCGTCGGCCTGCGAGCGCGAAGACCATTGCGAGAGGAACGCGGTGAGCGAGGTGGTGCGGCCCATCGCGTTGGCCGAATAGTTCACCTGGCGCGCGTCGCCCCACACGCTGCCCGGCAGGCGGTCGTTGGCGTCGAGCGACAGGTCCACGCAGCGCGGATCGGCATGCGTGCGATAGACGATGAAGGTCTGGTCGCGCGGCGCGCCTGGGGTGCTGCGCAGCAGCGCGAGGCGATCGACGCACCACTGCTCGATGCGGTCGAGCCGCGCCTTCTGCGCCGCACCGAAGTGCGCGAGAAAGCCGCGGTCGTAGGGCACGCGGTGGCGCGGGTCGTACATGTCGAGCTCGGGGTTCACCGAGAGGGGGTCGTGCTCGTCGGTGACCGACGGGTCGATCCAGTCGCGCATCAGCCGCGTGCGGCCCAGGTGCGCGGCGCACAGCGCGATGCCGTCCACCGGCGGCAGGTCGCTGGGGTGCAGGTGCGTGGGGTCGCCGTCGGGCAGGTGGGTGGCGGTGAGCTTCTCGGCCTGCGCCTGGTAGAAGCTCGCGAGCGCCGCGCCGCCGGAGTTGCCGACCAGGAACACCTTCTCGTAGCCGGCCGCGCGCAGGTACTGCACGCCGGCGCCCAGGTCCTGGATCGCGCGCTCCATCAGCAGCACGGTGTCGTTGCCCACGTAGCGCGAGTTCAGCCCCATGCAGCAGATGCCGCGCTCGGCCAGCGGGCCGATCAGGTAGTGGCCCATGAAGTTGCTGGTCGGATGCATCACGATGGCCGCGATCCTTTTCGGGCCCTGCGGCGCGCGAAAGGCGCCGAAGATGCGCGGGCGCAGCATCTGCAGGCCCGACTGGCTCTCCATCGACGCGCCGGGTTTCACGTCGATGACGGCGAGTTGCAGCTCAGACATGCGGCGCGCCCTTCGCTGCGTGCAGATCGGCCTTGCGCACGGTCCATGCATCGAGGTCCGCACGGGCGCGCAGCGCATGCGCCTCCATCTCGGCCTGCGGCACCGTCGGCGTGGTCAGCTCCACGCGAAGGCCGTTGGGATCGAAGAAGTAGATCGATTCGATGATGTGGTGGTCGGTCACGCCCAGCACTTCGACGCCCGCGCCTTCGAGCCGCGCCTTGGCGGCGAGCAGGTCGGCCACGGAATCGACCCGCAGCGCGATGTGGTTCACCCAGGCCGGCGTGTTGGGCGAAGGCAGCGCGGCGATGCCGTCGCCCAGGTCGAAGAAGGCGATGTACGAACCATCGCGCATCCGGAAGAAGATGTGCACGTAGGGGCAGTACTCGCCCGTGCTCGGCACGTGGTCGCTCTTGATGACGTGCGCGAGCGGCAGGCCCAGCAGGTCTTCGTAGAAGCGGCGGGTTTCCTCGCTGTCGCGGCAGCGCCAGGCGAAATGGTGCAGCCCGCGAACTGGCGGGGCCGCGTGGGCAGTCGTCGGCATGGCTTTGTCTCCGGTGAGCCGCTATTGGGCGATGCCGCGTCTTATGATGCAATCGAAATTAATTCATCGATTGATGAAATAACCATATGAATCTGACCCTGCGCCAGTTGCGCGCCTTCACTGCCGTGGCCGAGACCGGCAGCTTCACCGCGGCGGCGCAGCAGCTGCACCTCACGCAGTCGGCGCTCAGCGTGCTGGTGCGCGAGCTCGAGCGCGAGATGGGCGTGCAGCTGCTCGACCGCCACACGCGGCGCGTGCAGCTTTCGGAGGCCGGGCGCGAATTCCTGCCTTCGGTGCACCGGCTGCTTGGCGACCTCGCGGGCGCGGTGGCGGGCGTCACGGATTTGCGTGACAAGAGGAAAGGACTGTTGCGGCTTGCAGCGCCGCAGCTCATGGCCTGCACGCTGATGCCGCGCGTGATCGCGGTCTACCGCGAAGCGTTCCCCGACGTCGACGTGCGCCTGGCCGACACGCTGCCCGAGCACCTGCTGGCCGGCGTGAGGGCCGGCGACGTGGAACTCGCGGTGGGGCAGGACGTGGCCGTCGACGGCGCCGTCGAGCGCCGCACGCTGTTTCGCGACCGGCACTGGCTGATCTGCCCGCCCGGCCACGCCTTTGCGAAACGGCGCAAGGTGCGCTGGCACGAACTCGGCCCCTACACCTTCATTGCGCCCACGCGCGACTTCCGCCAGCGCGTGCTGCCCGAGCTGGCGCCGGCAGAGCGCGACTACATGCTGCGCCCCGGCACCCAGGAGGTGTCGTACATGACCACCGCGCTCGGCATGGTGGCCTCGGGGCTCGGGCTCACCGTGTGCCCGACCTATTCGGCGCCGCTGGTGCGCGCCCATGGCCTGCAGATGGTGCGGCTCGAATCGCCCGACTTCCACCGCGAGGTGTGCATCTACAGCGCGGCGCGGCGCAGCCTGTCGCCCGCCGCCGCGAGCTTCGTCGAGATCCTCGAGCGCTTTGCCAAGGCGCAGCCAAAGGGCTGAAAAGCATCGACGGGCCGCAAGAGGCGCATAGGGTGGCGCCGGGGCAAAACCTACAATGCAAGGCGACCTGTCTTCCACCACCTCCAGATCCATGAACGTCATTCGATTCACCGACCTCTGCGCGCAGGGCAAGGCCGCCGGCCAGCGCGTCTTCATCCGTGCCGACCTCAACGTGCCGCAGGACGATGCCGGCCGCATCACCGAAGACACGCGCATCCGCGCCTCGGTGCCCTGCATCCAGCTGGCGCTCGACGCCGGTGCCGCCGTGATGGTCACCTCGCACCTGGGCCGCCCCACCGAAGGCGAATTCAAGCCCGAGGACTCGCTCGCCCCCGTGGCCAGGCGCCTGGGCGAACTGCTGGGCCGCGAGGTTCCGCTGGTGGCCAACTGGGTCGACGGCGTCGACGTGAAGCCGGGCCAGGTCGTGCTGCTCGAGAACTGCCGCGTCAACAAGGGCGAGAAGAAGAACGACGAGGCGCTCGCCCGCAAGCTCGCCGCGCTCACCGACATCTACGTGAACGACGCCTTCGGCACCGCCCACCGCGCCGAAGCCACCACCTACGGCATCGCGCAGTTCGCCAAGGTGGCCGCCGCCGGCCCGCTGCTCGCGGCCGAGATCGACGCCATCACCAAGGCGCTGGCGCATCCCAAGCGCCCGCTGGTGGCCATCGTGGCCGGTTCCAAGGTCAGCACCAAGCTCACCATCCTCAAGAGCCTGTCGGCCAACGTCGACCAGCTGATCGTCGGCGGCGGCATCGCCAACACCTTCATGCTCGCGGCCGGCCTCAAGATCGGCAAGTCGCTGGCCGAGCCCGACCTGATCGACCAGGCCAAGGCGGTGATCGAATCCATGCGCGCGCGCGGCGCCGACGTGCCGATCCCGGTGGACGTGGTCACGGCCAAGACCTTCGCGGCCGATGCGCCCGCCACCGTCAAGGCCGCGAACGATGTGGCCGACGACGACCTGATCCTGGACATCGGCCCCAAGACGGCCGCGATCCTGGCCGCGCAATTGCGCGAAGCCGGCACCATCGTCTGGAACGGCCCGGTGGGCGTGTTCGAGTTCGACGCCTTCGCGGGCGGCACCAAGGCGATTGCCCAGGCCATTGCCGAGAGCAGCGCCTTCTCGATCGCCGGCGGCGGCGACACGCTCGCGGCCATCGCCAAGTACGGCATCGAAAAGCAGGTCGGCTACATCTCGACCGGCGGCGGCGCCTTCCTCGAAGTGCTCGAGGGCAAGACGCTCCCGGCTTTCGAGATCCTTGCCAAGCGTGCCGCGGGCTGATTTTTCGCGCCCGCACCGCGGTGTCCGCTTCCTGTAGTCACACAAAGTGTATACAGTAGCGGATACAAAATGGAGACCAGTTCAATGATCACGGATCGCCTTCCCCGCCACGCCACCAAGATCGTCGCCACGCTCGGCCCGGCGTCCAACACGCCCGAGCTGCTGGAGCAGATGATCCTGAACAAGGTCAGCGTGGTGCGGCTCAATTTCAGCCACGGCACCGCGCAGGACCACATCGACCGTGCCGCCATGGTGCGGGAGGCCGCGCGCAAGACGGGCCGCGAGGTGGCGATCATGGCCGACCTGCAGGGCCCCAAGATCCGCGTCGGCAAGTTCGCGCAGGGCAAGGTCTGGCTCGAGCCGGGGGCCAAGTTCGTGCTCGACGCCTCGCGCACCGAGCCCGGCGATACCGACGCGGTCGGCCTCGACTACAAGGACCTGCCGCGCGACGTGCGCCCCGGCGACAAGCTGCTGCTGAACGACGGCCTCATCGTGCTCACGGTCGACGCGGTGCGCGGCGAGGCGGTGCACACCACCGTGAAGCTGGGCGGCGAGCTCTCCAACAACAAGGGCATCAACAAGCAGGGCGGCGGCCTCACAGCGCCGGCGCTCACGGCCAAGGACATGGAAGACATCAAGACCGCGATGAGCTTCCAGGCCGACTACGTGGCGGTGAGCTTTCCCAAGAACGCCACCGACATGGAAATGGCGCGGCAGCTGTGCAACGTGGCCGCGGCCGAATTCGGCCACAAGCCGGGCCTGATCGCCAAGATCGAGCGTGCCGAGGCCATTCCCAAGCTGGAAGAAATCCTGCGTGCGAGCGACGGCATCATGGTGGCGCGCGGCGACCTCGCGGTGGAGGTGGGCAATGCCGCCGTGCCGGCGCTGCAGAAAAAGATGATCCGCATGGCGCGCGACATGGACAAGGTGGTGATCACCGCGACCCAGATGATGGAGTCGATGATCACCAACCCCGTGCCCACGCGTGCCGAGGTGAGCGACGTGGCCAACGCCGTGCTCGACGGCACCGACGCCGTGATGCTCTCGGCCGAGACCGCCTCGGGCCGCTACCCGCTCGAAACCGTGCAGGAGATGAGCCGCATCTGCGAAGCCGCCGAATCGGCCGAGGACAAGATGCTCGATGCCGACTTCAGCGGCAAGACCTACAGCCGCATCGACCAGTCGATTGCCATGGGGGCGCTGTTCACGGCCCACCATCTGGGCGCCAAGGCCATCGTCGCGCTCACCGAGTCGGGCTCCACGCCGCTGTGGATGAGCCGCCACCGCGCGCACATTCCGATGTACGCGCTGACCTCGCGGCTGGCCACGCAGCGCAGGATGGCGCTCTACCGCAACGTGCGCCCGCTGCTGATGGATTCGGAGAGCGACCGGGACACCGCGCTCGAGCAGGCCGAAGCCCACCTGAAGAAGCGCGGCATCGTGCAGACCGGCGACGTCTATGCGATCACCTGCGGCGAGCCGATGGGCGCCCCCGGCGGCACCAACATGCTCAAGATCTGCCGCGCCAGCTGAGCCCGCTCAGCCGTTGCGGAAGAGGAAGCTGTAGGCGTTGAGGGCGGGCACGCCGCCCAGGTGCGCATAGAGCACCTTCGAGCCGGCCGGGAATTCGCCCAGGCGCACCTTCTCGATCATCCCGTGCATCGACTTGCCCTCGTACACGGGGTCGGTCAGCATGCCTTCGAGGCGCGCGCAGAGGCGGATCGCTTCCAGCGTGCCTTCGTTGGGCAGGCCGTATTCGGGGCCGCCGAAGCGGCGGTCGAGCACCACGTCCTTGTCGGTGATGTCGCGGCCCAGCTCGACCAGTTCGGCCGTGCCCTTGGCAATGCGCACGATCTGCTCGAAGGTCTGCTGCGGCTTGGCCGAGGCGTCGATGCCGATCACGCGGTCGGCCCGGCCGTCAGCCGCGAAGCCCACCACCATGCCGGCCTGCGTGCTGCCCGTGACCGAGCAGGTCACGATGTAGTCGAACTTGAAGCCCAGCTCGGCCTCCTGCTGCCGCACTTCTTCCGCAAAGCCGACGAAGCCCAGGCCGCCGCGCGGATGCTCCGAGCAGCCGGCCGGAATCGGGAAGGGCTTGCCGCCGGCCTTGCGCACGTCGGCCATGGCCTCTTCCCAGCTCTTGCGGATGCCGATGTCGAAGCCCGCGCTGTCGAGCCGCACGTCGGCACCCAGGATGCGGGACATCTCGATGTTGCCGACGCGGTCGTACACCGCATCGGAATAGTTGACCCAGTTCTCCTGCACCAGCACGCACTTCAGGCCCAGGTGCGCGGCCACCGCTGCCACCTGCCGCGTCTGGTTCGACTGGATGCCGCCGATCGACACCAGCGTGTCGTAGCCGCCCTCGAGCGCCTCGGGAATCAGGTATTCGAGCTTGCGCGTCTTGTTGCCGCCGAAGGCCAGGCCGCTGTTGCAGTCCTCGCGCTTGGCGTAGAGCTGGACCTCGCCGCCCAGATGCGCACTCAGGCGCTTGAGCGGATGGATCGGCGTGGGGCCGAAGGTGAGGGCGTGGCGGGGAAATTTCTTGAGGTTCATCGATGTGCGCTCCAGGAAGGGGATGCCATCGATCGTAGAAAAAAGCCGTTGAAACGTGGTTGCAAACTTTGATGGAAATGCGAGTGAAAAAAAGACAAGATCGCTCTATCGAAGGTTTTTGGTTTGCAAAGAGACGAATGAGCACAACAAAGTTGCGTGCCACGCCGGCACAGGCGGCCGAAGCGGCGGCGGAACTCGACCGCACCGATCGCGCCATCCTGCGCGCCCTGCAGCGCGACGCCTCGGTGTCGAACGTGGCGCTGGCCGCCAAGGTCAATCTCAGCGCGCCCGCGTGCCTGCGCCGCGTGGAGCGGCTCAAGGCCGCGGGCCTCGTCAAGGGCATCGTGGCGCTGCTCGATGCCCAGGCGCTCGAGCTCGGCATGCTGGTGATGATCGGCGTGGTGCTCGACCGCTCGACGCCCGACTCCTTCGCCGATTTCGAGAAGGCCGCGCAAAAGGTCTCGGGCTGCCTCGAATGCCACGTGGTCACGGGCGAGTTCGACTACTTCATGCTCGTGCGAACGCGCGACAACGACAGCTTCAACCGGCTGCATGCCGAGCAACTGCTGTATCTGCCGGGCGTGCGGCAGATCCGGACTTTCGTGGTGCTCAAGCAGGTGCTGTCGACCACGCAGCTGCCCATCTAGGAGCGCCTGCGCCGCGTGTCAGTGCCGTCCCACAAGGGGGCTCGATAGAATTGCGGCAGTTTTCTCTCGTCTTTCCGCCTTCTTTTTCCCCTATTTCCGCGAGGTATTTCCCATGGCACTCGTCTCGATGCGCGAACTGCTGGACCACGCAGCCGCCAACGGCTACGGCATTCCGGCCTTCAACGTCAACAACCTCGAACAGGTCCAGGCCGTGATGGAGGCCGCCAAGGAAGTCGGCGCGCCCGTCATCCTGCAAGCCAGCGCCGGTGCCCGCAAATACGCCGGTGAAGCCTTCATCAAGCACCTGATCCAGGCCGCGATCGAGCAGTACCCGAACATTCCGCTGGTCATGCACCAGGACCACGGCCAGAGCCCGGCCATCTGCCAGGGCGCCATCGACCTCGGCTTCTCGTCCGTGATGATGGACGGCTCGCTCAAGGAAGACGGCAAGACGCCGGCCTCCTTCGACTACAACGTCGACGTGACCCGCAAGGTGGTCCAGCTGGCGCACAAGGTCGGCGTCACCGTCGAAGGCGAGCTGGGCTGCCTGGGTTCGCTCGAAACCGGCATGGCCGGTGAAGAGGACGGCATCGGCGCCGAAGGCGTGCTCGACCACTCGGCGCTCCTGACCGATCCCGAGGAAGCCGCCCAGTTCGTCAAGGCCACGCAGCTCGACGCGCTGGCCATTGCCATCGGCACCAGCCACGGCGCCTACAAGTTCACCCGCAAGCCCACGGGCGACATCCTGTCGATCTCGCGCGTGAAGGAAATCCACGCCCGCCTGCCCAACACCCACCTGGTGATGCACGGCTCGTCGTCGGTGCCGCAGGATCTGCTCGAGATCATCCGCAAGTACGGCGGCAACATGAAGGAAACCTACGGCGTGCCGGTCGAGGAAATCCAGGAAGCCATCAAGTTCGGCGTGCGCAAGATCAACATCGACACCGACATCCGCCTGGCCATGACCGGCGCGGTGCGCCAGTTCCTGGCCGAGAACCCCGAGAAGTTCGACGCCCGCGAATGGCTCAAGCCCGCGCGCGAGGCCGCCAAGCAGATCTGCAAGCAGCGCTACATCGAGTTCGGCTGCGAAGGCCAGGGCCCGAAGGTCAAGGGCGAGACGCTGCAGGTCGTCGCCGCCAAGTACGCCAAGGGCGAGCTCGCGCAAGAAGTCGTCTGAAACTTTTTTCGCGATTCGCAGGCCACCGTTCGCGGTGGCTTTTTTCTGCGCGCACAATCCGTTTTCCCCGTCACCCGTTTCCGCACAGCACTGCCCCATGACCACCGTCCACACCTCCTCCATCCAGAGCCTGCCCCTGCTTGCGCGCGGCAAGGTGCGCGACAACTACGCCGTCGGCGAAGACCGCATCCTGATGGTCGCGAGCGACCGGCTCAGCGCCTTCGACGTGATCATGGGCGAGCCGATTCCGGGCAAGGGCGAGATCCTCACGCAAATGGCGCTGTGGTGGTTCGACCGGCTCGGCCAGCTGTGCCCCAACCACCTGACGGGCGAAGCGCCCGAGAGCGTGGTCACGCCTGAAGAGGTGCCGCAGGTCACCGGCCGCTCGATGCTGGTCAAGCGCCTGAGGCCGATCCCGGTCGAGGCGGTGGTGCGCGGCTACCTGGCCGGCAGCGGCTGGAAGGAATACCAGGAAAGCCGCTCGGTCTGCGGCGTGCCGCTGCCCGAGGGGCTCACCAACGCCAGCAAGCTGCCGCGCCCGATCTTCACGCCCGCCGCCAAGGCCGCGGCCGGCGAGCACGACGAGAACATCAGCTACGACCGCGTGGTCGAAATCGTCGGCCCCAAGCTGGCGCAGCAGATCCGCGAGACCAGCCTCGAGATCTACGAAGCCGCCGCGCAGATCGCGCTGGGCAAGGGAATGATCATTGCCGACACCAAGTTCGAGTTCGGCCTGGACGAGGCCGGCACGCTGGTGCTGATGGACGAGGTGCTCACGCCCGACAGCTCGCGCTACTGGCCGGTCGAGGGCTACCAGGCCGCGCTGGCCGCCGGCACCAATCCGCCGAGCTACGACAAGCAGTTCGTGCGCGACTGGCTCGAAGCCACCAGGATCAACGGCAAGCCCTGGGACAAGACCCCGCCGGCGCCGCGCCTGCCGGCCGAGGTGATCGAGAAGACCGCGGCCAAGTACCGCGAAGCGCTGGAGCGGCTCACCGGCTGAGGAAAAGGGCGCGCCGCCTCAGCGGCTCGCCGAGTTCAGCGTTGCCACGGTGCGTCCGCCTGCATCGAGCAGCGCGAGCCGTCCCGGCCCGGCCAGGCGATAGGTCGCGGTGGTCTGCAGCGCCGAGATGAATTGCGCTTCGTTGGCACCGCGCACCGGGTCCGCACAGGCCATGCGGGTCGAGGCCAGCTGGCCGATGCGCAGCGTGATGCCGCTGCGCGTGAACGACCCCGACACGCGGTTGCAGCCGCCCGTTCCGCTGACGCGCCCGCTGTTGCGGTCGAACTGGATCTGCGCTTCGCCGCCGGGCGGCACGGGCTCGTCGCCCAACTGCACCAGGCGCCAGACCGGCCCTTCGATCGGCTCGTCGAGGCTGATGCCGCTGCCGCAGCCGGCCAGGGCGGCCGCCAGCAGTGCGGTCGCGAAAACGGGGAGCGCGATGCGGGCGCGGTGGCGGGCGGGGAGACGCATGGCCGGTTTGTCCTTCTCAATTGCAACAAGTTGAATCGTTGCCATCGTATGCGACGCCGCCCCGGCCCGCCAAGAGGTGTCCGCTCCCCCGCAATTTGCCGCCAGGCTCAGTTCAGCTCAGCACCACGCTGCTGAGGCGGCGGCGATAGGTGGCCACCACCGGATCGTCCGGCGGAATCTGCCCGTCCGCCACCTTCACCTTGGGCGGCTCGATCAGGTCGAGGACCGCGATGTAGGTCTTGCGCGCGAGTTCTTCGTTCCAGCTCTTGTCGCGCATCAGGATCTCGAGCAGCTCGTCCATGGCATCGGTCCACCGCTGCGCATCCATCAGCAGCTGCGCGCGGCCGAAGCGGGCGTCGAAGTCGCGCTTGCCGGCGGCAATGCGGGCGTCGAAATCGGCCAGGGTGGGCTCGGGGCCCGAGGCCGGCGCCGCAAAATCGATGGCATCCATCCAGCGCTGCAGCGAATCGAAGCGGCGCACCAGCGTGGTCCTGGCGATCACCGGCGCGAACGCCACCTTGGCGTCGTCGATGCGGCCCATCTGCAGCAGCAGCTTGACGCAGTCGAAGCGCGCGTCGTCGTTGGCCGGGTCGGTGGCCACCGCATGCTGCAGCCGCTCGAGCGCGCCCTCGGTGTCGCCTTCGGCCAGTGCTTCCTGGGCCGCGGCCTCCTGGGAGGCGGCTTCGACCTGCTCGGCGGCGGGCACGTGCTTGTCGAGGAATTCGCGGATCTTGTCGGCCGGAATGGCGCCGACGAAGCCGTCGACCGGCTGGCCGTCCTTGAACATCACGCAGAACGGGATGCTGCGCACGCCGAACATCTCGGACAGCTGCGACGAAATCTGCGGCACCTTGTCGGCGTCGAGCTTGGCCAGCGTGAAGCGCCCGGCGTACTCGGTTTCGAGCTTTTCGAGCACCGGGCCGAGCTGCTTGCACGGCCCGCACCATTCGGCCCAGATGTCGAGCAGCACCGGCGTGGCGACCGAGCCTTCGATCAGTTCAGCCTGAAAATTTTCGAGAGTGATGTCGATCATCGGGAACAACTGGGGGTGAAACGTAAAATTGGAACCATGAACGAAACCATTCAGGTCGGTGTAGTGATGGGCTCGAACTCCGATTGGGAGACGATGCGCAACGCGGTCGAGATTCTCCAGCAATTCGGGATCCAGCACGAAGCGAAGGTGGTCTCGGCCCACCGGATGCCCGATGCGCTCTTCGCGTATGCCGAAAGCGCCGCCGGGCGCGGGCTCGCCGCGATCATCGCGGGGGCGGGGGGCGCGGCCCATCTGCCGGGCATGCTGGCCGCCAAGACCACGGTGCCGGTGCTCGGCGTGCCGGTGGCCAGCCGCCACCTGCAGGGTGTCGATTCGCTCTACAGCATCGTGCAGATGCCCAAGGGCGTGCCGGTGGCCACCTTTGCCATCGGCAACGCGGGGGCGGCCAATGCGGCGCTGTTCGCGGTGGCCATGCTGGCGGTGAACGACCCGGCGCTGCGCACCCGGCTCGATGCCTTCCGTGCCGCGCAAACCGCCGCGGCCGAGGCCATGACGCTGCCGCCGCCGGTGGCGGATGCCGGCTCCGTGTCGCCCTTTTCGCCGCAGGGCGGGGGGGCGCTGTGAACGGCAACAACGGCCTTCCCATTCTTCCCGGCGCCACGCTCGGCGTGCTCGGCGGCGGCCAGCTGGGCCGCATGTTCGTCCACGCCGCCCAGCGCATGGGCTATTTCACGGCCGTGCTCGACCCCGACGCCGACAGCCCGGCCGGCCGCGTGAGCCACCACCACATCCACACCGACTACGCCGACGTCGACGGCCTGGCGCGGCTTGCGGGCCTGGCCGATGCGGTCACGACCGAGTTCGAGAACGTGCCGGCGCCCTCGCTGGAGAATCTGTCGGTGGCCCGGCCCGTGGCCCCCGATGCGGGCGCCATCGCCATCGCGCAGGACCGCATCGCCGAAAAGGCCCATTTCACGCGCTGCGGCGTGGCCTGCGCGCCGTACGCGGTCATCGAGACCGCGGCGCAGCTGGCCGCCGCCCCCGACGTGCTGCTGCCCGGGATCCTCAAGACCGCGCGCCTCGGCTACGACGGCAAGGGCCAGCAGCGCGTGTCCACGCGCGCCGAACTGGTCGACGCGTGGCAGGCCGCGGGCTGCGTGCCTTGCGTGCTCGAAAAGCTGCTGCCGCTCGAATTCGAATGCTCGGTGATCGTCGCGCGCGGCCGCGACGGGCAGCTGGTGCACTTTCCGCCCCAGCGCAACCTGCACCGGGACGGCATCCTGGCCGTGACCGAGGTGCATCCGCAGAACATGCCCAAGACCGTGGCGCAGGCGGCCATCAACTCGGCCAAGAGCATCGCCACCGGGCTGGACTACGTGGGCGTGCTGTGCGTGGAGTTCTTCGCGCTGGCCGACGGCTCGCTGGTGGTGAACGAGATGGCGCCCCGGCCGCACAACAGCGGCCACTACACCATGGAAGCCTGCGACGTGTCGCAGTTCGAGCTGCAGGTGCGCACCCTCGCGGGCCTGCCGCTGGCCGCGCCGCGCCAGCACAGCCCGGCGATCATGCTGAATCTGCTGGGCGACCTGTGGTTCACCGCGGGCGGCGACAAGCCGGTGGCGCCGCGCTGGAGCGAAGTGCTCGCGCTGCCCGGCGTGCATCTGCACCTCTACGGCAAGATCGAACCGCGCCGCGGCCGCAAGATGGGCCACCTGACCCTCACCGGCGCCACGCTGGAAAGCGTGCGCACCACGGCCTCCCAGGCCGCAACTGTGCTCGGCCTGCCGGCGCTGTCGGCGGCCGATCTCGCATGATCCTCGACGGCCAATCCCCCGAAGCCATTGCCGAGGCCGTGCGCGTGCTGCGCGCGGGCGGGCTGGTCGCGTTCCCGACCGAGACCGTCTATGGACTGGGCGCCGATGCCACCAGCGACATGGCGGTAGGCGGCATCTTCAAGGCCAAGGGCCGGCCGGCCGACCATCCGCTGATCGTCCACGTCGCGGCCGGCATCAAGGGCACCGAGGCGCTGTCGCGCTTCGCGCAGCCGTTGCCGCCCTTTGCGCAGAAGCTGGTGCAGGCCTTCTGGCCCGGTCCGCTGACGCTGATCGTCACGCGCCAGCCCGGCGTGGCGGCCGCGGCCGCCGGCGGGCAGGACACCATCGGTCTGCGCTGCCCCTCGCATCCGGTCGCGCAGGCCCTGCTCGAGGCCTGCGCCGAGCAGGGCGTGCCGGGGCTCGCGGGCCCGAGCGCCAACCGTTTCGGCCGCGTCAGTCCCACCACCGCGCAGCACGTGCACGACGAGTTCGGCGATGCGCTGCCGGTGATCGACGGCGGCGCCTGCGAGGTGGGCATCGAGTCGACCATCGTCGACTGCAGCCGCGGCGCGCCCGTGCTGCTGCGTCCGGGCCTGATCACGCGCGCGCAGATCGAGGCCGCCGCGGGCGAGCGCCTGAGCGACCGCGAGGTGCTCGAAACGCCCGATCCGCGCGCCTCCGGCACGCTGGAAGCGCACTACGCGCCGAACGCCAAGCTGCGGCTGATGGATGCCAAGGCCATCCAGGCCGGCCTCGACGTGCTCGGCCCGGGTGCGGCCCACATTGCGGTGTGGACGCGCGCCGAGGTGCGCAGCCATTCCCAGCGCGTGCTGCAGCGGCGCATGCCGGACGACGCGGTGGCGAGCGCGCACCAGCTGTTCGCGGTGCTGCGCGAGTTCGATGCGCAGGGCGTCAAGCTGATCTGGGTCGAGACGCCGCCCGACACGCCCGAATGGGAAGGCGTGCGCGACCGCCTTCATCGCGCTTCAATGGGCTAACCCCCAGGCTTCGCCCACTTCGTGTCGCTTCGCCCACCCCCTTGCAGGGGACAGTGCCAGTGGCCCGGCGTAGCCGGTTCCACGGCATTCCTGGAATAGGTCCTTCGAGGCCCTCGCTGGCTGCTAGCCGCCGGCGGCCAGCACGCCCTGGAAGAATCCTCGGGCGGAGGCCAGGCAGAACGGGGGCGCCAGGGTGCCGTGGTAGGCCAGGGTGACGGCCTGCGCCTTGTCGGCGTCGCTGCCGGGGGTGTTCTGCGCGAGGGTGCTCTTGGCCTGCGCGAAGCCGGCGCGCGCGGCGGAGTACGCGTCGGTGGTGCCCGAGTCCTCGAGGTCGACCACCGTCAGCGCCGCAGCGGGCATGCCCCGGGCGCGGAAGTAGCCGGCGGTGGCGCGGGTGCTCAGGAAATTCACGGTCGGATCGTTGGCGCCGCCGCACATGAGCACCGGCCGGGTCGGCAGCCAGTTGCGCAGATCGTTGGCGCGCGCCGCCTTGCGAAAGCCCACGGCCGGCCTGCAGTCCAGCGGCGAGGTTGTGCTCAGCGAGGCGGCCGTGGCGGGCAGCGCATTGCCCGGGCAGGGATTCGCCTGGATGTCGCCGGCCGCCTGCGTCAGGTAGCTCTGGCGGACGAGGTTGTTCGCGCCGTAGAAGATCGACAGCTCCGGGCTCACCGGGCCCGGCGTTGCACCGGCGGGAAACAGCGCGAGCTGCGGCAGCTTGCCGTTGGCATACAGCGTGGCGATGGGCGTCAGGCTGGGCAGCAGGGTGTCGATGCCGGTGGCGTACTGCGATTCGTAGATGTCGCTGGTGCTGCCGTAGACATCGCCGAACTGCTGCTGCCAGCTGGCCGAGAGCAGCGGCACGAAGAGCGTGCTGCCGAGCGCCGGCCAGCCCATGAAGGTGTAGTCCGCCAGCAGGCCGATGGCCGAAGGCGCCGAGAGCGGCGCCGACGCCGTCACCGCCCTGCCCGTGGCCTGCATCTCGCGGTGCGCCGCCATCGCCACGTAGCCGCCCTGCGAATAGCCGGTGATCAGCAGCGAGCCCGCGTCCGAGGCGTTGATGCCCGCGAAGGTCTTGCGCGCCGCGGTGAGCGCGTCGACCATGTCCTTGCCCTGCTGGTCGCCGTTGAGGTACGGGTGGTAGGCCAGCGTCGACTTGTCGTAGCCCGCGTAGTTGGGCGCCACCACGATGTAGCCCTGCGCCGCGAACATGGCGGCGATCGTGAGGCCTTCGCCGGCGGCCGGCTGCGTGGAGTCGGTCCATCTGGCAAGGTTGTAGTTGCGCGCGACGTTGGTGCCGTGCGCATACAGCACCACCGGCCGCGGCCCGTTGCAGGCCACGTCGGCGCCGGAGGGCAGCATGACCGCGGCGGTCGCGTTGGTGGCTTCGTTCTTGCCGCCGATGGTGCGGTACTCGAGATAGCGCACTTCGACCCCGCACTTGGGCGAGCCGGCCACCTGCAGCAAGGCCTTGCCCTGGTCGGTTGCCTGAAGGGTGGTCCTGAACTGGTCGGCCGACAGCTTCGCGGTCTGCTCGGGCGGGTCCGTGACGACCGAGCCGCGGCCAGTGTCGCCGGCCGGCGGTGGAAAGCCGATGCCGATGCCGCCGCCCCCCCCTCCACCGCCGCAGGCCGCCAGCAGCAGCGTGACGCCGCCGAGTGCCGCAATCTTGTGCAGCGGAGTGGAGAGTTGTCGTTGCGGCTTTTTCAAGGCATGGCTCCTGATGTTGTCGAATCGAACGGGCGCCCGATTCTGTGCAGCGCCATGGCCACGCGCAAGCGGCGTGTATACCTAGAGAAGTTTTCAGTACATGGCCGCCCCGCAGCGGCCGATGGCCGTCAGTTGTCCTGCGCCGCCCAGTCGACCAGTGCGTCGAACGCGGCGCGCGCAGCCCCGGCGTTCTCGCCGTTGGCAATCGCCACCAGCACGTAGCGGCGGCCGCTCGCACCGTGCACATAGCCGGCCACGCCGGCCGCATCGCGCAGCGAGCCGGTCTTCAGGTGGGCCGCGCCGCCCGAGCGCAGCGCGCGCTTCCTGAGCGTGCCGTCCACCCCCATGGCGGGCAGCGACGACACCAGCTCCGGCATCAGCGGCGAACGCCAGGCCACCTGCAGCATCCGGCCGAGCGCCGCCGCACTGATGCGCTCGTCGCGCGACAGGCCCGAGCCGTTGTCGAACACCGGCGGCGCCTCGCCGGTGCCGATGCGGTCGCGCCACCACTGGCCCAGCGCGCTGCGCGAGGCCTCGAAGCTGCCGCGGTTCTTCTGCGTGAGCCCGAGGGTGAGGAACAGCTGCTGCGCCATCACGTTGTTGCTGTACTTGTTGATGTCGCGCACCACCTCCGAAAGCGGCGGCGAGCCGAACTCGAACACCGGCTTGAGCCCGGCCGGCACCCGGCCGTCGCGCATCTGGCCGCCGACCCGGCCGCCCATCTCGGCCCACATGCCGCCAATGGCGCGCAGGCCGTAGGTGCGCGGGTCGGCATAAGCCACGGCCCAGCTCTTCTCGCCGCAGGCAGCCGGCAGGCCGCCCATGAACCGGATCCGGTTCGGGTCGCTGAAGTCGGGCCTGATCGCCGCGCGCCAGTCGCCGCATTCGCCGGGCGCGAGCGCCACCGTGGGCTGCATCGACACGCTGGCGAGCGGCGGCTCGTAGCTCACGCGCGCCAGCTGGCCGCCGCGCTCTGGCGTGAAGACCATGTTGACCGACTTGAAGTTGACCAGCAGCGCCTCGGGCGAGGCGTTGTAGGGCCGCAGCGGCTCGCCGTCGAAGGCGGCGGGGTCGTTCTCGATCGCGCCGTCGAAGGCGCTGCGGTCCAGCACGATGTCGCCGCTCACGGTGGTGATGCCCAGGCCCTGCACGCGCCGCAGCAGCAGCCAGGCCCGTTCCAGCACCAGCTTGGGATCGCCCTGGCCCTTGATGTAGAGGTTGCCGTTGAGCACGCCGTTGCTCACGGTGCCGTCGACATAGACCGGCGTGTTCCAGCTGTAGGCCGGCCCGAGCAGGTCGAGCGCGGCGTAGGTGGTGACCAGCTTCATGATCGACGCCGGGTTCACCGGCACCTGCGTGCGCCAGGCCAGGCGCGGCGGGCGCACGCCGTCGGCGTCGGCCACCAGCATCGTCACCGCGTCGCGCGGCACCTTGGCGCGCGCGAGGGCAGTCTCCACTTCGCCTGGAAAGGCCTGCTGTGCAAGGGCGCCCGGAACGGCCAGTGCGGTGAAGGACAGCGCGCAGGCGGTGCGAAGGAAGGAGAGACGAAGAAGACGCATCGTGCCGATTATCTCGGCGGAAAAACATGCAGTTGCGCGTGATACAGCAGCATCACCGTCTTGGCGTCGGCGATGCGCCCGTCCGCCACCATGGCCAGCGCCTCGTCGATGCCGAGTTCGAGCACCTCGATGTCTTCGCCCTCCTCGGCCAGGCCGCCGCCGTCGCCGATGCGCATCGACGGCTCGTATTCGGCCACGAAGAAGTGCAGCTTCTCGGTCACCGAACCCGGGCTCATGAAGGCTTCGAGGACCTTCTGCACCGCGCCCAGCCGCAAGCCCAGTTCTTCTTCCACCTCGGCGCGGATGCGCTCCTCGGGCGCCGCGTTGTCCAGCAGGCCGGCCGCCGCCTCGATCAGCAGGTCGTCATGCCCGTTGACGAAGGCCGGATAGCGGAACTGCCGCGTCAGCAGCACCGTGCGCTGCGCCAGGTTGCAGGGCAGCAGCGTGGCGCCGTTGCCGCGGTCGTAGGTCTCGCGGTGCATGCGCTGCCACTGGCCGTCGTTGCGCCGCCAGTCGAAGGCGGTGGTCTTGAGCGTGTACCAGTTGTCGGAAAGCAGGGTGACTTCGTGCACCCGGACGCGGTCGTGGAGGGTCATGGGACGCAGCTTAGGCGCAAATTCGTGCATAAACAAGAAAATTCGTGCAATCCTTGGTCCTGGCCGCTACCATCGCCAGATGCTCACCCGCCAGCGCAAGCAACACATCCTTTCGGTCCTGCAGCGCGACGGCAACGTCGTCGCCAAGTCGCTCAGCGAGGAGCTGGCGCTGTCGGAAGACACCATCCGGCGCGATCTGCGCGAGCTGGCCGCCGAGGGGCTGCTGCAGCGCGTGCACGGCGGCGCGCTGCCGATCGCCAGGGCCGAAGCCGACTTCGCGGGCCGCCTGCAGCTTGCGACCGCGGAGAAGGTGGCCATCGGCCGCGCCGCGGCACGGCTGGTACGGCCCGGACAGGTGGTCTTCATCGATGGCGGCACCACGGCCGTCCAGATGGCGCGGCACCTGCCGGCCAGCCTGCGCGCCACCGTGGTCACACACAGCCCGTCGGTGGCGGTCGAGCTGGCGGGCCACGCCGGCATCGAGGTGGTGCTGATCGGCGGGCGCCTCTTCCGGCATTCGATGGTGGCGGTGGGCGCCGCGGCCATGGACGCCATTTCGCGCATCCACGCCGACACCTGCTTCCTGGGCGTGACCGGCGTGCACGCCGAGGCCGGGCTGACCACCGGGGACGTCGAGGAGGCCGCGATCAAGCGCGCGCTCATGGCGGCCGCGGCCGAGACGGTGGTGCTGGCCTCGTCGGAAAAGATCGGTGCGGCTTCGGCCTGGGTCATCAACCCTGTCTCGGCCGCCACCAGCCTGCTGGTGTCGCCGGAAGCGCCGGCCGCCGCATTGGCGCCGCTGCGCAAGGCCGGGCTTGCCATCCTGCGCAGCGACGGCGGCTGATCGCCCGCATTGCCGGCCATTCGCCCCTGGCCGGCGCGGCCGCGGAGTGCCCTGGATAATCGGGGGATGCCCGCCATGCCCCGTTTCTCGCCCCGCACGCTCGGCATCGGCGCGGCCGTGGTCACCGTGCTGGTCTGGACCGCCTTCATCGTGATCGCCCGGGCTTCGGCCGCACGCTCGCTCACCCCGTTCGACCTGGCGCTGGCGCGCATTGGCGGTGCCAGCCTGGTGCTGGTGCCCTGGGGCGCCTGGATGGTCATGAAGGGGCTGCGGCAAAAGGACGGCACCGCGTCGTCGCTGTTCGGCCTGTCGCCGCTGTCGCTGCGCGTCACGGCCAGCGCCGGCATCTTCGGCGGCGTGGCCTACGCCCTGCTGGCCTACAGCGGCTTCTTCTTCGCGCCCGCGGGCCATGCCTCGGTGCTGATGCCCGGCAGCCTGCCGCTGTGGACCACGCTGCTGGCCGCCCTGGTGCTGCGCGACCGCATCACGCCGGGCCGCGCCTTCGGCCTCGCGCTGATCGTGGCCGGCGATCTGGTGGTCGGCGGGCGCAGCCTGCTGCATGCCTTCGACGGCGGCGAGGTCTGGAAGGGCGACCTGCTCTTCATGGCCGCGGCCTTCTGCTGGGCCTGCTACAGCGTGGTGGCGCGCCGCCACGGGCTGGACGCCGTGCGCGCGACCATCGCCATCACCGTGTTCGCGCTGCTGGCCTACGTGCCCGTCTACAGCCTGCTGGTGGCGGGCGGCGCGGTCGTGAGCCGCATCGGCTCCGCGCCCTGGGGCGAGGTGGCGTTCCAGATGCTGTTCCAGGGCGTCGGCTCGGTCGTCGTCTCGGGCATCACCTTCACGAAGATGATCCAGTACTTCGGGCCGGTGCGCAGCACCATGATCACCGCGCTCGTGCCCGGCCTCTCGGCCTTCGGCGCGGTGATCTGGCTCGACGAGCCGCTCCATTGGAACCTGATTGCCGGCCTGCTGCTGGTGACCGCCGGCATCCTGTTCGGCGTGCAGAAAGCAACAGCCGGTGGCCGCGCCGCTCCGCGGCCCGCGGTGCCGGCCACCGCCGCGGGGTGCCGCGATGCCTAGGCTCCTGGCTTTCGACACCAGTACCGAGCACCTGTCGGTGGCGGTGCGCCACGGCGAGCGCCTGTTCACGCACAGCGGGGCCGGCGGCGCGCAGGCGTCGAGCACGCTGATCCCGCTCATCCTGCAGCTGCTGGCCGAGGCCGGGCTCGAGCTGGCCGCGCTCGACGCCATCGCCTTCGGCCGCGGGCCGGGCTCCTTCACGGGCCTGCGCACCGCCTGCTCGGTGGCGCAGGGCCTGGCTTTCGGCGCCGGCGTGCCGCTGCTGCCGGTCGACACGCTGCTGGCCGTGGCCGAGGAAGCACGCCACGCCTTCGGCGCGCGCCAGGTGGTGGCGGTGCTCGACGCGCGCATGGACCAGCTCTATGCCGCGCGCTATGACTTCGATGGGGGCGGTGCGCTGGGCGGCGGCCTGGCCGACGAGCCGCTGCTGCTCGCGCCCGAAGCCCTCGAAGTGCCCGCCGGATGGTCGCTGGCCGGCAACGCCTTTGCCGCCTATGGACCTCGCCTGGCGCCGGCCGCGGCGCGCCACGAAGTGCTGCCGACGGCCACCGCCATGCTCCGGCTGGCGCCGGCGCTGCTGGCCGCGGGGCGCACGGTGGATGCGGCGCATGCCTGGCCGCTCTATGTTCGCGATAAAGTGGCGCAAACGACCGATGAGCGCGCTGCCATCAAGGCGGCCGCCCTGGCGGTTCCACCTGTTGCCAACACACCATGAGCGCCGTCCTTCAGCCCGTCGAAGCCCGCCTCGAACCGCTCACCGTCGAGCGGCTCGATGCCGTCTGCGCGGTCGAGCAGACGGCCTACAGCCATCCGTGGACGCGGGCCAACTTCATCGATTCGATGGCGGTCGGCTACCACTGCCAGTGTTTGCTCGCGCCAGTCTGCGTGCCGGACCTGGCCACGCCGGTGACCAGCCTCGGGGAAACGCTGATCGGCTATTTCGTCGCCATGAAGGGCGTGGACGAGGTGCACCTGCTCAACATCACCGTGGCGCCGGCCTTCCAGCGCCAGGGCTGGGCGCCGCTGATGCTCGAGGCGCTGACCGGATGGTCGCGCGCGCAAGGGGCGCAGTGGCTCTGGCTCGAGGTGCGCGAGAGCAACCGGCGTGCGCTCGACATCTACATGCGCCAGGGTTTCCGCAGCGTCGGCGTGCGCAAGGGCTACTACCCGGCCCATGAAGGCAAGCGTGAAGACGCGGTCGTCATGAGCCTGCGATTGAATGAATCAGGCTCTGCCTGGGGAGCCTTGCGATGAACGCGGTACAGACACTGAAGCTCGACGCCCGCCGGCGCGCGATGCTCGACGAGATGGGCGTGAAGGTCTGGTGGCCGATGCCCGAAACCGCCGAAGCCGCACCCGTTGCCGCGGCAGCGGCTGCGGTCGCCGCGCCGCCGCCGTCCGCCCGCGAGCAATCCGTGGCCGAAGCGCCGGCCGCTGCGCCCGCCCCGGCCGCAAGGCCTGCCGCAGCACCGGCCCCGGCGGCGCGCCCCGCGCCCGCGCTGCTCGCGCAGGGCGCCGCCGTGCTGGTCGACGCGCCGCGCCGCCTCTACGCCGAGGCCGCAGCCGAACCGGCCCAAGGCGGCTGGCTGGTGGTGGCCGACATGCCGCCCGAAGCCGACGGCCGCCACGGCGAGCCCTTTGCGGGCGATGCCGGCAAGCTGCTCGACAACATGCTGCGCGCCCTCAAGCTGCACGACGGCAAGACGCCGGTGCACCTGATGCGCACGCACCGCGGCGTGGGCGCCGGCCAGCCCGGCAGCCCGCGTCCCATGGACGAGGCTTTCGGGGAACATGCCGCCGCGCTGGCGCCGAGCCTGGTGCTCGCCATGGGGCCGCTGGCCGCCCAAAGCCTGATGCAAAGCACCGATCCGCTCGGCAAGCTGCGCGGCCGCGCGGTGCCGCTGCCCTCGGCCAACGGGGTGCCGGTGGTGGCCACCTACCATCCGGCCTACCTGCTGCGAAACCCGGCCGACAAGGCCCGTGCCTGGGCCGATCTCTGCCTGGCCGCTGAACAGCAAACACCGCCGAACTGAGGCGCGGCGGGCGGGTCCTTAAAATCGACCCCATGACTTTCCTCGACAAGCTGGCCACCGCACAGCAAAAAAACGGTTCGTTGCTCTGCGTGGGGCTCGATCCGGAGCCAGCCAAGTTTCCGGGGCAGCTCAAGGGCGACGCAAGCCGCATCTATGACTTCTGCGCGCGCATCGTCGACGCGACGGCCGACCTGGTCATCGCCTTCAAGCCGCAGATCGCCTATTTCGCGGCCCATCGCGCCGAGGCCCAGCTCGAACAACTGATGGAGCACATGCGCCGCAACGCGCCCGATGTGCCCGTGATCCTGGACGCCAAGCGCGGCGACATCGGCTCCACGGCCGAGCAGTACGCCATCGAGGCCTTCGAGCGCTACGGCGCCGATGCCGTGACCCTGTCGCCCTTCATGGGCTTCGACTCGGTGGCGCCCTACCTCAAGCACCAGGGCAAGGGCGCCTTCCTGCTCTGCCGCACCAGCAACCCCGGCGGCGCCGACCTGCAGGGCCAGCGCCTGGCGGACATCGAGGGCCAGCCCTTCCTTTACGAGCACGTTGCCAAGCTGGCGCAGGGCCCGTGGAACCTCAACGGGCAGCTCGGCCTCGTGGTGGGTGCGACCTACCCGGCGGAGATCGAGCGCGTGCGCGAACTCGCGCCGACGGTGCCGCTGCTGATCCCCGGCGTCGGGGCCCAGGGCGGCGATGCCGTGGCCACGGTGCGCGCCGGCTGGCGCCCCGATGCGCCGATCATCGTGAACTCGTCCCGCGCCATCATCTACGCCTCCTCGGGCGACGACTTTGCCGCCGCGGCGAAGAACGCCGCACGCACCACGCGCGACGCGCTGGAAGCCGCGAAGCCCTGAGAACCCTGTGGGTCAGGCGCGGCGCAGCCTGGTGAAGGCCTCGAATTCCCAGTTGCGCATGCCCAGCAGCAGCGTGTAGCCCTCGCGGTCCTTGGCGGCCAGCTTCTGGTCGGTCTGGTGCTGCTGCGCAAAGTCCTGCGCCACGCGCTGCAGGCGTTCGAGGAACGCGGGCGCGAGCGAGCGGCTGATCTGCCCGTGCACCAGCAGCAGCCCCTCGGCCGGGCCGTCGAAGCCGCCCGCGTAGTAGTCGAGCACCACGTTCTCGCGGAAGAACTCCATCACCGGGCCATGCGGCCGCCAGCGGAAGGTCTTGGCCAGCTTCAGCCGGTAGCGGTTCAGCGGGCGCAGCTCGATGATGCCGATGCGGTCCAGCTGTGCCAGGCAGCCGATGCACTCGGCCTCGCTGATCCGGTAGGCCGCCACGATCTGTTCCAGCGTCCACTGGCTCAGCACGCTGATGGCCACCAGCAGCAGCTTCTTGTCCTTGACCACCGCCTTTTCCTGCTCCTGCGTGAGCTCCTTCAGGAGCGGCTGGGCGTCGGCGACGCGGCGCGCCAGCTCGGCGAAGTCGATCTTGAGCGCACGGCAGATCGCGTCGACGCGCGACAGCGGCATGTCGCTCTTGGCCAGCATGCGCTTCACGCTGGATTCGGCCATGTCGAGCGAGCGCGCCAGGTCGGCGTAGGTCATGCGGGCGCTCTTGAGTTCGTTCTTGAGGGCTTGGACGAGGTCGACGGTGGTACTCATGGCGGCGTGGTTGTGAGGAAGGAGGTATTAAAAAAGGATACCGAAAGGTGTGAATTAGTGCCTCGTATCGATTCTCGATGCCTGTAGAGAGACTGGCAACTAAATTCCGCGGCTCGTACCCACCCACCACCGAGGACCGCCATGCCTTTGCCCACCCTCAGCCGCCGCGAGCGCGGATTGCTCTTCACCTTCGCGCTGCTCGCGCTGGTGGCCCTGTTCGGCCCGGCGCTGCCGGCGGCCGACGTGGCCATTGCCTCGGTGTTCGCCGACGACCGAAGCTGGCACGGCCTGCCCAACGCCATGGACGTCCTGAGCAACCTGCCCTTCGTGCTGATCGGTTTCTGGGGCCTGTACCGGCTCAACCGGATCGACCGGGCCCACCAGGAAGCACTGGCCCAGTTCCCGCTGGCGCCGCCGGCCAACGATCCGCCGGACAACACGCTCGACTGCGCCTGGCTCTTCTTCGCGGGGCTGGTCGCCACCGCCGCGGGATCGGCCTTCTTCCACCTGATGCCCGACGGCGCCCGGCTCGCGGCCGACCGCGCCGGCATGGCGGTGGCCTTCGCGGGGCTGATCGGCATTGCGGTCTGCGAGCGCGTGAGCCAGCGCGCCGGCTGGCCGGCCGCCTGGTTCGTGCTGATGGCCGGATTGCTCTCGGCGGAGGTGTTCCAGGAAAGCGGCAACGTGCTGCCCTGGGCCATCGTGCAGTTCGGCGGCATGGCGCTGGTGCTCACGCTCGCGCTGGCCGCGCCGATGCGCGGCGCGGTCGGGCTCAAGCTGGGCTGGGTGATCTGCTTCTATGCATTGGCCAAGGCCTTCGAGCTGGCGGACCACGCGATCTACGAGGCGACGCAGCAGGTGGTGTCCGGACACACCCTCAAGCACCTGACCGCATCGCTGGCGGGCCTGCCGGTGCTGGCGGCGCTGCGCAAGCTCGACATGAACTGGCGCGCGACCCTGCTGCGGCACAATCCCGACGCAGCCGCAATGACGGCATGAGGATGACATAGGCTCGCCCCCCGTCTTCGCGCACTTCGTGTCGCTGCGCCAACCCCCTACCGGGGGCAACACCTGCGGCCCGGCAGAGCCGGTTCCGCGGTGTTCCACGAAGAAGCGGGGACAGTGTGTGTAGATAACAAGAGGAGATGTTCCGAATGACAACCCCCGCCGCTGCTGCCACTGCCGCCACCGCGCCCCACGAAGCGAACGCCCACGCCAACCAGTTCGCCCTTCTCAAGCAGCGGCGCTTCGCGCCCTTCTTCTGGACCCAGTTCGCGGGCGCGGCGAACGACAACCTCTTCAAGTTCGCCTTCACCGTCATGGTGACCTACCAGCTCCAGCTGAGCTGGATGCCGCCGGCCATGGCGGGCCTGGCCATCGGCGCGCTGTTCATCCTGCCGTTCCTGCTGTTCTCCGCCACGGCGGGGCAGCTCACCGACAAGTTCGACAAGACGAAGATGATCCGCTTCGTCAAGAACCTCGAGATCGCGATCATGCTGCTCGCGGCCTGGGGTTTCGTCACGGCCGATGCGGTGGTGCTGCTGGGCTGCGTGTTCCTCATGGGCCTGCATTCCACGCTGTTCGGCCCGGTCAAGTTCGCCTACCTGCCGCAGGTGCTCGACGCGCGCGAGCTCACGGGCGGCAACGGCATGGTCGAGATGGGCACCTTCGTCGCCATCCTGCTCGGGCAGGTCGCGGGCGGGCTGCTGGTGGCGCTGCCGCAGGTCGGCCACGCCACGGTGGCGGTGGCCTGCGTGCTGCTGGCACTGGTCGGGCGCGGCGTGGCCCAGGCCATTCCGCGGGCGCCTGCCACCGACCCGGGGCTGGTGATCAACTGGAACCCGTTCAGCGAGACCTGGCGCAACCTCCAGCTCGCGCACGGCAACATCGTGGTGTTCCGCTCGCTCCTGGGCATCTCGTGGATGTGGTTCTTCGGCGCGGTGTTCCTGAGCCAGTTCCCCAGCTTCGCGAAGGAAGTGCTGCACGGCGACGAGCAGGTGGCCTCGCTGCTGCTGGTGGTGTTCTCGGTGGGCATCGGGGTGGGCTCGCTGCTGTGCGAGACGCTGAGCCGCCGGCAGGTGGAGATCGGCCTGGTGCCGCTGGGCGCCATCGGCATGAGCGTGTTCGCCATCGACCTGTACTTTGCGTCGCGTGCGCTGCCGCCGGTGGCGGTCATGGGGCTGGGCGCCTTCGTGGGCCAGGCCGCGCACTGGCGCGTGATGGCCGACCTGGCGCTGCTGTCGCTCTTCGCGGGGCTTTACAGCGTGCCGATGTACGCGCTGATCCAGCTGCGCAGCCAGCCCACGCACCGCGCGCGCATCATCGCGGCCAACAACATCCTCAATGCGCTGTTCATGATCGGCAGCTCGGTCATCGCGGGTGCATTGCTCGGCGCCGGCTTCACGATTCCGCAGATCTTCCTGTTCACCGGCATTGCCAACGCCGTGGTGGCGTTCTACATCTTCATGCTGGTGCCGGAATACCTGCTGCGCTTCATCGCGTGGATGCTGTCGCACTTCGTCTACCGCTTCGAGATCAAGGGCGACGAGCACATTCCCACCGAAGGCGCCGCGGTGCTGGTGTGCAACCACGTGAGTTTCATCGACGCGATATTGCTGATGGCCGCAAGCCCGCGTCCGATCCGCTTCATCATGGACCACCGGATCTTCAAGGTGCCGGTGCTCGGCTGGCTGTTCAGGCTGGCCAAGGCGATTCCCATCGCGCCGCAGAAGGAAGACCCGGCGGCCTACGAAGCGGCCTTTGCCAGGGCGCTGGGCGTGCTGCGCGAAGGCGACCTGCTGGCCATCTTCCCCGAGGGTGCCATCACGCGCGACGGCCAGCTGCAGCCCTTCAAGGGCGGCGTGATGAAGATCATCGAAAGCGCGCGCGCCGAAGGCATCGAGCCGCCGGTGATCCCGATGGCGCTGACCAACCTCTGGGGCTCGTACTTCAGCCGCATCGAGCTGCGCGGCGGCGAGAACGTGGCCATGGCCAAGCCCTTTCGCCGCGGCTTCTTCAGCCGCGTGGGGCTCCATGTCGGCCATGCCGTGCCGCCGGTCGAGGTGCGGCCGGAGGCGCTGCAGCAGCGCGTGAGCGGATTGCTGGCCGCGTAAGGCGCGGCTTTTCCGGCGCGCAAGGTGCCGGAAAGTATCTCTTCGAGATACCCGCAGCGGCTCAAACCGGAACTGGTCGAAGCATTCGAGTCCCGCGGTGCGGGAGCGAACCATCATTCGCTCACCTTCACTACGCCGCGAGGCACTCATGCAACCCTTCCCGTCCACCACCGTTTCGATCCAGCGCGATACGCGGGCCTGGCAGTTCCAGGCCTGGGCTTCCTTCGGGATCGCCGTGTTCCTGTGCGCCACCGGCCTGAGCTGGCTGCCGGGCGAGGCGCTGGACCGTGCGTTCATGGTGATGGGCTATGTGTTCTGCCTCAGCACCGCCTTCATGCTGGCCAAGTTCGTGCGCGACAGCCAGCACGCGGGCGCCGGCGGCACGGCGGGCCGCGACGTGCCGATGTGGCGCCTGGTGGTCTGGGGCAGCTTCTTCACCGCGATGGGCCTGACCGGCTGGGGGCTGGTCCGCATGGAGATCAACGACGCCTACAAGGCCTTCCTGGGCGTGAGCTGGCTGTTCCTGATCAGCTCGGCCTTCACGCTGGCCAAGACCCTGCGCGACCGCCACGAGGCCGACCTGATCGAAGCGCGGCTGCAAGGCTGCCGCGCCGCCCGCCAGGAAGCCGCGGCTGCCGGCTCGGCCGAATGAGCGCCGCCTTCTTCTTCATCATCAACCCACGAAAGACCGTCATGAAAAATCCGTTGCTGCGCTTCTGATCGCCGCCTGCACCGCGTTCGCGGGTGCCGCGCTGCCCCTTCATGCCCAGGCGCAGAGCGAGGCTTCGGCCGCACTCTCGCTGCTGCCGGTGGCCTCGGTCGTGGGTGCCGCTTCGGCGGTGGGCGCCTCTGCCACGGCCGTGGTTGCGCTGCCTGCCGCGCTCTCGGTGGGTGGCTCGATGCTCACGGTGGTGGCGGTCGAGGCCTCGGCCGATGGCACCGTCTACCTGCTGGCGCGCGCGTCGGATGGTGCGCGTGCCAGCGTCAAGGTGATGGGACGCGCCGCCAACGGCGTGTCGGCGGCGGTGGGCACGGGCGTCCTGGTCAGCGTGATCGGCAGCGGCGTCGTGCTGTCGGCCGCGGGCGAGGTGCTGGCCTTCGTGCCCAATGCCATCGGCCGCGCGCTGCTGCACAACGAGAGGCTGTCGTGAAGCGCGCGGTCTTCCCTGCGCTCCTGCTTGCGCTCGCGGTGGCGCTGCCGCTGCAGGCGCTGGCCGGCCGCTCCTGCGAGCAGGCCAGGCCGACCGCCGAACTGATCGTCAAGGGCATGCAGCTGGCGGAGCGCACCTCGCAGCAGCTCGATGCCGGCGGCGCGCGCGTCGTGCTGCTGGCGCGCGCCGGGCAGGACCTGGGCAAGTACGGCCTGCGCTATTCGCACCTGGGCATCGCCTACAAGACCGACGAGGGGCCATGGCGCGTGGTGCACAAGCTCAACCGGTGCGGCACCGCCGTCGCCGCGGTCTACCGCCAGGGGCTCGGAGAGTTCTTCCTCGACGACCTGTGGCGCTACGAGGCTGCCTGGGTCGTGCCTGCGCCTGCCGTGCAGGCGCAGCTGCTGGCCGCGCTCCACGAGCCGCCTGCGCGCATCGTGCGGCTGAACATCGCGCCCTACAGCATCGTGAGCTACGCCTGGGGCCAGAAGTACCAGCAGTCGAACCAGTGGGCGGTCGAGACGCTGGCCGCGGCGATGGAGCCCGCCACCATCGGCAGCCGCGCGCAGGCGCAGGCGTGGATGCAGTTCAAGGGCTACGAGCCGACCACATTGCGGCTCGGCCCGCTCACTCGCCTGGGCGGCCGCGTGGGCTCGGCCAGCGTGGCCTTCGACGACCATCCGAACGACAAGCGGTTCTCGGACCGCATCGAGACGGTGACGGTCGACTCGGTGTTCGCGTGGATGCCGCGCGCGGGGCTCGGCGCGGCGCCGGTGGCATTCAAGCTGCAATAAGAAATCCCTCTCTCACCGAAAGAATGAAATGAGCAAGTCATTGCGTCTGTCCGAAAAATGGTTTCGCCGCGGCCTCTGGCTCGTGGCGCTGGCGTTCGCGAGCTTCCTGATCGGGCTCGGCGGCGCCATCGTGGACGACCTGCCGCAGGTCGAACGGGCGCTCGAGCTCGATGACTTCATCGACCGCCCCGCGGCCGAGCCGCTGCGCAGCACCATCAAGGCGTCGGAGGCTACCGAGCTGCAGGCGACACGGCAGCTGGAGCAGGTCCGCCTGCAGCAGAGCGCCGCGCGGCAGGCGAGCGCCAACGCCCGCGAGACCTTCGGCAACTGGATCGCCACGCGGCGCGCCACCGCGCAGCCCGACCAGGACACGGAGCTGATCGCACGCACCAAGGCGCTCGATGCCTTCAAGCAGAAGGAAGACGAGGTCCAGCGCCAGGTGAATGCGCAGCAGCAGATCGTGCTCGACGCGCGGCAGGCCGAGCAGCGCGCCCGCGAGGCGCTGTCGCTGCTGGAGCGCGATGCTCGGGAAAAACTCGACGCCGAGTACCGCCGGGTCGAGCTGCGCGTGTTCGCCTACCGCCTTGCGCTCACGCTGCCGCTTCTGATCGTGGCCGGCTGGCTGTTCGCGAAAAAGCGAAAGAGCACCTACTGGCCCTTCGTCTGGGGCTTCATCTTCTTCGCGCTGTTCGCCTTCTTCGTCGAGCTGGTGCCCTACCTGCCGAGCTACGGCGGCTATGTGCGCTACGTGGTGGGCATTCTGGTCACGGTGCTCGTGGGCCGCTATGCGATCGTTGCGCTCAACGCCTACCTCGCGCGCCAGAAGCTCGCCGAGCAGCAGCCCGACCAGGTCCGGCGCGAGGAGCTCAGCTACGACGTCGCGCTCGCGCGGCTCGGCAAGGGCGTGTGCCCCGGCTGCGAACGCCCGGTGGACCTGAAGAACGACGAGATCGACTTCTGCCCGCACTGCGGCATCGGCCTGTTCGACCATTGCGGCCAGTGCGAGACGCGCAAGAGCGCGTTCTCGAAGTTCTGCCATGCCTGCGGTACATCCGCTGCGCCGCACGTGCCGCAGCTGGCGGCTGGCGGATCGGTTTCCGAGTCTGTGGATTCGTTCACGCCCGGCGGACCGCTGAAGCCGGCCGTGTAGCGGCGCCGCCGCATGCGCGTGCTACAACCGTCGGCTGCGGCACGCACGCGCGCTGCCGCGGTTTTCAGCCATCAACCTCGACGGAGCAGAAGCATGAGCATTTTCGGCAGCATCCTTTCCAAGATTTTCCCTTCCGCAAACGCCGCCCCCGCACCTGCTGCTCCGGCAGCTGCGGCGCCCGCAGGCGCACCCGCCGCCGCGGCACCGCCGCCCGCCATCACGGTGGTGGACGTCGAGGCCCTGCTCGACGGCATGCCCGGCGCGAGCAGCCTGAACTGGCGCACGTCCATCGTCGACCTGATGAAACTCCTCGGCCTCGACAGCAGCCTCGATGCGCGCAAGCAGCTCGCCGCCGAACTGAGCTACGGCGCCGACACCAGCGACAGCGCCAAGATGAACATCTGGCTGCATCGCCAGGTCATGACCAAGCTGGCCGCCAACGGCGGCAAGGTGCCGGCAGAACTGCGCGACTAGCTAAAGACGGCTTCTGCCGGAAAAGGCCATTTCCAGAAACACCGCGGAACCGGCTTTGCCGGGCCGCTGGTGTTGCCCCCGGTAGGGGGTGGGCGAAGCGACACGAAGTGCGCGAAGACTGGGGGCGAGCCTATTTATGTCCAACCCGCATCCACCACGTAATCTTGCGCGGTGCACATCTTCGAATCGTCGGCCGCCAGGAACAGCGCCATCGCGGCAATGTCCTCCGCCATCACGCGTCCCGGCAGGCATTGCGCCGCATCGATCTCTGCGGCCGACTCGGGCTTGACCCACAGCTTGATCTGCCGCTCGGTCATCACCCAGCCCGGCACGATCGAATTGACGCGGATGTTCTGCTTGCCCAGGTCGCGCGCCAGCGAGCGCGTGAGGCCGCGCGCGGCCGCCTTGCAGGCCTGGTAGACCGGGTAGCCCCGGCCCTTGATCATCCAGCTGATCGAGCCGAAATTGATGATCGAGCCGCCGCCCAGTGCGCGCATGTCGTCCGCCACCGCCTGCGCGGCAAAGAACTGGTGCTTGAAGTTGACGGCCACGAGGCGGTCGAAGTCCTCGCTCGTGACGTTGGCCATCTCGTGGCGCCGGTCGTTGGCGGCATTGTTGAGCAGCACGCCGATCGGGCCGAACTGCGCGCGTACCGCGGCGATGGTGGCCGCCAGTGCCGCCGTGTCGGTCACGTCGCATGCGATGAACAGTGCGGGCGTGTCGCCCTGCAGCTGCGCCGCGAGCGCGGTGCCGGCGGCCGTGTCGAGGTCGCAGAAGCCGACCTTCGCGCCCTGCGCATGGAAGGCCCGCACCAGTGCCTCGCCGATGCCGCTGGCCCCGCCGGAGACGAAGACGGTGCGGCCGGCCAGCGAGGGATAGCGGGCGGTGTAGGGCGAAAGTGGTGATGCGTTGGTCATGTGAATGCGGCAACTGCGATGGGGATGGGCGGCAAGCGTACCGGATGGGCGTGCCCCTGCCGCGCGCGGGGCCGCCGGCCGGCGTATGGCTTACGGCGAATGGCCGGCGCGGGCGCGCGTGGCTACGCTCCTTCTCCATGACGACGAACACGCTTCCCCGCCGCACCCTCCTTGGGTTCGCGCTTCTTCCCGCCGCTCTGGCGGTGCGCTCCGTGCGCGCCCAGGCGGCTGCGTCCGTGCAACTCTTCAAGGTGGTCTCGCCGCGCGACGAGGTGATCGTGGGCGCCGATGCGGCGCAGCTGGGCCCGGGTTCCAACCCCGCCGTGGAGCGGCTGGCCGCGCAGCTCGCGGCCAAGGGTCAGCTCACGCTGTGGCAATACGCCTCGCACAAGGACGCGAGCGGCGCGCTGGTGCAGGCGCCGCTCAGGCAGATCGTGGTCTTCAGGACCGAGCTGCTGCGCATCGAGCCCTACGCCACGCCGCTCGCGATCCAGCCGCCGAAATAGCCTTGCCCCGCCGCGTCAGACGCCGCGCGCGCGCTCCGACTTGAAGCGTGCGCGGAATTCCGTGAAGGTGCCCGCCTCGAGCGATTCGCGGATCTCGCGCATCAGGTTCAGGTAGTAGTGCAGGTTGTGGATGGTGGCGAGCATCGGCCCGAGCATCTCGGCGCAGCGGTCGAGGTGGTGCAGGTAGGCGCGGCTGAAGCCTTCGCGCCCGCCGTCGTTCCACGCCACGCCCGAGGTGCCCGCGCACGCATGGCAGGTGCAGCTCGGGTCGATGGGCTGCGGATCGTTCTTGTGGCGCGCATTGCGCATCTTCAGGTCGCCGAAGCGCGTGAACAGCGTGCCGTTGCGCGCATTGCGCGTGGGCATCACGCAGTCGAACATGTCGACGCCGTCGGCCACGCCCTGCACCAGGTCTTCGGGCGTGCCCACGCCCATCAGGTAGCGCGGCTTGTTCGCGGGCAGCCGGTGCGGCGTGTGGCCCATGATGTGCAGCATCTCTTCCTTGGGCTCGCCCACGCTCACGCCGCCGATGGCATAGCCCGGAAAGTCCATGTCGACCAGCGCGGCCAGCGACTCTTCGCGCAGGTTCTCGAACATGCCGCCCTGCACGATGCCGAACAGCGCGTTGGGGTTCTGAAGCCGCGCGAACTCGTGCTGGCAGCGCTTGGCCCAGCGCAGGCTCAGCTCCATCGAGATGCGCGCCTCGGCCTCGGTCGTGATGTGGCCCTTGGTGTCGTAGGGCGTGCACTCGTCGAACTGCATCACGATGTCGCTGTTGAGGATGGTCTGGATCTGCATCGAGACCTCGGGCGTGAGGAACAGCTTGTCGCCGTTGACGGGCGAGGCGAACTTCACGCCCTCCTCGCTGATCTTGCGCATCGCGCCCAGCGACCAGACCTGGAAACCGCCCGAGTCGGTGAGGATCGGCTTGTTCCACTTCTCGAAGGGGTGCAGCCCGCCGAAGCTGGCCATCACGTCGAGGCCGGGACGCATCCACAGGTGGAAGGTGTTGCCCAGGATGATCTGAGCGCCCATTTCCTCGAGGCTGCGCGGCATCACGCCCTTGACGGTGCCGTAGGTGCCCACGGGCATGAAGATCGGCGTCTGCACCACGCCATGGTTGAGCGTGAGCGTGCCGCGGCGTGCGTGGCTCGCGGGATCGGTCTTGAGAAGTTCGAACTTCAGGCGCGGCAGGGACGTGGTGGCGGTCATTTCTGGGGGGCGGCGCCGGCGTCCGGCAGCAGCATCAGGATGGTACGGTTGAAATCCTCGACGGCGAGCAGGCGGCCCTGCCGGTCGACGGTGATGCCGGTGGGGCGGCCCATCGGGCGCATGCCGGGTTTGGGGCTCCAGCCGGCGAGCCATTCGATCGGCTTGCCCGACGGCAGGCCGCGCGCATCGAGCTTGTAGCCCACCACGCGGTGGCCGGGCGGCTGGTGGCCGCGCCAGGCGACCAGCAGCTGGCCCGCGAAGCGGCTGTCCGCGGGCCCGGTGATCATCTGCAGCGGCGCGACGTGCGCGGGCCAGAGCATCAGCGGTGCCTCGGTGGCCTTGCAGTCGTGCCGGTTCTCGTAGCCGCGCGCGGGCCGCCGGTTGCCTACGCAATAGGGCCAGCCGTAGTCGCGCCCGGCCTGCAGCCGGTTCAGCTCTTCGGGCGGCTGGCCGACGTCTTCGTAGTCGATGGAATTCTCGCCCTGCAGCACGGTGCCCCTGGCGGGGCCGTCCTGCAGCACGGTCAATGCGACCGAATTGCGCAGGCCGGTGGCAAAGGGCTTGAAGCTCTGCAGCTTGTAGTCCGGCCCGGCGAGCACGGCTTCGTACACGGTGGCGCGCGGCTTCGGCCCGGCCAGGTCGGGGCAGGGCAGCGCGTATTGCTTCGACGACGCATCGCGGCAGGCATCGGAGTCGGAGCCGACATTGACGTAGAGCCGCCCGCCCGGTCCGAAGGCCAGTTCCTTGAGCGGATGCGTGCCGTCGCCCGGCAGGCCGTCGAGCACCGTCTCGCGCTGCAGCGCGCCGCCGGGCGGAGGGATCGGCGTGCGCCAGATCGTGCCCGACTCGCCGACGTAGATCTTTCCGTCGGGTCCGGCGACGAGGCCCAGGGGCCGGTCGAGCTGCTCGGCCAGCACGCTGAAGCGCGCACGGCGCGGCGCGGAGCCCTCGGTGGGCAGCACCATCTCGAGCAGGCGGCCCCGGCGCGGCTCCCACGATCCCATGTCGACGACCCAGTAGCGGCCCGGCGCCACCTCGAGGATGCGCCGGGGCGCACGCAGGCCCTGGGCCTCGTCGGCCAGCAGCGCGACGCAGGTGCCTGCGGGGCTGCCGATGTCGAGCCGCGCATAGCCTCCGCAGAGCCCCTGCGGCGTGTAGCCGCGTGCATGGACGGCCACCGGCAGCAGCAGCGCGCATCCGAATGCGAACGCGGCCAGCGAGGAACGGATGGCGCTGGTTTTCACGTGGAAGCGCGCGCCAGCAGCATGGCGTCGCCGTAGCTGAAGAAACGGTAATGCTGCGCGATGGCGTGGGCATAGAGCGCCATCACGCGCTCGTAGCCCGCAAAGGCCGAGACCAGCATCATCAGCGTGCTCTTCGGCAAATGGAAGTTGGTCACCAGCAGGTCGACGTGCTCGAACGCGAACCCCGGCGTGATGAAGATGCGCGTGTCGCCCGTGGCCTCGCCGCTCTTGGCCCACGATTCGAGCGTGCGCACGGTGGTGGTGCCGACCGCGACCACCCGGCCGCCGCGCGCCTTGCACTCGGCGATGGCGCGCTGCGTGGCCTCGGGCACTTCGTAGCGCTCGGCGTGCATCGTGTGGTCGGCGATGTTCTCGGTCTTGACCGGCTGGAAGGTGCCGGCGCCCACATGCAGCGTGACGCTGGCGCGCTGCACGCCGCGGGCTTCGAGTTCGGCCAGCAGGCCTTCGTCGAAATGCAATGCGGCTGTCGGCGCGGCCACCGCGCCGGGCACGCGCGCGAACACGGTCTGGTAGCGGCGCTCGTCGTCGACCGAATCGGTGTGCGTGATGTAGGGCGGCAGCGGCACGTGGCCGCAACGGGCCATCAGTGCATAGGGATCTTCGCCCGCGTCGCTCTCGAAGCCGAAGCGGAACAGCGCGCCATCTTCGTCCGGCCAGCGGCCCAGGAGCGTGGCGTGAAAGCCGCCCACCATCTCCAGCATCGTGCCCACCGGCGGCTTCTTGCTGACCTTCATGTGCGCCACCACTTCGTGGCCCTGCAGCACGCGCTCGACCAGCAGTTCGAGCTTGCCGCCGGTCGGCTTCTCGCCGAACAGGCGCGCCTTGACCACGCGCGTGTCGTTGAAGACCAGCAGGTCGCCCGCGCGCAGCAGCGAGGGCAGGCTCTTGAAGATGCGGTCGGCCGGGGTGCTGCCTGTGCCGTCGAGGAGACGGGAGGATGTGCGTTCAGGAGCCGGGTGTTGTGCCACCAGCTCGGGTGGCAGGACGAAATCGAAGTCGGAAAGCGTGAAGGCGCGCATGGTGCTTGAGGGCCGGACGGGCCCGTGCCAAGGAGGCGTGGAAAGTAGAACGTGGCCGGAGCCGGGCAGAATTGTCCCATGCCCGCTTCCGTGAAGTCCGTGCCGCCCGAAAAGACCACAAGCCCGCCCGCCGCCGCCCCGGCCGCGCCCGGTGCCGGGCTGAGCGCCGTGCAGCGCGCGCTGCGCAAGCTCGGCCTGGTGCGCGACATCGACTTCGCGCTCTACCTGCCGATGCGCTACGAAGACGAGACGCGCATCGTGCGCCTGGCCGACACGCGCGACGGCGACATGGCGCAGGTCGAGGGCTTGGTGACCGAATGCGAGGTGGTGTTCCGCCCGCGCCGGCAGCTGATCGCCACCATCGACGACGGCAGCGACACCTGCCAGCTGCGCTTCTTCAACTTCTATCCCTCGCAGCAGAAGCAGCTGGCCGTTGGCGCGCGTGTGCGCGTGCGGGGCGAGATGCGCGGCGGCTTCGTCGGGCGGCAGATGATGCATCCCACCGTCAAGGCGGCCGGCACGGCATTGCCGCAGGCGCTGACGCCGGTCTACTCGACCATTGCGGGCCTCCCGCAGCCGGTGCTCCGGCGCGAGGTGCGCTCGGGCCTGGCGCGCGCGGTGCTCGACGAGACGATTCCCGTGCAGATCGGATGGCGCGGCGCCTGGGACCTGCGCAGTTCGCTGACCTTCCTGCACTACCCGACGCCCGACGTGGCCATGGCCACGCTCGAAGACCACAGCCATCCGGCATGGCAGCGCATCAAGGCGGAGGAACTGCTCGCACAGCAGCTCTCGCAGTTGCAGGCGCGGCTGGAGCGCGCAGCGCAGCGTGCGCCGATGCTGCCTTCCTCGGCCGAGCCGCAGGCGAGCTCGCTGCATGCGCAGTTGCTCGCGGTGTTGCCCTTCGGCCTGACCGGCGCGCAGCAGCGCGTGGGCGAGGAAATCACGCGCGACCTCCGCCGCGAGATCCCGATGCACCGCCTGCTGCAGGGCGACGTGGGCTCGGGCAAGACCGTGGTGGCGGCGCTCGCGGCGGCGCGCTGCATCGACGCGGGCTTTCAGTGCGCGCTGATGGCGCCGACCGAAATCCTCGCGGCCCAGCACTTCGGCAAGCTGGTCGGCTGGCTCGATCCGCTGCTGGCCGAACGCGGCCTGCGCGTGGCCTGGCTCACCGGCAGCCAGAAGAAGAAGGAGCGCGACGCGATGTCCGCCGCGGTCGAGAGCGGCGAGGCGGCCTTGGTCATCGGCACCCATGCCGTGATCTCGGAGAAAGTGCGTTTCAAGAACCTCGCATTGGCGATCATCGACGAGCAGCACCGTTTCGGCGTGGCGCAGCGCCTTGCGCTGCGCGGCAAGGCCGTGGGCCATCTCGAGCCGCACCTGTTGATGATGAGCGCCACGCCGATCCCGCGCACGCTGGCGATGAGCTACTACGCCGACCTGGACGTTTCCACGCTCGACGAGCTGCCGCCGGGCCGCACGCCCATCGTCACCAGGCTGGTGGCCGACCACCGGCGCGACGAGGTGATCGACCGCATCCAGGCGCAGATCGCCCAGGGCCGGCAGGTCTACTGGGTCTGCCCGTTGATCGAGGAAAGCGAGGCGGTCGACCTGCGCAACGCCACCGAGACGCGCGACGAGCTGGCGGATGCGCTCGGTACGGCCGTCAACGTCGGGCTGCTGCATTCGCGCATGCCCACGGCCGAAAAGCAGGCGGTGATGGCCGCCTTCACGGCCAACGAGATCCAGGTGCTGGTGAGCACCACGGTCATCGAGGTGGGCGTGGACGTGCCGAACGCATCGCTGATGGTGATCGAGCATGCCGAGCGCTTCGGGCTCTCGCAGCTGCACCAGCTGCGCGGCCGCGTGGGGCGCGGTGCTGCGGCCTCGGCCTGTGTCTTGCTCTACGCGCCGGGCGACAGCGGCCGGGTCGGCGAAGCGGCCCGGGCCCGGCTCAAGGCCATGGCCGAAACCGGCGACGGCTTCGAGATTGCGCGGCGCGACCTCGAGATCCGCGGCCCGGGCGAATTCCTGGGCGCGCGCCAGTCGGGCGCGCCGCTGCTGCGCTTTGCCGACCTGACGACCGACGTGATGCTGCTCGACTGGGCGCGCGAACTGGCGCCGCTGATGCTCGACAAGCACCCGGACCTGGCCCAGCGCCACATCGATCGCTGGCTCGGCACCAAGGCCGAGTACCTGAAAGCCTGAACGCGCTCGCTCAGGCGGCGGGGCGGCGCGTGAAGGCCAGCAGCAGCCCGAAGCCGACCATCATGCCGCCGCTCACCTTGTTGAACCAGCGCATCGCGCGGCTGCCGTTGGCGAGCCGGCGCATGCGCGCGCCCAGCATCGCGTAGAGCGCGATCGCAACCACCTCGAGCAACAGGAAGGTCGTGCCCAGCAGCAAGTAGCTGGTGGCATAGGCCCCCGGCACCACGAACTGCGGAAAGAAGGCCGTGAACACCAGGATCGCCTTGGGATTGCCCGCCGCCACGGTGAACTCCTGGCGCACCAGCGCGCGCATCGAGGGCGGCGCTGCCGCGTCCGATGCCTGCGTCTCGGCCGCCGGCGCCGGGGCGCGCAGCAGGCGGATGCCGATCCACACGAGGTAGGCGGCGCCGATGTACTTGATGACGTCGAAGGCCAGCTCCGACGCGACCAGCACCGCGCCCATGCCCAGGCCCGCGATGGCGATCATGATGGCGAAGGCCGCGAGGCGCCCGCCGGCCGCGATGACCGCCGGCGAAACGCCGTGGCGCGCGCCGTTGGTGACCGACAGCAGGTTGTTGGGGCCGAAAGCCATGTTGATGGCGAAGCAGGCCGGCAGGAACAGCAGATAGGTGGACAAGGTCATGGCGGCACCGGTGTCGATGGGGCCACCATTATCCGCAGGCCGACCCCGGACAATGCCCGGTCACGGACGCTTGCGCATAATTGACGCAAGCTATGACTCTTACCGAACTCAAATACATCGTCGCAGTAGCCCGCGAACGGCACTTCGGCAAGGCGGCCGAGGCCTGCTACGTCTCCCAACCCACTCTTTCGGTGGCCATCAAGAAGCTCGAGGACGAACTCGAGGTCAAGCTTTTCGAGCGCAGCGCGGGCGAAGTCACCGTCACGCCGCTCGGCGAGCAGATCGTCCAGCAGGCGCAGAGCGTGCTCGACCAGGCCGCCAGCATCAAGGAAATCGCCAAGCGCGGGAAGGACCCGCTGGCCGGCCCGCTGAACCTTGGCGTGATCTACACCATTGGCCCGTACCTGCTGCCCGACCTGGTGCGCCAGGTGATTGCGCGCACGCCGCAGATGCCCCTGGTGCTGCAGGAGAACTTCACCGCCAAGCTGCTCGAGATGCTGCGTGCCGGCGAGATCGACTGCGCGATCATGGCCGAGCCCTTCCCCGACACCGGCCTTGCCATGGCGCCGCTCTACGACGAGCCCTTCATGGCGGCGCTGCCCACGAAGCACAAGTTCGCCGACCGCGAGTCGATCACTTCGGAAGAGCTGCAGAACGAAACCATGCTGCTGCTCGGCACCGGCCATTGCTTTCGCGACCACGTGCTCGAGGTGTGCCCCGAGTTCGCGCGCTTCTCGAGCAACGCCGAGGGCATTCGCAAGAGCTTCGAGGGCTCGTCGCTCGAGACCATCAAGCACATGGTGGCGTCGGGCATGGGCGTGACGCTGGTGCCGCGCCTGTCGGTGCCGGCCGAAGCGCTCAAGCCCAAGGTCAAGGGACGCAAGGAGCCCGAGCAGATGGTGCGCTACCTGCCGGTGCGCGACGCGCACGACCGCGATCCGCCGACGCGGCGCGTGGTGCTGGCCTGGCGCCGCACCTTCACGCGCTACGAGGCGATCGCGGCCTTGCGCAACGCGATCTATGCGTGCGAGCTGCCGGGTGTCAAACGGCTGTCGTAGAAATACGCGCACTTGGTCTGCGCGGCGGCCGTTCGGATTCATTCATCGCCGGGATAGAGTGACGCTGTTGCGAAGCCGCGGGTCGGCTTTCAGAATCAACGGCGTCCCGCAAACTTGAAGAAGGAATTCTCCGCCATGGCCAAAGCATCGAAGAAAACATCGTCGTCCTCTTCGCCCGGCAAGGTGCCCAAGAAGGGCGGCGCCCTGGTGGCGCAAGAATCCGGCAGCCGCAATGCGCCCATCATCAACATCGGCATCGAGCGCCAGGACCGCGCCGCCATTGCCGAGGGCCTGAGCCGCGTGCTGGCCGACACCTACACGCTCTACCTCACGACCCACAACTTCCACTGGAACGTGACGGGGCCGCACTTCAACTCGCTGCATGCGATGTTCATGGGCCAGTACACCGAGCTCTGGGGCGCCACCGACGTGCTCGCGGAACGCATTCGCGCCCTTGGTCACTACGCGCCGGGCTCCTACGCCGAGTTCAGCAAGATCGCCACCGTGCCCGACGTGCCCCAGACCCCGCCGAAGGCGATGGAGATGGTGCGCATCCTGGTCAAGGGCCACGAAACCGTGTCGCGCATCGCGCGCGAATTCATCCCCGTGGCCGAAGAGGCCGGGGACGACCCGACGGCCGACATGCTGACCGCGCGCTGCACCGTGCACGACCAGACCGCCTGGATGCTGCGTTCGCTGCTCGAGGACTGAGGGCCCGAGCCCGGGAACCCAGGAGCGGCACAATGGCCGCTCTTTTTTTGTCCGCCGCATGCTTGCCCGCCGTTTTGCGCTCTATCTCGACCTGATCCGCTGGAACCGCCCCGCCGGCTGGCTGCTGCTGCTCTGGCCCACGCTGGGCGCACTCTGGTTTGCGGCCGGGGGCTGGCCGGGCTGGCATCTGCTGGCCGTGTTCGTGCTGGGCACCATCCTGATGCGCAGCGCGGGCTGCTGCATCAACGACGTGGCCGACCGCGACTTCGACCGCCATGTGAAGCGGACCGCGCAGCGGCCGGTGACCCGCGGCGCGGTGTCGGTCAGGGAGGCGCTGGTGCTGGGCGCCGTGCTGGCGCTCCTGGCCTTCGGGCTGGTGCTCACGACCAACCGGCCCACCATCCTGTGGTCGTTTGCGGCGCTGGCCATCACGCTGGCCTATCCGTTCGCCAAGCGCTTCGTGTCGGTTCCGCAGGCGGTGCTCGGCATTGCCTTCAGCTTCGGCATTCCGATGGCTTTTGCCGCGGTGCAAGCCACGGTCCCGGTGTTTGCCGCCTGGCTGCTGGCCGGCAACCTGTTCTGGGTGCTGGCCTACGACACCGAGTACGCGATGGTCGACCGCGACGACGACCTCAAGATCGGCATGAAGACCTCGGCCATCACCTTTGGCCGCTTCGACGTGGCGGCCGTCATGGCGAGCTACGGCGTCTTCCTGGCCGTCTGGGCGTGGGCGGGCGCGAGCCGGGGCCTGGGGTCCGTGTTCTTCGCCGCCATCGGCATCGCCGTGGCGCAGGCCGCCTGGCACTGGCGGCTGATCCGCGAGCGCACCCGCGACGGCTGCTTCAAGGCCTTCCGGCTGAACCACTGGCTGGGCTTCACCGTGTTTGCCGGCATCGCGGCCGGCTACGCGCTGAAATAGATCGGGCGATCGGCGGGGCCGCTCAGGCCTTGCCGAATTCGTCGCCCAGCTCGGCGGCGCGCTTCTGCGCCGCGCGGATGGCGGCCTTGAACTTCGCCTTGACGTCGGCGCCCTCGAGCGAGGTGAGGGCCGCATGGGTCGTTCCGCCCTTCGACGTCACGCGTTCGCGCAGCACCGACGGCGGCTCGGTGGCGCTGTGCGCGAGTGCCGAAGCCCCGGTGAAGGTGCCGATGGCCAGCCGCTGGGCCTGGTCGAGCGGCAGGCCCATCTCGACGCCGGCTTCGGTCATTGCCTCGATGAAATAGAACACATAGGCGGGGCCGGAGCCGGACATGGCCGTCACCGCATCGAGCGCGGCTTCGTCGTCGACCCAGAGCAGTTCGCCGGTCGGCGCCAGCAGCTGCCCGACCAGGGCGCGGTCGGCGGCGTCCACCGCGGATCGCGCATAGAGGCCGGTCATGCCCTGGCCCACCAGTGCCGGTGTGTTGGGCATGGCGCGCACCACGCGTTCGCTGCCGAGCCAGCGCGCAATGCTGCCCGACGGAATGCCCGCTGCCACGCTCAGGTGCAGTGCGTTTGCTGCGAACGCGCGCACCGGGCCGGCGGCTTGCGCGAAAGTCTGCGGCTTGACTGCCCACACCACCACGGCGCAGCGCGAAAGGGCGTCGCTGGCCTCGGCGTGGGCGGCAATGCCGAAGGCTTGCGCGAGCTTGGTGCGGGCCTCCTCGAAAGGCTCGACCACCTCGAAGGCGCCGGCGGGCGTACCCTGCTTGATAAGGCCGCCGATGATGGCGCTGGCCATGTTGCCGCCGCCGATGAAGGCGATCGGAGGGAGCGGCGGCGGTGCGGTGCGGGGCAGGAAGGTGACGGCGATGGTCATGGTCGGTCGGTGTATTCGAATGCCGCGAACTGGGTTGTCTGCAGCGGGTTGAAATTGTCGTCGCTCACGACCACCAGCATGCGCTTGCCATCCGGCAGCGGCGGCCCCCAGCACATGCCTTCGGTGTTGTCGAGGCGCGAAAGGCCCAGCAAGGCAAAGTCGGCGACCAGGGTCTTCGCCGCGGCGCGGTGGTTGCCCGCGGCGAGCGCGTCGACAGCCAGCACGTCGGAAGCGTTGCGGGTATCGATCTCGTAGAGGCGCAGCGAGTTTCCGGCGCCGGTGGCATAGGCGCGCTCCAGCACCAGCATGCGGTCGGCGCCGAGCATCAGGATCTCGCTGATGCCGTTGTCCGCATGGCTGCCGGGAATCAGCGGCCGCAGCGGGATCGCATCGGGAACATAGGCAATCTGGCGCGTGGCCTGGCCGGTCTCCAGATCGACCCGGGTCAGCCGGCAGGGGCCGCCCGGCGCACGCGTGGTGGGAACCGGGCCGTCCTGGATCAGCGCGTTTTCCATGGCGAGCCAGGCGTGGCGGCCGTCGGGCGTCAGCGCCAGGCCCTCGAAACCCAGGTTGTCGCGCGGGCCGCGGCGCTGCGCCGGGTCGGGGTTGAACATGGCGGGCAGGGCGAACTCGCGCAGCAGGCGGCCGTCGCGCGCGGACTCGGACAAGGCCGGGCCGAATCCCCGTCCCACGTCGCCTTCGCTCGTCCAGAGCAGGGTACCGGCGCCCGGGCGCAGGCGCAGCGATTCGGGGTCCGGAACCGGGGTCCCCGGCTCGGCACGGCGCCGTGCGGGCCAGGGGCCGCCGCCCGGACGTTGCAGCTGCACGACACTCTTCGGTTCGGGCGGCTCGACCCAGGGAGGCGCCCATTGCGCCACATAGAAACGCGCAGGATTCAGGTCGGATCGATCGTCACTGAGCAGCAGGTACTCACTTCTTTCCGCGTCGTACTCGATGCCGGAGAGGCCGCCGGCTGTGGTGCCCTGTATATTCAGCCGGTGCGGCCAGTACGCCTCGGCCAGGCGGCGCAGCCGTCCCGGCGACGCCGGCGGAATGGCCGGGCTGCTGCAGCCGCCCAATCCCCATCCTCCCAGGCCCGCCGCAATGGCGGCCGTGCCGGCCAGCAGCCGGCGGCGCATGGGCGATGCGGGGGCGGATCGAGGGTCTGGAACAGGGGTGCGCACGCCGCCAAGTCTAGTTCCAGTCCATTTCGATCTCAGAAGGCAGTTGACATGCCTTGGCCTGCGTGCAACAATCGCAGGCTTCGCTTCAAAAAAGGCGAAGCTTTCAGCCCAAAGCGGAAGTGCCTCGAGTGGTTCGGGGTGCGGACGACGGGCCCAAGACTGACCGCAGCGTTTCCCTCCCGGAGGCGCATCGGTACAAGTTGGGAACTACTAGCAATGATCCAAACTGAATCCCGGCTCGAAGTGGCCGACAACACAGGCGCGAAGTCCGTCCTGTGTATCAAGGTGCTCGGTGGCTCCAAGCGGCGTTATGCCAGCGTGGGCGACGTCATCAAGGTGAGCATCAAGGAAGCCGCTCCGCGTGGTCGCGTCAAGAAGGGCGAGATCTACAGCGCAGTGGTGGTCCGCACCGCCAAGGGCATCCGTCGCGCCGACGGCTCGCTCGTCAAATTCGATGGCAACGCAGCCGTGTTGCTCAACGCCAAGCTGGAGCCGATCGGCACCCGCATCTTCGGACCGGTGACGCGCGAGCTGCGCACCGAAAAGTTCATGAAGATCGTGTCGCTGGCCCCCGAAGTTCTCTAAGGACAACAACGCCATGAACAAGATTCGCAAAGGCGACCAGGTCATCGTGTTGGCCGGGCGCGACAAAGGCAAGCGCGGCACCGTCTCGCTGCGCAAGGATGACTCGCACCTCGTCGTCGAGGGCGTGAACATCGTCAAGAAGCACGCCAAGCCGAACCCCCTCAAGGGTACGACCGGCGGCATCGTCGAGAAGATCATGCCCATCCACCAATCCAACGTGGCGATCTTCAATGCCGCGACCGGCAAGGCCGATCGCGTGGGCATCAAGATCACCCAGGGTGCTGACGGCAAGCGCGTGGCTGTTCGCGTCTTCAAGTCCAGCGGCGACGAAATCAAGTTCGCCTAAGAGGTACTCACATGGCACGTCTCCAACAACACTATCGCGAAAAGATCGCGAAAGACCTGACGGAAAAGTTCGGCTACAAGTCGCCGATGCAGGTCCCCCGCCTCACCAAGATCACGCTCAACATGGGCGTGGGTGAAGCTGTCGCCGACAAGAAGGTCCTGGACAACGCAGTTGCCGACCTGACCAAGATCGCCGGCCAGAAGCCCGTGGTCACCAAGTCGAAGAAGGCCATCGCCGGTTTCAAGATCCGCGAGAACCAGCCGATCGGCTGCATGGTCACGCTGCGTGGCGTGCAGATGTATGAGTTCCTGGACCGTTTCGTGACCATCGCGCTGCCGCGTGTTCGCGACTTCCGCGGCATTTCCGGCCGTGCGTTCGACGGCCGTGGCAACTACAACATCGGCGTCAAGGAACAGATCATTTTCCCCGAGATCGAATACGACAAGGTCGATGCCCTGCGCGGTCTCAACATCAGCATCACGACGACGGCCAAGACCGACGAAGAAGCCAAGGCGCTTCTCGCTGGTTTCCGTTTCCCGTTCAAGAACTGAGGCGAACCGTGGCTAAACAATCCCTGATCCAACGCGAACTCAAGCGCGACAAGCTGGTCGCCAAGTACGCTGCGAAGCACGCGGAACTGAAGGCAATTTCCAACGACGTGAAGAAGAGCGACGAAGAGCGCGCTGCTGCCCGCCTGGGCCTGCAAAAGCTCCCGCGCAACGCGAACCCCACGCGCCAGCGCAACCGTTGCGAAATCACCGGTCGCCCCCGTGGCACCTTCCGTCAATTCGGTCTGGCACGCGCCAAGATCCGCGAACTGGCCTTCAATGGCGACATCCCCGGTGTCACCAAGGCCAGCTGGTAAGCCAGGCAGGAGCAAACAACATGAGCATGAGTGATCCCATTGCCGACCTGCTGACGCGTATCCGTAACGCGCAGATGGTGGCGAAGCCCACTGTGTCGGTCCCGTCTTCCAAGGTGAAGATTGCGATCTCGCAGGTCCTGAAGGACGAGGGCTATATCGACGGTTTCCAGGTCAAGACCGAAGACGGCAAGTCCGAACTCGTCATTACCCTGAAGTACTACGCTGGCCGCCCGGTCATCGAGCGCATCGAGCGCGTGAGCCGCCCCGGCCTGCGCGTCTACAAGGCCAGTGCTTCCATTCCGCAAGTCCAGAACGGCCTCGGCGTCGCGATCGTCACGACCCCCAAGGGCGTGATGACCGACCGCAAGGCGCGCGCTACCGGCGTCGGTGGCGAAGTGCTGTGCTACGTCGCCTAACCGAGACATCGAGGAGTAACTGAAATGTCCCGAGTAGGAAAAATGCCGATCACCATCCCCGCAGGCGTGGATGTGTCGATCAAGGAAGACCAGATCAGCGTCAAGGGTACGGGCGGCACGCTCAACCTGGCACGCAATGCACTGGTCAAGATCGTCAGCAATGACGGCAAGCTGAATTTCGAGCCCGCCAACGAGTCGCGTGAAGCGAACGCGATGAGCGGCACGATCCGTCAGCTGGTGAACAACATGGTGGTTGGCGTGACCAAGGGCTTCGAGAAGAAGCTCAACCTGGTCGGCGTCGGCTACAAGGCTGCAGCGTCCAACAACAAGCTGAACCTGCAAGTCGGTTATTCGCACCCGGTCAACATCGACATGCCGCAAGGCATCACGGTGGCCACCGCGACCCCGACCGAAATCGTGATCAAGGGTGCTGACCGTCAGCGCGTTGGTCAAATCGCCGCTGAGATCCGCGCTGTTCGTCCGCCTGAGCCTTACAAGGGCAAGGGCATCCGTTATTCGGACGAGAAGATCGTGATCAAAGAGACCAAGAAGAAGTAAGGGGCAGCAAAATGATGTTGACCAAAAAAGCACAGCGTCTTCGCCGCTCGCGCCAGACCCGCATTCGCATCGCGACGCAGGGCGTGGCCCGTCTGACGGTGAACCGCACCAACCTGCACATCTATGCCACCGTCATCTCCGACGACGGCACCAAGGTGATCGCCACCGCATCGACGGCCGAAGCCGAAGTGCGCGCTGCGCTCGGCGGCTCGGGCAAGGGCGGCAATGCCGCCGCTGCAACGGCCATCGGCAAGCGCATCGCTGAAAAGGCGAAGGCTGCCGGTGTCGAGAAGGTTGCCTTCGACCGCGCTGGTTTCGCGTACCACGGCCGCGTCAAGGCGCTGGCCGACGCTGCCCGCGAAGCCGGCCTGCAGTTCTAAACGGACACGAGATTCAAAATGGCAAAGATTCAAGCAAGAACGCAGAACGAAGGCCCTGAAGACGGTTTGCGCGAGAAGATGATCGCGATCAACCGCGTCACCAAGGTGGTGAAGGGTGGTCGTATCCTCGGTTTCGCAGCGCTCACCGTCGTGGGCGACGGCGACGGCCGCGTCGGCATGGGCAAGGGCAAGTCCAAGGAAGTGCCCGCTGCTGTGCAGAAGGCGATGGAAGAAGCCCGTCGCAACCTGGCCAAGATCTCGATCAAGAACGGCACGCTGCATCACCGCGTGACGGGCCATTGGGGCGCTGCCTCGGTGGTCATGATCCCGGCCCCGAAGGGTACCGGCATCATCGCCGGCGGCCCGATGCGCGCCGTGTTCGAAGTCATGGGCATCACCGACATCGTGGCCAAGAGCCACGGTTCGTCGAACCCCTACAACATGGTTCGCGCCACGCTCGACGGATTGAAGAACTCGACGACCGCGTCCGAAGTGGCTGCCAAGCGTGGCCTGACCGTCGAAGAAATCTTCGCCTGAGCGCAAGCAATCGGAAGAGCATTCAAATGACGACGCAACAACAAACCCTCAAGGTGCAATTGGTCAAGAGCCCGATTGGCACCAAGGAATCGCATCGCGCGACCGTGCGTGGCCTCGGCCTGCGCAAGCTCAACAGCGTGAGCGAGCTGCAGGACACCCCGGCGGTGCGCGGCATGATCAACAAGATCAGTTATCTGGTCAAAGTTCTGTAAGAGAGACTGATATGGAACTCAATGGCATCAAGCCGGCGGATGGCGCCAAGCACGCCAAGCGCCGTGTCGGCCGCGGTATCGGCTCCGGTATCGGCAAGACCGCAGGTCGCGGTCACAAGGGTCAGAAGTCGCGCGCAGGCGGTTTCCACAAGGTCGGCTTCGAAGGCGGTCAAATGCCGCTGCAGCGTCGCCTGCCCAAGCGTGGCTTCAAGTCGCACCTGCTGAAGTTCAACGCCGAAGTCACGCTGACTGCCCTCGAGCAGCTCGGCCTGGCTGAAGTGGATGTCCTGGCGCTCAAGCAAGCCGGCCTCGTGGGCCAGCTCGCCAAGGTCGTCAAGATCGTCAAGACCGGTGAACTCACCAAGGCCGTCAAGCTGACGGGCGTGGGTGCAACCGCTGGTGCCAAGGCTGCGATCGAAGCAGCCGGCGGCAGCGTCGCCTGATCACACTGGACTGAAAGAAGTTCTTCGTGGCAACTAACGCGGCAACGATCGCAAAGACAGGCAAGTTCGGCGACCTGCGTCGCCGGCTCGTCTTTTTGCTGCTCGCGCTCGTGGTCTATCGGATCGGCGCGCACATTCCTGTGCCGGGCATCAACCCGGACCAGCTGGCGGCGTTGTTCCAGGGCCAGCAGGGCGGCATCCTGAGCCTGTTCAACATGTTCTCGGGCGGGGCGCTGTCGCGCTTCACCGTGTTCGCGTTGGGGATCATGCCGTACATCTCGGCGTCGATCATCATGCAGTTGATGACCTACGTGATTCCGACCTTCGAGCAATTGAAGAAGGAAGGCGAGGCGGGTCGCCGCAAGATCACGCAGTACACGCGCTACGGCGCGCTCGGCCTGGCCCTGTTCCAGTCGTTCAGCATTGCAGTGGCGCTCGAGTCGTCGGCCGGACTGGTCATCGCCCCCGGTTTCGGCTTCCGCCTGACCGCCATGGTGAGCCTCACGGCAGGCTCGATGTTCCTCATGTGGCTCGGCGAGCAGATCACCGAACGCGGCCTGGGCAACGGCATCTCGATCCTGATCTTTGCAGGTATCGCGGCCGGCCTGCCCGCAGCCATCGGCGGCCTGGCTTCGCTGGTGACGACCGGTGCGATGAACCCGATCATCGCGCTCTTCATCATCGCGGTCGTGGTGCTGGTCACCTACTTCGTGGTGTTCGTCGAACGCGGCCAACGCAAGATCCTCGTGAACTATGCGCGGCGCCAGGTCGGCAACAAGGTCTATGGCGGCCAGTCGTCGCACCTGCCCTTGAAGCTGAACATGGCCGGCGTGATTCCGCCGATCTTCGCCTCGTCGATCATCCTGCTGCCCGCAACGGTGGTCGGCTGGTTCAGCACCGGCGAAGGTGGTTTCGGCTGGATCAAGGACATTGCCGGCGCGCTGCGTCCGGGCGAGCCGATCTACGTGCTGCTGTACGCTGCCGCGATCGTTTTCTTCTGCTTCTTCTACACGGCACTCGTGTTCAACAGCAAGGAAACGGCCGACAACCTGAAGAAGAGCGGTGCATTCATTCCGGGCATTCGTCCGGGTGACCAGACCGCTCGCTATATCGACAAGATTCTGGTTCGCCTGACGTTGGCCGGCGCGGTGTACATCACCTTCGTCTGCCTGCTGCCCGAGTTCCTGATCCTGAAGTACAACGTGCCGTTCTACTTCGGTGGTACCTCCCTGCTGATCATCGTGGTCGTCACGATGGACTTCATGGCCCAGGTGCAAAACTACATGATGTCCCAGCAGTACGAATCGCTGCTGAAGAAGGCCAACTTCAAGACATCGTAGGGCTGTGAGTTTCAGTATTGAGAATTTGGGTATGGGCGGTGTACCGCCACGTTAAACAGTTTTAGGAGAATGAAATGAGAGTTTCGGCTTCGGTCAAAACCATCTGCCGTAATTGCAAGGTCATCCGCCGTAAAGGTGTGGTGCGTGTGATTTGCACCGACCCGCGCCACAAGCAGCGCCAGGGTTGATTGAAGAGTATTAGAGGACGCACATGGCACGTATTGCTGGCATCAACATCCCGCCGCACAAGCACGCTGAAATCGGCCTGACCGCCATCTTCGGCATCGGTCGCACCCGCGCCCGTCAAATCTGCGAAGCGAGCGGCATCGAATATTCGAAGAAGATCAAGGACCTGACTGACGCCGATCTCGAAAAGATCCGCGACCAGATCGCCTTGTTCACCATCGAAGGCGATCTGCGTCGCGAGACGACGATGAACATCAAGCGTTTGATGGACATCGGCTGCTATCGCGGCTTCCGTCACCGTCGCGGCCTGCCGATGCGCGGCCAGCGCACGCGCACCAACGCCCGCACCCGCAAGGGTCCGCGCAAGGCTGCGCAGTCCCTGAAGAAATAAGGATAGACCAGCATGGCTAAAGCACCTGCAAACAACGCCGCACAGCGCGTTCGCAAGAAGGTTCGCAAGAACGTTGCGGACGGCATCGCCCACGTGCATGCCTCGTTCAACAACACCATCATCACGATCACCGATCGCCAGGGCAACGCCCTGTCGTGGGCTTCGTCGGGTGGCCAGGGCTTCAAGGGCTCGCGCAAGTCGACCCCGTTCGCTGCGCAGGTCGCTTCCGAAGTGGCCGGCCGTGCTGCTGTCGAACAAGGCATCAAGAACCTCGACGTCGAGATCAAGGGCCCCGGCCCCGGTCGCGAATCGTCGGTGCGCGCACTGGCTGCGCTCGGCATCCGGATCAATTCCATTGCCGACGTGACGCCCGTTCCGCACAACGGCTGCCGTCCCCAGAAGCGTCGCCGCATCTGAGCGTCAGTCCGCAAGGCGCAGCCGGCTTTTGAGCGGCTGCGCATTTGTTTTTTTACTAAGCCCACCGCCATCCGCGTCTTCGCCGATGGCTCCCGCAGGCAACTGCGGCAGATGACACAAAGGAAAAATCGTGGCACGCTACCTCGGCCCCAAGGCCAAACTTTCCCGCCGTGAAGGCACCGACCTGTTCCTGAAGAGCGCCCGCCGCTCCATTCAAGACAAGGCCAAGTTCGATTCCAAGCCCGGCCAGCACGGCCGCACTTCGGGTCAGCGTACCTCCGACTACGGCCTGCAGCTGCGCGAAAAGCAGAAGGTCAAGCGCATGTACGGCGTGCTCGAGAAGCAGTTCCGCCGCTACTTCGAAGAAGCCGACCGCCGCCGTGGCAACACCGGCGCCAACCTGCTGTTCATCCTCGAATCGCGCCTGGACAACGTCGTCTACCGCATGGGCTTCGGCTCGACGCGCGCCGAAGCACGCCAGCTCGTGTCGCACAAGGCGATCACGGTGAATGGCCAATCGGTCAACATCCCGTCGTACCTGGTGAAGACCGGCGACGTGATCGCCGTTCGCGACAAGTCGAAGAAGCAGACCCGCATTGCCGAAGCGCTCCAGCTCGCCCAGCAAGTCGGTATCCCGGCCTGGGTCGAAGTGAACGCCGACAAGGCCGAAGGTACCTTCAAGAAGGTGCCCGATCGCGACGAATTCGCAGCCGACATCAACGAATCGCTGATCGTCGAACTCTATTCGCGTTGATTTTTTTGTTCCCGCGCACGTCGTGTGTGCGGGAGACAAGTTTTTGTTGTTCACGTTCCTGCCCCGTGCCTTGCTGCGGGTCAGGTGCTTCACCAGCCTTACCGGTGTAACGAGCCGGGGGTATTGAGAGGAAGTCTGCATGCAAACCACCCTGCTGAAACCCAAGACCATCCAGGTCGAGCAACTTGCCGCCAACAAGGCCAAGGTGACGCTCGAGCCTTTCGAGCGCGGCTACGGCCACACGCTCGGCAACGCGCTGCGCCGCGTTCTGCTGTCGTCGATGGTCGGTTATTCGGCCACTGAAGTCACGATCGCCGGCGTTCTGCACGAGTACTCGTCGATCGACGGCGTGCAGGAAGATGTCGTCAACATCCTGCTGAATCTCAAGGGCGTGGTGTTCAAGCTCCACAACCGCGACGAAGTCACGCTGAGCCTGCGCAAGGACGGCGAAGGCCCGGTGCTGGCATCGGACATCCAGACCCCGCACGACGTCGAGATCATCAACCCCGACCACGTGATCGCGCACCTGTCGCAAGGCGGCAAGCTCGACATGCAGATCAAGGTCGAAAAGGGTCGCGGCTACGTGCCTGGCACGATGCGTCGCTACGCCGACGAGCCGACCAAGTCGATCGGCCGCATCGTCCTGGACGCCTCGTTCTCGCCCGTCAAGCGTGTGAGCTACACGGTCGAAAGCGCCCGTGTCGAACAGCGTACCGACCTGGACAAGCTGCTGGTCGAGATCGAGACCAACGGTGCGATCACCGCCGAAGACGCCGTGCGCGCCTCGGCTAAAATCCTGGTCGAACAGCTGGCCGTGTTCGCGCAGCTCGAAGGCGGCGAACTGGCTGCATTCGATGCGCCGGCACCGCGCAGCGCACAGCAATTCGATCCGATCCTGCTGCGCCCTGTCGACGAGCTCGAACTCACCGTGCGTTCGGCCAACTGCCTGAAGGCCGAAAACATCTACTACATCGGTGACCTGATCCAGCGCACCGAGAACGAGCTGCTCAAGACCCCGAACCTGGGTCGCAAGTCGCTCAACGAAATCAAGGAAGTGCTTGCCTCGCGCGGCCTGACCTTGGGTATGAAGCTTGAAAGCTGGCCGCCGGCCGGTCTCGACAAGCGTTGATTTTTTGATGAAGAAGTGGGCCCACGAGGGCCCGTGCACCGGGCAGTACCTGATACGGCTGTCTGTTTAATAAAGTAAAGGAAAGCACCATGCGTCACGGACACGGACTCCGCAAACTCAACCGCACCAGCTCGCACCGCCTTGCGATGCTGCAGAACATGATGAATTCGCTCATCGAGCACGAAGTCATCAAGACCACGGTCCCCAAGGCCAAGGAACTGCGCCGCGTCATCGAACCGATGATCACGCTCGCCAAGAAGCCCACGGTTGCCAACAAGCGCCTGGCCTTCGACCGCCTGCGCGACCGCGACAGCGTCGTGAAGCTCTTCGGCGAACTCGGCCCGCGTTTCGCAGCGCGTCCGGGCGGCTACACCCGCATCCTGAAGATGGGTTTCCGCGTTGGCGACAATGCACCCATGGCGCTGGTCGAACTGGTCGACCGTCCTGAAATTAAAGAAGAAGCCGCCGAGCAAGGCGCTGCTGAATAAGGTATAATTCCATCTTGCCGCGCGATGGAGCAGCCTGGTAGCTCGTTGGGCTCATAACCCAAAGGTCGCAAGTTCAAATCTTGCTCGCGCAACCAATTTAAAAGGCCCTTTGAATTTCAAAGGGCCTTTTTTCTTTGGGTCGATGGATCCGCCCATGAAAATGCCCTCGCGAAGAGGGCTTTTTCATTTGTGCCGCGCAGGCGGCTTCTTTCGTACGGCTAGTCCGGAATGACCGCCGTGACCTCGATCTCGACCTTTGCGCGGTGCTCGACCAGCGCTGCCACCTGCACGCAGGTCATGGCCGGGAAGTTGCGCCCCATCGCGTCGCGATACACCGGGCCGAGCTCGCCGAGCCGGCGGCTGTACTCGTCGCGATCGGTCACATACCAGGTCATGCGCACCATGTGCTCGGGACCGGCGCCGGCTTCGCGCAGCACTTCGGCAATGTTGCGCAGCGCCAGGCCGCACTGCGCGATGAAGTCGTCCGACTCGAACTGCTGCTGCGCATTCCAGCCGATCTGGCCGCCGACGAACACCATGGTGCCGCGCGCGGCCACGCCATTCGCATAGCCCTTGGGGGGCAACCAGCCTGGGGGCTGCAAGAGTTTGTTCATCATGATGTGGTGTCGTTGAGTTGTCTCAGTTTGAATCGCTGGAGCTTGCCGGTCTCGGTGCGCGGCAGCACCGTCACGAACTCGATCTCCCGCGGGTATTTGAACGGTGCGATGGTGGCCTTCACATGGTCCTGCAGCGCCTTGACGAGCGCCGCATCGCCTTCATGGCCGGGCTTCAGCACGCAGAAGGCCTTCACGATCATGCCGCGGTCGGCATCGGGCTTGCCGATCACGCCGCACTCGGCCACGGCCGGGTGCTTGAGCAGCGCATCCTCGACCTCGGGCCCGCCGACGTTGTAGCCGGCGGTGATGATCATGTCATCGGCGCGTGCCTGGTAGAAGAAGTAGCCGTCGTCGTCCTGCACGAACGAGTCGCCGGGGTAGTTCCAGCCGTCCTTCACGTAGTCGACCTGGCGCGGATCGTCGAGGTAGCGGCAGCCCACGGGACCCTGCAGCGCCAGCTTGCCGACCTTGCCGCGCGGGACTTCGTTGCCCTGGTCGTCCACCACCTTGGCGGTGAAGCCGGGCACCACCTTGCCCACCGCGCCGCGGCGCACCTGGTCGCCAGCTGCGGAAATGTAGATGTGGAACACCTCGGTGCCGCCAATGCCGTCGAGCATCTCGATGCCGGTGGCTTCCTTCCACAGCTGCCGCGTGGCGTCGGGCAGTGCCTCGCCGGCGCTCACGCAGATGCGCAGGCTCGGCGCGCCGTGCTGCCGGACGAAAGGCGCCATCTGGCGATAGAAGGTGGGTGCCGTGTAGCAGATGGTCGCACCGACTTCGTTGATGAGCTTCACGAGACCTTCGGGCGTGAAAGGTGCATCGGCAAAGTACACCGAGGCACCGGCCCACATTGGAAACACCAGCAGCCCGCCGAGCCCGAAGGTGAAGGCCAGCGGCGGCGAACCGATCACGATGTCGTCGCTGCGCGCCTGGAGCACGTGGCGCGGCCAGGTTTCGCACATCGCGAGCACGTCGCGGTGCGTGGTGACCGGTGCCTTGGGCTTGCCCGTGGTGCCGGAGGTGAACGCGAGCAGGGCGATATCGTCCGATGCCGTGGGGCAGGCGGTGAACACGCCGCTCTTGCCCGCCGCGCGTGCCGACAGTGAATCGGGCGCATCGGGCTTGTTGAACGCAACCACGGACGCGAGCACGGGATGTTCCCGCTGCGCCAGCACGAGCTCGTCGAGCAGGCGTCCGTCGCACAGCGCCGCCACCGGGCGCGCCTTCTCGATGATTTCGCCCAGCTCCTTCGCGCGCAGCAGCGGCATGGTGGCAACGGCGATCAAACCGGCCTTCACCACTGCGAGCCACGACAAGGCCATGGCCACGGAATTGCCGCCGCGCAGCAGCACGCGGTTGCCGGGCAGGAGGCCCAGGTCTTCGGTCAGCACCTGCGCGATGCGGTTGACTTCGACGGCGGCCTGCGAATAGGTCAGCGTGCCGGCGGGTGAACGCAGCATCGGCCTGTCGCCGAAGCCCTTGGCGGGCGCCTTGTCCAGGAGCTCCTCGACGAGGTTCAGCTGGTCGGGCAGCTGCAGCTCCGGGAGGTCGTAGCGGAAGACCGGCAACTGCTCGGCGGGCGGCAGGCGGTCGTGAACGAAGCGGTCGACTTGGGCAGACACGGTGTTTATCCCCGCAAAACGGATTTGCCGATGATCAGTTGTTGAACTTCCGTCGCGCCTTCGTAGATGCGCAGCGAGCGGATGTCGCGGTAGAGGCTCTCAATCTTCGTGCCAACCTTCACGCCGAGGCCGCCGTGCATCTGCAGCGCCATGTCGATCACGCGGCTCGCGTTCTCGGTGGCGCACATCTTGGCCATGGCCGCTGCGGCGGATACGTCGCCCACCGCGGGTGCGCCGCGCCGTTCGGCATCGTCGCGCATCCATGCGGCGCGGTAGGTGAGCAATGCGGCGCTGTCGATCAGCGCGGCCATCTCGCCGAGCTTGGCCTGCGTGAGCTGGAAGTCGGCGAGCGTCTGGCCGAACATGCGCCGGCCCTTCGCATGCGCAATGGCTTCGGCGAGCGCGCGGCGCCCCATGCCGAGCGCAGCCGCGGCAACCGACGCACGGAAGATGTCGAGCGTGCGCATCGCGAGCTTGAAGCCGCCGTTGAGTTCGCCGAGCTGCGCCGTGCGCGGCACGATGCAGTTCTCGAAGCGCAGCGTGGCGAGCGGGTGCGGCGCCATCACGTCGATGTGTTCGGAAGTGTCGAGGCCGGACGCCGTCGCATCGACGATGAACGCCGTGATGCCGCGCGTGCCGCCCGCGGGATCGGTCTTGGCGAACACGCAATAGAAGTCGGCGATGCCGCCGTTGCTGATCCAGGTCTTCGTGCCGTGGAGGCGCCAGCCATCGGTGGTGGGTTCGGCGCGCATCGCCATCGCAGCCACGTCGGAGCCCGCATCGGGTTCGCTCAGCGCGAAGGCCGCGATCTTCTCGCCCTTGCCCACGGCCGCGAGGTACTGCGATTGCTGCTCGGGGGTGCCCGCCAGCGTGATCGCGCCGCTGCCCAGCCCCTGCATCGCGAACGCGAAGTCGGCCAGCGGCGAGTGATAGCCGAGCGTCTCTCGCAGCAGCACCAGCGCGCGCGAATCGAGGCGCTCCAGCGCGCCGCCTGCGCTGCCGGGCACGGCATAGCGCAGCCAGCCGCCGTCGCCGAGGCGGCGCACCCATTCGCGGCAGGCCGCGCGGTCGTCGCGTTCATCGACCTCCTGCGCGGCGCACCAGGGCAGCAGGTCGCTCGCGAGCGTGCGATGCGCTTCATCGAAGAACGGCAGCGCGAGGTGCGTTGTCGAAGGCGGTGCGGGAACCTTGGTCATCATGGCTCAATCCCCGCCGAACACGGGTTTGCGCTTGGCCGCAAACGCTTCGTAGGCGCGCTTGAAGTCCTCGGTCTGCATGCAGATCGCCTGCGCCTGCGCTTCGGCCTCGATGGCCTGGTCGATGGTCATCGACCATTCCTGCGACAGCATGGTCTTGGTCATGCCGTGCGCGAAGCTCGGGCCCTCGGCCAGTTCGCGCGCCACCTTGGTGGCGGCCTCGAGCAATGCGTCGCTTTCGTGCAGCGCATTGAAGAAGCCCCAGGCCTGGCCCTCCTGCGCCGTCATCGCGCGGCCGGTGAACAGCAGCTCGGAAGCGCGGCCCTGGCCGATCACTCGCGGCAGCAATGCGCAGGCGCCCATGTCGGCGCCGGCGAGGCCCACGCGCGTGAACAGGAAGGCGGTGCGCGTGGCGGGCGAGCCGTAGCGCAGATCGCAGGCCAGCGCGATCATCGCGCCGGCACCGGCGCACACGCCGTCGATGGCGCCGACGATCGGTTGCGGGCAATGGCGGATGGCCTTCACCAGGTCGCCGGTCATGCGCGTGAACTCGAGCAACTCCGGCATGCGCATGCCGGTGAGCGGGCCGATGATCTCGTGCACGTCGCCACCCGAGCAGAAGTTGCCGCCCGCGCCGGTCACGACGATCACCTTCA